>JBCCTV010000049.1:0-15730 GCA_039197915.1 Pseudomonadota bacterium | reverse complement strand
TTGCTCTAGTGTGAGGCTGTGTCTTCGTCTCAGGCCACAATTCGCTGGTTTTACGCTTGTTTTCAGGCCCCAGGTATTAAGCTCTGCGGCCCTCGACCCAGTCCCAAAAGAGCGCCGAGATATCGGCGCCGCCAAATTTACGCACCTCTTGGACGCCCGTCGGGGAGGTGACGTTGATCTCGGTAATGACATCGCCAATGACGTCTATGCCGACGAGCAATAAGCCTCGTTCGTGAAGCGCGGGGCCGATCCGATCACAAATCTCCTGGTCGCGGTCGCTCATTTCAACTGGCTCCGCGCGCCCGCCCACATGCATGTTCGACCGTGTCTCGCCTGCCGCTGGAATGCGATTGATGGCGCCGACCGCTTCTCCGTCCAGGAGAATGATCCGCTTATCGCCGGCTGTCACCGCCGGCAGAAATTGTTGAACGACAAAAGGTTCGCGATAGGTCTCAAGAAAGAGTTCCGTCAACGCATTAAAGTTGGTGTCGTCGGGCTTTACCCGAAACACTCCGGCCCCGCCATTTCCATAGAGCGGTTTGATGATGATATCCTCAAACTCCGCTCGAAAATCCTGTATGGCGGAAACGTCGCGCGTAATCAGCGTTGGTGCAGTGAGGTCTTGAAAATCAGTGACAAAGAGTTTTTCCGGCGCATCCCTGATTGATCGGGGGTCGTTTAACACCAAAACGTCAGGCTGCAGACGCTCGAGGATTTGCGCCGCCGTAATATAGGCCATGTCGAAGGGCGGGTCTTGGCGGATGAGAACGCAATCGACGCTATGGAGATCGAGCATTGACGGGGCGGCGAGCGCCACATGGTCGCCTTTCTTTCGAGCCAGCCGCTCAATTTTTTGCGCGCGCGTTTTTACACGGCCGCGGTCAAATTGCAGGGCGTGCGGATGATAGACATGAACCGTGTGGCCGCGGTTTGTCGCTTCCAGCGCCAAGTCGAAAGTTGTGTCGGCGTCAACATCGACGGCCTCAATGGGGTCCATCTGTATCGCGACGGTCAAGGCCATTTGTGCGCTCGCTTTATCTCTCGCGGGACCGCTTTCGCGTCCGCGCTTTGAACGGGCGCTGTTAGTTGCGCCTCGGCGCATCAGCATCCCGATAAACCACGTGGCTGACAACTTTTTTCACGCCGGATGTGGAGCGGGCGTAATTCAGGGCGCGGTCGAGCTCGATTTGGTCGCGCGCGACGCCAATGATGTAAACAACCCTGTTTGATACCGCGATCTTGTAGTCATTGCCTGAAACGCCACGGTCAGTGAGGTATTTTGCGTTGATGGTCTGATCAATACGGCTGTCGGCGACGCCCTGGCCAAAGCCGGTTTTCTCACCGATCACGATTTCATCAACAACCTGTCGGATGTTTTCCGCGCGCCAGGCGTTAGCCACGAGTTTCTGGCGGCCTTCCTCTGAACGCATGGTGCCGGTGAGCATCAGCCGACCATCGTAAATCGTGATGTCCACGTCGCCATAATCGCGGGACCGATCGGTAAAAAGCGTGCTGCGGATCGACTGGGCGGCGGTGAAGTCGTCGACGCTGGAGCCGAGCGTCTTGCTCGAGGTGCAGCCGGCGAGCGTTACGGCCGCAAGCGATAGGAGGGCAGCGCCGCCGAGGCGTTTGCACGTGCAGGAGGGCCCTTGGCGCAAGGTCATTTTGCACAGCGAAATCAGAAAAGATGGTACTTTCATCGATTGCCTCCTGCGAGCCTTAAAAAATGGACCGTGGGCCAATTCGGGCGCAATCGCAAAGGCTCCCCGACCCTTATCTGCGGCGGTTGTTTCGGCGTGTATGGTTTTCCAGGCTCGGTGATGTTGAACGCCTCGTTACACCTGGTTTGAGACAGGGGTGAGAACGGATTTCGCCGAATAGCTATAATCCGGTAGCGTGTTGTCGAACCGGCGGGATCAGCGTTTTCAGAGGTATGCGTTGAATTCAGTCGCCCTCGCGCCACGCGTCGTGAACGATGCGCGGCCGCCATCCGACCACGGCGCAAATATCAAAGCGGACTGCGCACCTCTCAGCGTCTTTCGCGCGGGCAAGGAAGTTTCGCGACGCTTGCTCAATCCGACGCCGGGTGCGGGTGTCGACAGCGTTTACGGCGTCATCCATGTGCCGTCGCGCTTTGACTTCACAAAAAACAAAAGTCCGCCCGCGTTTTAAAATCAGGTCGATTTCTCCGACCCTTGTTTTGTAGCGCCTTTCCACAACCGTAAAGCCGCGTGAAAGATAGAGCGCGCAGGCGAGCCATTCCGCCTGGCGGCCCCGGGCCTCGGCGGCTTTGCGATTTTTTCGGCTGTTGGCGTTCAAGGTTGTTCCTCAGCGGTCGCTAGAGGTTATCGTGAAGGTCTAGATAATCACTATATAATCACTATGCGTATTAAGTTTCAGTACGTTCATTTTTTATCGATTGCGCGAGGGCGTAGGCCTGCTTGCGGGGAACGCCGAGGGCTTGCGCGGCGGCGCTCGCGGCATCTTTGACGGACAGTGTCGAGAGTGCGTCCACCAGGAAGCGCCTAAGTGTTTCCTCGCTCGGCATTTCTCTCGCCTCACTGGGCGGCCCAATAACAAGCACAATCTCGCCGAGCGTTGGTTCGGCTTCAAACCGATTGGCGAGCTCTTCCGGGGTTCCAGCGACAAACTCCTCAAAGCGCTTTGTGAGCTCGCGCGCCACCGTAACGCGCCGGTCCGGAGCATGGCCCGCGAGCGCGCGCAAGGACGCAGCGAGACGCGGCGGCGTTTCAAAGACCACAGCGGTCGCCGATGTCTCCGACAGCGCTTTATAAAAGCGCGACCTGGCGCCGGGCTTTTGCGGGGCAAAACCGGCGAAGAAAAATTGATCGGTCGGCGCGCCCGCGGCGCTCAAGGCAGCCAAAACTGAACTCGCCCCCGGGATTGGGACCACGGCAACGCTGGCGGCGCGGGCTTCGCTCACGAGTTTAAAACCGGGATCCGAAATCAGCGGCGTCCCGGCGTCGCTCACAAGGGCGATCGCGGCGCCGTCTTGCAGGCGTTCAATGATCTCGGGACGGACGGAAACAGCATTATGGTCGTGGTAGGCGCGCCGTGCCGTCGCGATGTTAAAATTTGCACAGAGTTTTGCGGTCTGGCGGGTGTCTTCACAGAGAATTAAATCGACCGCCTGCAGCGTTGAAACGGCACGGTAGGTCATATCCATGAGATTGCCGATCGGCGTGGCGACAACATAAAGCCCCGGCGCAAGCTTTGGTTCGCTCTCGCGCGCACGCACAGACGTTTCTGCGGGCGCTTTTTGGCGGGCGTCATTGTTTTCTGCGTTTTTTTTTGAGGTTCGCTGTTTTCTTTTTTGGATGTCGCGGTTGCTCAAGAGCGAAGGTCCCTGAAAGAAAGCCGCTGATGGGCCTGAAAGAGCCTCGAAGAGACCTAAACGGACTCCATTGGACCCCAATACTAGACGAACGAAACGGCTGGTCGACGCTGAGGTCAGCTGCGTGTATATCAACGATAACCGGGCGACGCAGGACAGGAAACTGCAATAATGAAGCGATTAAGGGAACATGTCGGCGATTTATCGAAGGCGCCAAACTCGTTTTTAGGCAGTGTGTTCGGACTCAGGTTGTTTGCACATTGTTCTAGCCCCGAGGTTTCAGAGCGCCGCAGCCATTTAGCGCCCCGTCTCTTTGTTGCGGCCTTGATGGTGCTCGCAGCGGCCTGCTCCTCAACACCTGATCCACGCGGTCCCATTGTTTCGGGGCCTGCGCCCGTCGGCGAAATCGACCCGTTCGCCCAAGACGTCGAAGAGGCCCCGCAAGAGGCGCGCCGATATGATCGACGCGCGTTCGTTGCGCCGCTTCATATGCAGGATACGCGGCCCGTCCGCATTGGGCTGCTTCTGCCGTTTTCAGCCGCCTCGTCCAATGTGCAGACGATCGCATCGGCAATGTTTGACGCCGCACAGCTCGCCATGTTTGAGGCGGGCGACACGCGTTTTCTCCTTATCCCGAAAGACACTAAAGGCAATCCAGAAGGAGCCGCCGCCGCCGCGCGCTCAGCCTTCGCGGACGGCGCTGAGATCATCCTAGGGCCGTTATTTGCGAACTCGGTCGAGGCGGTGAAGCCTGTGGCCGACGCCGTCGGCGCGCCGGTGATCGCTTTTTCATCTGACGTCAATGTGGCGGGCGACGGCGTATATCTTTTGAGTTTCCCGCCGGAAATCGAAATCGTTCGTGTCACCGACTACGCCATGGTGAACGACATTTCGCGTTTTGGTCTTCTGGCGCCGGCAACGGATTACGGGGCGCGGGTATCGTCGGCGTTTTCCCAGGAGCTCTCCCAGCGGGGCGGCATTCTCGTTCACCAAGAAGTCTATGAACAGGACCCGGACAAAATGTTGGCGCCGGCGCGGCGGTTGGCGAAATATTCAACCGAGATCATCCCGCCCGAGATGCGTCACAATTATGATCCCGATAATCCGCAAGCGGCGCCAACGCCCGGCGGTCAGGCTTATGGGTACCAGGCCGTTTTAATGCCGGAACAGGGCACGTTGCTGCGCGCGCTTGCCCCGCTCCTGCCGTATTATAATGTGGATATCAACCGTATAAAGATTTTGGGCGTCTCAGGCTGGAACAATCCGCGCCTATCGCGCGAGCCTGCATTACGGGGCGGATGGTTTGCAGCGCCCGATCCGGAAGCGACTGCGCGGTTTAATGAACGCTATAAAGCGGCGTTCGGATCAAATCCGCCAAAGCTTGCCTCGCTCAGCTATGACGCGACGCTTCTGGCTGCCCGTCTTGGGCGCGGCAATAATGCGCGCAACCGGTTTGAGGCGCGCGCGATTGCTGACCCGAACGGTTATTATGGGGCTGACGGATTGTTCCGACTGACGCCAGACGGTCGGGTCGAGCGGGGCCTTGCGATCCTGGAAATTCAGCCCGAAGGCATCCAGGTGATTGACCCTGCGCCAAAAAGCTTCGTCACCGGTTTTTAGCGTGCAAACAAAATGCGCCCATCAAATTAATCCTTGAGGGCTGCTTAAGGCGGCGCACAAATGTCAGACTACGTCTATAACTCCAGTGACGCCAGCCTGAAGACCTTCAGAGCCCTTTTTACGAGCCGCATTGGCGACAGATCGGGCTCCCACGATCAAGACTTCATTGAAATTCTGGAGCTGGTGCTCGCACTTAAAGCCGGCGGATCCGTTATTGATGTGGGCGCCGGCCATGGCCGTATGACGCCGCTTTGCCTTGAGCATATGGAGACGGTCGTTGCGCTGGAGCCTGACGCTGCGCGTTGCGCCGCCCTAAAAAATGCTTTCCACGACCCGCCCAAATGCACGGTGTCGCCGGAGTTCGTGAGCGCCTTTGCACAAGACAAATCTAGCGCGTCTTTCGATGTGGCGCTTTTAAGCATGGTCTTGCAGCACGTTCCCACTGATGCGTATCCGGATATTGTGGGGAGTATTTCAACGGTGTTGAAGCCCGGCGGCGTTCTTATCGCGGCAACCACACATGCGGTCGCCGAAACCAAAGGCTTCACATTTGAAAAAGCGAGCCCGGAAAAACAGTTTGTTGAAGAGGCTGAATTTAATGCCTACGCGCACAATCCAGAGGGGCAGACGAAAGGCATCCCGGTCCGTCGGTTTGATCAGGACGCGTTTCTAGAGGTTTTCTCAACGCATTTCAAAGTTGCGCTTTGGCGGCAATATTCCTATTACAAACTAAGTTCACTGAGATTTTTTTGTCAGCTCTACAATGTGCCCGAACGTGTTTTGCGGGATGTGGGTAACTGCCAATACGCGGTCCTCGTCAAGAAATAGTCCGAGGTTTGAGCGCAAGCATTTTTTAGCGCCGGTGCTTGTCAAATCACGCGTTCAGAATTGCGGCGAGAAGCGCATTGAGAACGCGCCGCCCGTCGTCCGTTGCGGCAAGGCGGTCGCCGACAACGCTTAACAGTCCGTCGTCGCACAAGGCTGTAATGTTTCCATACCGCTTTCCTAATGCGGTAAGCGAGCGTTGATCAAGTACGCAGCCGTCGACGAGCCTCAGCCCGAGGGCAAGGCGTTCCGTTAGCCGGTCTTCCTCATTAAGCGGATCATGTGCGCTTTGCCCCCAGCCATGGGCCGCCACATGGGCGAAATAGGCGTCCGGCTTGCGCGGGGTTTCCGTCGCGTAGCGCTGACCAGCGCTGTTGTAGCGCCCGTGGGCGCCGGGGCCAACGCCGAAATAATCTCCATGGCGCCAGTAAAGCATGTTGTGTTTCGACCGGGCGTCGGCGCGCGCGTGGTTCGAAATCTCGTATGCCGGCATCCCGGCGTCGGCCGTAAGCGTTTGCGTTAAATCATAAAAGTCAGCGGTGGCGTCACCCGTTTTTGGCGTCCATGCGCCACGCGCGGTCGCCCGCTCAAATGCGGTCCCCGGTTCAATCGTTAGCTGGTACAAAGACAAATGCGCCGGCTCGAGGGCGAGCGCCTCATGAAGCTCCGTCTCCCAATCACTCAAGGGTTGCTCGGGGCGCGCGTAGATTAGATCAAACGAACTTTCCGGAAAGTGCGTGCGTGCGAGCTCAAAAGCTTTTCGTGCGTCGGCGGCTGAGTGGTCACGGCCGAGAAATTTCAGTGCGTCGTCGCGTAACGATTGCACGCCAAGCGACAGCCTGTTGACGCCCGCGCGCTGGAAGTCGCCAAAGCGTGCGGCCTCTGCGCTCGTCGGATTTGCCTCAAGGGTGATTTCAGGATCGTCTTCGAAGCCAAAAAGATCAGCACACGCTTCAATGACTGCCGCGATGACGGGGGTCGGCGCAAGCGAGGGCGTACCGCCGCCAAAGTAAAGGCTCGTCAACGCGCCCGGTCCGACCCGCTCGCGCCATCCGCGCAAGTCGCCGGTGAGAGCGTTAATCCACGCCTCGGCGTCAACGGCGCGGTCTTTAAAAACGTTGAAATCGCAATAGGGGCAGACTCGTTCGCAATAGGGCCAGTGAAGATAAACGCCGCGCCCCGCTTCCGCTTCGCCGCGTTCGACGATCGTTCTAGCGTCGCGGGTTTTCGCTTCAGGAGAGATATGGCGGTCAAATGCGGTCATACGAGGCAGGTCAAACGGGCCAGGTTATTAAGAGCCAAGTCATTGGAGACCGGTCACACAAGGCAGGCGTCGACAAATCGATTGAACGCGCGCGCCCGGTGGGAGTAGGCCTGTTTTTCGTCGCTCTCCATTTCTGCAAAAGTGCGCGTCTCCCCAACGGGCTGGAAAATCGGGTCGTAGCCAAAGCCCAAATCGCCCCTCGGCGGGAACACCAAAAGGCCTTTGACAGAGCCTTCGAACAGGTCGGCGCGCCCGTCCGGCCAGCCGAGGCACAAGGTGCAGACAAAGCGGGCGCTAAAGTCCTCGGTTTCGGCGTCGTTTAGCGCTTCGCGGACTTTATCCATCGCAAGGCCGAAGTCTTTTTTTTCGCCAGCCCACCGCGCGGAATAGACCCCAGGGGCCCCGCCGAGGGCGTCGACGCATAGACCACTATCATCTGCGAGAGCTGGCAGTCCGGAAGCCTTGGCGGCCGCGCGCGCTTTAAGGGCGGCGTTGCCAGCAAATGTTGTCTCGGTCTCCTCTGGCTCCGCCAACTCCAATTCCGCCGCTGACCGCACAGCGACATGGTGCGGGGCGAGGAGCGCTGAAAACTCGCGCGCCTTACCGGCGTTATGGGTTGCGACGACGAGCTCGCCGCCGAGCAGTTTACGCGCCATGGGAGCGGCCCGCCTTTTCGCGTTATTCTGCGCAACCGAAATTTTGCGCGATTGGCCAATTTTCGTTATACGCCGCGAGGCGGGCGGCGACCACATTGATTTTGGTCAACGGGGATTTTGGTCAATGGGCGCTCGGATTTCACCGGCGCAAGTGCGCCACACAGTACCTGGCGCCGCTGCGCCACGAAATGCATTGGATGGCGCAGGTTTCATGGCGGTGCTGGACCATAGGAAACGGGTTGAGGCGAGCGATCAAAAAAGAGCGCTTGTCGGCGTCGGCCGTGGCGACCTGGGCCAAGCGTTAGGGCAAGCGTTCTCCCTTGACGCCAAACGCGCGCGCATGCGGGTCAACCAGCTTTGGCGTTGGGTCTACGGCGCCGGCGCCACGTCGTTCGACGGGATGACCGATATCAGCAAGGACCTCCGCGCGAAGCTTGACGCGCAGTTCACGCTCGACCGGCCGGAGATTGTTGAACGGCTCGTCTCGGTCGACGGCACACGGAAGTATTTGCTCCGCTTTGCGCCAGGCGTTGAAGCGGAGTGCGTCTTTATCCCCGATGTGGGGCGGGCCGGCGCCTTGTGCGTTTCAAGCCAGGTCGGCTGCACATTGACCTGCACGTTTTGCCATACGGGAACGCAGCGCCTGGTGCGAAACCTGACCGCGGGCGAGATCGTCGCCCAAGCGTTGGTCGTTAAAGATGATCTTGGGGAATGGCCGTCCGGCGGCCTAGACGACCGTCAGCTTTCCAACATTGTCTTTATGGGTATGGGCGAACCCCTCCTAAACCTGGACAATGTCGCAACGGCGATGACGATTTTATCCGACGGCGAGGGCGTCGCCCTGTCGCGCAGGCGGATAACCGTGTCGACCTCTGGCATCGTGCCGCAGATGCATCGCCTTGGTGAAGAGACGGGAGCGATGCTCGCCATTTCTCTCCACGCAGTGCGGGACGATTTGCGCGATATCCTGGTGCCTATCAATAAAAAATATCCGCTTGCGGACCTTTTAGACGCCTGCAGACGTTATCCTGGCGTTTCAAACGCGCGCCGCATCACCTTCGAATATGTGATGCTTGACGGCGTTAATGACAGTCTCGCCGAGGCGCGTGACCTTGTTCGTCTCCTGAAGGGTGTGCCTGCGAAGATTAATCTGATCCCGTTTAACCCGTGGCCCGGATCGCCCTACGTTTGTTCTCCATGGGAACGGATTGAGGCCTTCGCCGATATTGTAAACCGCGCCGGTTACGCCTCGCCGATCAGGACGCCGCGCGGGCGCGATATTTTTGCGGCTTGCGGGCAACTTAAATCGGCCAGCGAAAAGGCGCGAGCCAGCACGAGGCTAAGTGACCGGGTCGCCGCCCCCGCCGACACGCTCGGCGCGCGGTAATCAAACAAACCCGTGATATGAGAATTTAGGCGCGGCTCGCGCTTCCCCGCATGCCCGATCGAGGCGCCGCTATCTTTCAAACGGAACGACGCTGCAACCTAACGCGTCTGTTAGGCGAATTTACCGGCGTGGCCCTTTCAATCGATCTCCTGGGGGCGCATGATGGGTGGTGCGGCGTGTCGCCGCTATTTAAGGAGATACGCCGATGAACCGATCGCCATTCGCAGGGCTCGCCGCAGTATTGCTGTCCTTGTCCGCGCTGCTTTTTTCGTCGATAGGCGCGGCCCTCGCCGCGGAAGCCCCCGCCCTCACCGAAGAGCGCGCAATGAAATTCATTGATAGCCTCGAAGGCGCGATGAAACTTGGTGAGGAGATGAAAGAGGAAGACGTCTCGATTTTCGAAGGCCGCGATGACGTGCTCGATGGCGATTTGTTCTCGCCCTATTCCATGTCGTTACGAGAGCTCAAGGATGAAAACCCAAGCATGTTCAACAGGGTCAACGCCTTCGCGCGTAAGAGCGGCTTCAAAAATGCGCTCGACTGGGGGGCCACCGGAGACGCATTATTTTTGGCTTACGCGGCCCTCAACGTCCCGCCCAACACAGCGCAGATGCTCGCGCAAATGCAGGCGATGTCTCCCGATATGCTGAATATGCTGCCGCCAGCCCAGCGGCAAGGGTATGACCGCGCTATGCAGATGCTGCGCGCGCTCGAAGCGATCCCGGCTAGCGATCGTGATGTTGTTGCCGCCGTGCGATCGGAGTTGGACGCCGCACTGATTAAGCTTGGCGATGACGCTGGCTTTCTCGGCGACGCCGCATCTCCAATGGGTGGCGCAATGGGGGGTGGCGCAATGGGCGTCCCGTCTGGCCTATCCGGCGGAAAGTAGGTATGCACCGGCGCTTACGCGTTGGAGACACGAGGCATGGCTGCAGATCGCACGGTTAAAAAGGTCGTGCTCGCCTATTCGGGCGGGCTCGACACTTCGGTTATTTTGAAATGGTTGCAGGCTGAGCGTGGCCTCGAAGTCGTGGTTTTCACCGCTGACCTCGGCCAGGGCGACGAGCTTGAGCCGGCGCGTTTAAAAGCGGAACGCGCAGGCGTGAAAGAGATCTTCATTGAAGACCTTCGTGAAGAATTTGTGCGCGACTTTGTGTTTCCGATGTTCCGCGCCAATACCGTTTACGAGGGCGAATATCTCCTCGGCACGTCGATCGCCCGACCGTTGATTGCAAAGCGTTTGGTGGAAATCGCCCGCCAGACCGGGGCCGACGCCATCGCCCATGGGGCCACTGGGAAAGGCAACGACCAGGTTCGCTTTGAGCTCAGCGCCTATGCGCTTGATCCCGATATCGAGGTGATTGCGCCCTGGCGGGAGTGGGATCTAAACAGCCGCGAAAAGTTGATCGCGTGGGCCGAAGCGCATCAAATTGAGGTGCCGAAGGACAAACGCGGCGAAGCGCCGTTCTCGGTTGACGCCAACCTTCTGCATACGTCCTCTGAGGGAAAGGTGTTGGAAGATCCGGGCGAGCCTGCGCCGGATTATGTTTATCAGCGCACAGATGACCCAGTCTCGGCGCCTGATACGCCGGAAGTGATCGATATTGCATTTGAACGCGGGGACGCGGTTGCAATCAACGGCGAGGCGATGTCGCCCGCGACGCTGCTCGCCGCCCTGAATGATTATGGGCGCCGCCATGGCGTCGGCCGGCTCGACTTTGTGGAAAACCGGTTTGTCGGCATGAAATCCCGCGGGGTTTATGAAACGCCCGGCGGCGCCATTTTGCTCGCCGCCCACCGTGGCGTCGAACAGGTTGCCCTCGATCGTGAGGCGGTTCGGTTGAAGGATGGGCTGATGCCGCGCTACGCTGAGGCGATTTATAACGGCTTCTGGTTTTCGCCCGAGCGTGAGATGCTGCAAGCGCTCATCGACAAATCGCAAGAGCGTGTGACGGGCGTCGCGAAAGTCCAGCTTTACAAAGGGTCTGCGCGCGTCGTCGCGCGCACCTCTCCCCAGTCGCTTTACTCCCTAGAGCACGTCACCTTTGAAGAAGACGCCGTCTACGACCAGGCTGACGCCGAAGGCTTTATCAAGCTGAACGCCCTGCGGTTAAAGCTCAACGCCCGCCGCGCCAAACGATTGCCCTGACTTTAGGCGCCAAAGGTCGAGCCGACGGAGGGCGCTTTCTCGATACTTTTGTGAGACCACGCCGGCAAAAAGAGCAGGAGCTTCAAAGTTTTCCGCGAGGGCCAACGCTGGCTGCTTCTCACCGCCCATTATTTGTCCTATTCTGACGCAAAGTTGCTTGAAACCGCGCGTATTTTTGAGCGGCTCGACGCAGCTCTAGCGCGCTCGTTTGGCCAGAACACGTGGGTTAAGCGCCTGCGATTCAAGCATCGGGCGAGTGGACTTTTTTGTCCGCGTGATAGTGTGCTAACCTGCAGCGACTGGGGATTGGTGAGGGGTAGGCGTGATGATGAAAATCGAAGCAGTCTTTGGCGGTGTTCTGGCGCTTTTCGTTTTTGCGATCGCCATATATTCGCTTGCGAACACGAAATTGACCGCCCGAGGCGGCAGCAGCGTCGTCAGCGACGCGGGGCCTAGCCGCAGCATCGGTCGCCGTGGCGGCGCTGAAAAAGTTTCTGCCGAATGCCGTTGCTTTGACGATGCGTTTAAGCTCGCCGGCAGCGACGTTGGCGTGATGTCAGCGCAGTATCGCACCGGGTTTGAACAGTGCCGCGAAGTCTTGGGCGTTAAAGGCGGTGAGGCGTGGACGGACGGTTGGAACGCGCGCCTTTCGGCCAAGCCCTATGAGGCGACCTGCCGGCGTTATCGGCGTTAGGGGCCCGCCCGTCGCTCGCATGCTTCCTATGGTCTTGTGAGCGGTCCGGCCGCCGCCGGCGGTGACGAGAGGTTTCTAGGAAAGCCTTTTTTGAGGGTGTAGGCGGTCTCGTACTTTCGCTGCATACTATCGTGCTGAAACCGACGCACGCGGAAAGGTCTCTGTACCCTCCGTACAAGTGCATTATCACTTTCGCGATTTTTCTGTGCGCGAGCCTTGCAACGACGCGTTTTTCTCAGGGCGCCCCAACCCTTAACGCGCAAGCGCCAGCACAAACCCACGAAATATCGGCCGCCCTTTCAAGGCTTGCGGACAAAGCGATAGAGGGAGGCGCACCGGGTGTGATCCTCCGCGTGGATGGGCCGGAAGGCGTCTTTGATCACGCTGCTGGCGTCGCGAAGAAAAGGGGGCGCGCGCCCATGGCCGTGGGCAGTCCGATGCGGATTGCGAGCGTCACCAAAACATTTGTCGCTGCAACGGCCGTGCTTGCGTCTAAGGATGGGCTGATAGACCTTGATCAGCCTATTGATCAATACCTCGCCTCGGCTGATGCTGAAACCCTTGGGCGTGCGCCCTTCCCGACAATTCGCCAGCTTTTAGGCCACCGTTCGGGTGTGCGCGATTATGTGGATTGGCGGTATTACCTTCTTTGGGACAAGCGCGACGCCGTAACGCCAGGCGATGCTCTTCGCTTGATTAAGGGGCGTGCACGGACGGGCGACCCTGGTATTAAATTTGACTATTCAAATACGAACTACCACGTGGCGGCGCTGGCCCTTGAAGGGGCAACGCGAGCAAGCCATCGGGAGCTATTGCGCGCTCGTATTCTCAATCCCTTAGGCCTTAAGAATACATCCTACCCGGATGAAATGGCGGGCGAAGACCCGATCCATGGGTATGGGGGCGTCTTGCGCCCGAACCGGGATGTTCACTACTGGCGAGACGCCGCCGGACCAGACGCCGGCTTGCGCTCAACGGCGGCGGACCTTTCCGTTTTTCTGCGCGCGCTTTTTTCTGATGGCGGCGCGTTGAAACCCGTCGGCGATGAAATGGTCGGGCGCGCCTTGGAAAATAAAATGCGCTACCAGATGGGCCTCGGCTTGGAGATCACCACCGTTACGCAAAGCGGCGCCGTTTTCTTGGGCCACCGCGGCGACATTGTCGGGTATCTGACAGCAGCCTACTACGCGCCCGCGACCGACCGGGTCATCGTTGCCCATATGAACGCGTGGAAACGGCCGCTTTTCGAAACCCTCGTCGATGAATTGATGGCGCTCGCCCAAGCGCCAGCGCCTGAAAGCGCTTCGCAATGAAGTGTGCGGTTTGCTGTTCGCGGCGCGCGGCCAAACAAACACAGTGAGCGGGTTTCCAATCTGATCAGAAGGCTGCTCACGCGAACCCATCTTAACGCCTTTGCGGCGGGGTATGAGCAAGACCAGCTAATCCGGTTGAGCCGCCAATCGCAGTTGATCGCTTGATGGGGTTCGCCTGAACGCATAATGATTTGTTCAGTTGCTAAGCGCTAAAGCACCTTCGCATCACTCAGAAACGCTTCGTTGCTTTAGATTCTTGTTTTGTCGCGTTTTCTTGGCCCCCAACCGGCCGGCACTTGGTCGGAAAACGCACTAAAAGGAAATATCGCCGGATGAGTAATGGAGACCGCCCGGCCAACGCCGCTGGCGTTGGCGAGCAAAAAAGCGGTGTTGACGAAAGTGGCGGCAAGGAGTCTGAAGACGGTAACAAGTTGCCGCTCGGCGCAGATGCGCTAGATCCGACCGCGCTCTCAATTCTTGAAGCCGCGACCCAGCGTTTTCTCCACTACGGCTATAGCAAAACGACGATGGCGGAAATCGCCAGGGATTGCTCCATGTCGACGGGCAATTTGTATCGGTATTTTCCGTCCAAGATGGATATTGCCGAGGCGTTTGTAAAAACCCTCCTGGACGATCATGTAACGACGTTGCGCGCGACAATCGCTGATGGCGCTTTACCGGCGGAGGTGCGCCTTCGCGCGCTCCTCCAAGAAACGTTTCGGCTCAATTACAATCGTTTCCACGACAGGCCCAAAGCCTTCCAGCTATCGAGCGAACTCCTCAGCGAGCGCCGCCACATTGCGGTTGAATGGGAGCGCATTGAGGAAGGGCTCGTCGCGGAAATTCTGGTCGACGGCGTTAAGGCTGGCGTCTTTGAAATCGACGACGTGGCGGCTTTCGCAAACGCGGTGAAGTCGATGGTCTTCCGTTTTACCACCCCAGCGATCTTTCTTGATGACGAGTTCCAAGCGCTCTCAGCCGATTTGGATGCGGTGATCGACGTTATTTTGCGGGCGATCGCAACGCGCGACTGATTTTTTTGTCGAAGCCGGCGAAAGCTACGCACACTATAAACCTCTGAATTAGCTGCGCTTTCAGGCTTAGATGCGGGCTGCATGTCAACTCATCGCAGCAAACCGGCGTTTTGGCGCAAAAATTGAACATTTTAGGAAGTGTTCATTGAATACTTCGCGCTAAGCCCTACATCCACAATCGTAACAACAAAAAGACGCCGCCAAGGCTAGAACGCGCCGACGGCGGCAGGAGAATAGATCAAATGAAACAGTCACTTAACTATGGGTCGAGCGGAAGAGGCGTCATTGGGGCCGTTATCACCGCCACAGCGACGGCCGCGATCCTGTTCGCGCTATACGCTGTTACCGATTTCGCGACGCGTGGTGTTGTCGCTTAGGCGACGCGCAAGAAGTGAGCAGCGGATTTCCGCTTTTCGCGAAACGACCGCTAACGCGCAAAAACGAAACGAGGAAAACGCAGATTTATTTCACTTTCCTCTGAGACTTGCGATCCCGGCGCGCAAATAGCCCCCCACTTTTGCGTGCATCCCCTCCCACATGAAAAGCGGGATCGCGAACGAGGCGTGGACGCCCTAGCGTCCGCGCCTTTTTTCTAGAGCGCTTCGCGGATAAGTGTGTGCGGTTATCTGCGAGAGAAGCGCGACAAATCAATAGCCTAGAGCAACGAAGCGCTTCAGCTTGATGCGAAGTTGCTCATGAGCGCGTCGAGGCGAAGTGATTGCTGTTTTTGGCCCAAAAAGAGCAGCGGCGCAAAAGCTCTTGACGGTAACAATCCGGACGAGACAAAACATGGGCGCACAAACGTAAGCGTCGCGCGGCCTGCAAAGAAAGCGCAAAAACGCCCCCCGAACGAGTTGATAGGTCCGCGTCGACGCACGACGAGCACATCGATGACGGTCAGATCGGCGAACCGTCAAGAGCCGCGCTACATTACGGGCTCGACTTTTACGACTTCCGGCACGTAGTGCTTCAGCATATTTTCGATCCCAGCCTTCAGCGTCATGGTTGAAGACGGGCACCCGGCGCAGGCCCCGTGCATCGACAAAAAGACGACGCCCGTGCGCGGTTCGTAATGGCGGAAAACGATATCGCCGCCATCGGCGGCAACGGCTGGGCGGACACGGGTTTCCAAAAGATCGAGGATCTGCTCAACCGTCTCTCGGTCCTCGCCTTCATATTCCTCAATGTCTGTCGCCTTCGCATCCGCTTTTGGCGCTGTCTCGCCTTCAAGCATGACGGGCAGTTCAGCAATCAAATGGTCAGCGATGAGGCCCAGAAGCGCGGGTTTCAGGTGCGCCCAATCGACCGAGGGGTCTTTCGTGACGGTCAGAAAGTCAGGACCCAGAAAAACACCCATGACGCCGTCTATGTCGAAAAGGGAGGCCGCCAGGGGCGAAATCTTCGCGCTTTCTGCAGTGGGGAAATCGACCCCC
>JBCCTV010000048.1:0-16463 GCA_039197915.1 Pseudomonadota bacterium | reverse complement strand
TAAACGCTGACCTCATCGGGATTGATCAGAACATCTGACCAATCGGGCGTCGGGCCATGCTCAAATCGTCCGGTCAGATCGTAGACGCGGGGAATGAGCCCTTCCCATTCAGATCGGGCGGGCGGCCTGCGAAACATAATTCTGAAAAACTTTTCAATATCGCTCTCAAAAAGCGCTTCGGCCTCGCCTTGTTTTTGAAACTGAACGAAGTAGTGGCGCTCGGTGAAACGTTTTTCAATGATGCCGAGCGGCGGTACGGGCGGCGGCGGCAGATGAGGCGTACACAGTCCGACAACGCCAGTAACTCGGTCTGGATGCAACTGGGCAAGGGGCCAGACTTGTGCGCCGCCCCAATCATGGCCGCAAAATATGGCTGTTTCTTCTCCTAAGGCGTCGAGAATGCCAACGAGATCATCCGTAAGCGATGTAATAGAGTAGTGCGCGGGATCTTCAGGGGCGTCGGATCGACCAAACCCGCGAACGTCGATAGCAAGAGCGCGAATTCCCGCCTCGCCAAGCGCATTGAGCACAGATTTCCAAGAGTAGGCGATTTCGGGCCAGCCATGAACGAGAACGACAAGCGGTCTAATTTTAAGAGGAGACCGCGGCTCGTTTCGATAAATGGCGATTTTTACGTCGTTGGTGGTGACCAAATCGGGATCAGGGAAATCACGCATTGTGGACCGGGGATACTTAAAGAACGCTGGCCAGAAGCTACGATGTGGGACGCGGATGGCCAATGGCCTCACGCAGAATTGGACATAAATTCATGGCGGACCGGTTTAAGCGGCCAGCAGACTTCGCTAATGAGCGTGGATGAATGATGACCCACGCCTGAAAAACATGCCGCCGCCGCCGCCCGGTTATAAGCCGGCGACGTTGTTCGATAGCTTTAATGGCACCGCAGGGCCGTACTACTTCCGAGAAGAGGGGCCCACCCCCGGCGTCGGGTTTTTCGCTGTTGAAAAGCACCGCAATTTGGGCGGCGTCGTCCATGGCGGCGCTCTCATGACGCTTGCAGACATTGCGCTTTGGGATATTTGCCGGCGTGAAATCGGCTCGTTTATGAGCGTCACCGTTACGTTCAATGCAGAGTTTTTGAACTCAGGGGAGGTCGGCAGCTTTATAGAAGCAACAGGGCAAATGACGCGCGGCGGCCGGCGACTGTTATTTATTCAAGGCATGGTGCTCTGTGGCGAGCAAAACCTTATGAGTTTCTCGGGGACGCTGAAACGGCTGGACGCGCCGGCGCCGCCGCAATTGGGCTAGCTTTGCTCCGGCGGGCGGATCGAGCCGTTCGCATGGCGTCATAGCTCAACATCGCGCAAGCAACCCAAATCAACGAGAAGCAGATGGCGTGATAAACCGTGAATGGTTCGCCGAAATAAAGCCCGATGAAAAACGTGATTGTTGGGCCGATATATTGCAAAAAGCCAAGTGTCGCCATCTGCAACCGCCGGGCGGCGAGGGCGAAGAGCACCAATGGCGCCACCGTGGCTGGTCCTGCGATCATTAATAATATCCGAAAGCCTGCATCACCGGAAACAAAACTGCTGTTTCCCGCTTTTGCAATGAGCATCAGCATTGTTAAAGCGATCGGTGAAAGGATGATTGTTTCAATGAACAGCCCAGGCATTGCGCCGACGGGCGTCGTTTTTCTGATGTATCCGTAAATCGTAAACAAAGCGCCCAAAACGAACGCGACCCATGGGAAAGCGCCGAGCCCGACCGTTAAGACAGCAGCGCCCGAAAGCGCAATGCCGCAGGCGATCATCTGTAATCGATTAAGCCGCTCACTGAACAAAACGACACCAACCAGAACATACATCATCGGGTTAATGAAATAGGCGAGGCTGGTTTCTAATATCCGTTCGTTGAACACCGCCCAGACATAGGTCAGCCAATTCGACGCGATCGACATGGCGGCGATGGCGAGCATGAGCACGGTGCGCGGGGTCGTCAGTGCACTGCGCACCTCGGCCCATTGGCTTCGTAGTGTAATTAAAAGCGCGCCGACTGGTACGGACCAAACAATACGATGGGACAGGACTTCGAGCGCCGACGCCGAGGATAGCGTCTTCATATAGGCTGGCAGGCAGCCCCACAGGGTATAGGCGGTGATCGCGAAGATGAAACCGTCGCGCACTGCGTCCTGGTCGCCGGCTGCCGCCGGCGCGCCGGGCGCACTCATGGGAGAAACCTCACGCCGCTGCTTTCAGAACGCCGCGGTTCAAGAGTAACTCAGCAATTTGTACAGCGTTGAGCGCCGCCCCTTTGCGCAGATTATCGGATACGCACCAAAAGGAAAGGCCGTTATCGACCGTAGGATCCACGCGCAATCGGCTGACAAACGTCGCAAAGTCACCAACGCACTCAACGGGCGTCACGTAGCCGCCGTCCTCGCGTTTATCGATGATTAAAATGCCGGGCGCTTCGCGAAGGATAGAGCGGGCTTCCTCGTCATCGATTGGTTTTTCAAACTCAACGTTTACCGCTTCGCCATGTCCAACAAATGTTGGTACGCGGACGCATGTTGCTGTTAGCTTAATCTTCGGATCAAGAATTTTCTTCGTCTCCGCAGTCATCTTCCACTCTTCTTTGGTGAAGCCGTCTTCCATGAAAACGTCAATATGCGGAATAACGTTAAAGGCGATTTGTTTGGTAAACGCCTTTGGCTCCGGCGTGTCGTTGACGAAGATGCCTTTGGTCTGATCGAAGAGTTCGTCCATCGCGTCTTTGCCGGCGCCAGATGTGGACTGGTATGTCGACACAACAACGCGCTTGATGGTCGCTGCGTCGTGAAGCGGCTTTAGCGCGACGACGAGCTGAGCGGTTGAGCAATTTGGATTGGCGATAATGTTCTTTTTCGTATATCCGAGAACGGCGTCAGCGTTCACTTCTGGCACGATCAGCGGAACATCAGGATCCATCCGATAGGCCGACGAATTATCGATGACGATCGCGCCGGCTTTCGCCGCTTTCGGGGCCCAACGTTTGGAAACCTCGCCGCCTGCAGACATCAAAACGATGTCTACGCTCGAAAAGTCGAACGTCTCAATGTCTTTGCATTTCAGCGTTTGATCACCGAAGGAAACCTCCCGTCCAATCGAGTTGCGTGAGGCGAGGGCGTGCATGTCACCCACGGGGAACATCCGCTCAGCGATGATTTCAAACATCTCCCGACCGACATTCCCGGTAGCCCCAACGAGCGCAACATTCACAGACATGGTTTCGCCTCCTTTAAGCGCCCCTAATGAGGAGCTTTAAGCCGGCCCGTCAAGCGCCAATCCTTCCGGCAGGCGCACAAAGTTGGCGACCTAGCAATAGGCCTTAAGACTTCGCGAGAATTAAGACGTCCTGGTGGTGGCCGCCCTCTGTTTTTGGAAAAGACCAACCGCCACGGTTCACAGCGCCGTCAAGGCGTAAGCCAGCGTCGCCGACCATCGTAATAAACGCGTCTTCGTCGTAACCCGTCGCCGCCTCTGGCGTCGCCAAATCACCGGCCCAAACGGCGCCGGCAAGGGGCTGTAGGGCGGTGGCCGCTTGCCCCGTTTCAATCCGTTTACGCGCGCTCTCATCCACAAGGTACGCCGTAATATAGGCCCGTCCATTCGGCGAAAGCGTCCGTGCGATTTCCCTCAAAAAGGCTTTCGCATCGGCTTCAAGCAGGTGTGAAAAAACTGAAATCGCAATCGCCAGATCGACTGAGTTTGCGTCCGCCGGAAACTTAAACTCCGCCGCGCGCAACCGACCGCGCGGGTTATACTCCGCCGAAAAAATGTCCGCATGCGTAAATTTAAAATCCGATCGCCTGCGCTGAACCAGGCCGCGCGCGAAACGCAGCGCAGCTTTCGATACGTCAAATCCGCAGTATGCTCCGTCGCCTGAAAGCACCGCCGCCAACGGCCATGCCAGACGCCCTGACCCACATCCAATATCCAAGACGCGCGTTGACGCGGTGAGGAGCTCCTGGCGCTGAAGGTTTTCGACAAAGGCCTGGCCGGACGCATAAAAGTCTCCGTCGCCGTAATTGTGGAGGGACATCCACGGAAGCGGACCACCGCTTGCGCCGGATAAACGCCGCGGCAGGGATTTAGCGTCAAGCCATAGATTGCGCGCGATGAGATAAGCGCGGCGCGGAACGATCTCATATATCGGCCCAAAGCGCCCATACTTCGCAACCCGGCGTGGCATCGTGCGGTGTCCTTCAAGAGCGGCGGCAATAAACGTTGCGGTAGGGATACGCCGGTTCCGAAGTGTTTGGCGAGTGCGCACGCTGTAGCGATAGATAGATGCGTAGCGCGCGAATAGAGGCATAATGCGAGGATAGATGCCTCGTTGCTCGTCTGTTACACCCGGCGGATGGACTATGAAATAAGAGCAGCGCGCGCGACCGACATCCCCATGGTCAGGGACATTTTCAACGAGATCGTCGCGACGTCGACGGCAATTTTCCAAGAAACGCCGGCAACGCTGGAGGACCGCCAGGCTTGGTTTCAACAAAAACAGGCGCAGGCGGAGCCGATGCTCGTTGCGTCCAACGCCGCTGGCGAGGTGTTCGGCTTCGCAACGTATGGGACCTTCCGTGATCGGCCTTGCTACCGCTTCACCGTTGAGCACACCGTGCACGTCGCAGCGTCAGCGCGGGGGCAGGGTGTCGGCGCAGCCCTCCTTGAGGAGGTTATCGCACAAGCTCGTGAAGCAAAGCTCCATGTGATGATTGCCGGCGTGGACGCCGCGAATGAAGGCGGCATTCGCTTTCACAAAGCCCATGGCTTCGAAGAAGTCGGTCACTTGCGCCAGGTCGGGTTTAAGTTCGGGCGCTGGTTAGACTTAGTCTTTATGCAGCGTATTCTTTAAGTATTGAACGCCAGCGTCGCCTTGCACACGACCCTTTTTGCCGTCTTAGTCGCTCCATAAAAAACGCGAACCGCGTCTGCGATCGGGAAGTCTAACAGGTCGTCGTCCTAGCGATGTATGTCGGTCGAAGCCTACTCCAACGACCACTTGATTTGGAATTCGACTTCTTCCTCGTCGTCGCCGCGCTCATGCTCGATGTTGTAGGTAGCGCGGACGGGGACGTAGATTCGCTCGCCGGCAATTTGAATTTCAAATTGTTCGCCCGCTTCAATGGCGTCTGCTAGGCGGCGCAGCTTTGCAACGAACTGATCTAGCGGATAGTCCTTTTCGACGTCCCGTTCTGGTTTATCAGGCATGATTTGTTCCTGTCTTTGTGAGGGTGCGGAGTTTTTGCCGTCACGATGTCGGACTGTTCAACGACGCTGGAGCACAAGAAACCTAGAGCGTTTTCCGACCAAGCGGAGACCGGTTGGGGGCGAAGAAAACGCGACGAAACAAAAACGAGAGCAATGAAACAGCTCAGACTGATGCGACGTTGCTCTACGACCCAGGGCCGCTTGAGATAAACTCTAACCAGTCCCTCATCGCCGCGCGCCAAATGGCCAGGTTTTCTGCAACTGCCGCAGCGGTCAGACCACCTTCGAGCGAGATATACATCTCAAGCACCGCGTCGTTATCGTTATCGATATAGGATTTCGCGAATGTGCGGGTGAGGTTCCAAGAATTAATCCGTTGAATCGAAATGTTCTCGGCGCTGACATATGTAAAGAGGTCCATCACTTCACACCGCGCGCCGTTACAGATCGATAGCGTCGCAACGAAGGGGCCGTCGGGGCCTTGTATGATCAACGTCTTGTTTTCTGCGTCTGTTGAGAAGCTGAGGCCGCTGCTAGAAACGATCGATTGCAGCTCGGAAAGCGTCATCCCCGCTTCGTTTTGAGCAAACGCCGGCGCGTTCGCGCAGAAGACGCCAACGACCAGCGCGAAAGCGCATGCGATATTACGAAGCGGCATTTTATAACTCCCCGCGAGTGCTCCCCACATCAGAAACCGTATAGACGCGTCGCCCGAAGTGCAAGAAAGCTGGGCGACCACAAGTTGTTGCGCTAGGGGAGCCGTGCGGGGGGCGTGGACGGCATGGATCGAAGCGACGCGTTGCGAGCGCCTCAGCTGCGCGATATTCTTAGCGCAATATAAATCGCCGCTCGGCGAAGCAATCATCCGAAACCGGAGCGCACCACATGAACATCCATGAATATCAAGCCAAACGCCTGTTGGGTGAGTTTGGAGCGCCCGTTGCGGACGGCCGCGCTGTCTTCAAAGCGGCCGATGCGGAAGCCGCCGCCAAGGAACTCCCGGGACCGCTTTATGTGGTCAAAGCACAGATCCACGCCGGAGGTCGCGGGAAAGGGCGCTTTAAGGAGCCTGAGGCGGGCGAAAAGGGCGGCGTGCGTCTTGCGAAAAGCGTTGCAGAGGCGGCTGAATTCGCAAAGCAGATGCTGGGCGCGACCCTGGTCACGAAACAAACGGGACCCGATGGGAAACAAGTCAATCGGATCTACATCGAGGACGGCGCCGATATCGAAACTGAGCTTTACCTTTCAGCGCTTGTTGACCGCGCGAGCGGCGAGATCGCGTTCATCGCCTCGACCGAAGGCGGCATGAACATTGAAGAAGTGGCAGAAGAAACGCCGGAAAAAATCGTCACCGTCCGGATCGACCCGGCGACGGGGTGCATGCCCCACCACGGGCGGCGGATCGCTTCTGCGCTCGGGCTCAAGGGTGCCGCCTACAAACAGGGAGTTGCGCTGATCGCAACCCTTTATAAGGCGTTCACGGAAAAAGACATGTCTATGCTTGAGATCAACCCGCTGATCGTCAAGACCGACGGCAACCTCCGCGTTCTCGACGCGAAGGTCTCCTTCGATTCCAATGCCTTATTCAGGCACCCGAATATCCTCGAAATGCGGGACGAAACCGAAGAGGACCCACTAGAGCTCAAAGCCTCCGAGTACGACCTTTCATATGTGAAGCTTGATGGTGATATTGGCTGCATGGTGAACGGCGCCGGGCTCGCCATGGCGACGATGGACATTATCAAGCATTACGGCGCTGAGCCCGCGAACTTCCTCGACGTCGGCGGCGGCGCCACGACGGAAAAAGTGACCGAGGCGTTTAAAATCATCACCTCAGACCCTGGCGTCAAAGGCATTCTCGTCAATATTTTTGGCGGAATTATGCGCTGCGATATCATCGCCGACGGGGTCATCGCGGCGGTTAAAGAGGTCGGGCTGAAAGTACCCCTGGTTGTTCGCCTTGAGGGCACCAATGTCGAGGAAGGCAAACGCATCCTCGATGAAAGCGACCTCGCTGTGACGTCTGCGGACGACCTCGAAGACGCCGCGGAGAAAATCGTCGCCGCTGTGAAGTGATGCGCTACGCGATAATTTACTGTCGGACAGGTTCATTAAGCCTGCTTGTTTTGATCGCTTTTGTAACAACCCCAGCGCGCGCCGTCGAGTTGCGGTCGCCGCTACCTCCTGTTGTCCAGACAACATTCGCGACCTTGCTAACGAGCGAGTTCGTCAAAATTTGCGTTCGGACAGGGGCGAATTTTGAAGAAATTTCAAAAATTGCCAAGCGCAATAAATGGGACTTTCTCCCAGACGCTGTATCGCTCTGGAATACATACTCTTATCCAAGCAAAATTTGGCGCACGACACTTCGGTACACGGAAATAACAAATGGCGACAAAAGACGTGAATTACCGATATTAATTTACTACAGTTTGCCCCCCACTCGGCTTGAGTGCGGCGTATTTAACGACCGGCTCAGTTTTGAAAATCATGCGGAAGTAGTGGCTAGGTCTGGTTTTAAAACAAGACCCGGCCTGCCCGACTATGTGCGGAGATTTAGGAGAAGCTTTTGTTTTGCGGGGCGAAGAGGTTTCTTTGAGCCATATGGCGTTATCCTTGCGCGTAATAACCAAGACGTCTCTGATTCCGGAAGTTTGCTTGAATACATTGAGCCATCAGGTGCCGCGGAAGAATACCGCGTCGACGGGAATGGCTGTATTTCTGCTGTTTTGCTAAACGTCGGCAGCACGTTTCGAAATCCCGACAATCCGGAAATTCCTAAATGGCTGGGGCGAAAGGCAAAATCACCACCAAAACTTCCTGATTAGCGGCCCGTTGCGCAATAGGACGGTTTGGCGACTTCGCCATCGCTTCGCGCTTGCAACCATCTAAATTACAAGACGGATCTTTGGCGGATCATGGCCGTTACCTTGACATGAACCCCACATGATTTCATGTTTTGCACATGAACAAGCACATCCAAATTCGTGAAATCCCTGAGGAAACGCACCGGGCGCTGAAAGCGCGCGCTGCGGCCGAGGGGCTATCCATGAGCGATTACCTGAAGCGCCTGATCGAGCGGGATTTAAAGCGCCCCAACTGGGAGCAGCTCAAAGCACGCATGGCGCAGATGGAGCCTATGGAGCTACCCGTTTCGTCGGTCGAGCTTATCCGCCAGGAACGCGACAGCCGTTGATCGTTGTCGACGCATCGCTGGCTTTTGAGATTATGCTCGCCTCCCAGCGCAGCGACGTCTTGAGCGATCTGCTTCTCGCTAAAGGTGACGTTTTGTGTGCGCCGGAGATCATAGAGCTTGAGCTCCTTCAGACTTTGCGGCGTTTAGTCTATCAAGGGAGTGTGACTGAGGCGCTCGCAGCGCAGGCGATCGATAATCTCAATGACTTGAGGATCGAGCGGTTCTCCCACAATCCGCTGCGCAGGCGCATTTGGTCTTTGCGCCATTACCTGACCGCCTATGATGCGGCGTATTTCGCGCTGGCTGAACTTCTCGAGGCGCCGCTATGGACGCTCGATCGAAAATATTTATCTGTACCGGGACAAACGGCGCAAATCGAAATCCTTTAAACAATGAAAGACGCACCCCATGCACAAAGTTTTTGATCCCTCTAGTCCGCCGGCGGACGCAATCGATTTTGATGCGTTCATGGCGGTGGATATTCGCGCGGGGAAAGTTCTGCGCGCGGAGGCTTTTCCGGAGGCGCGCAAGCCCGCCTACAAGCTCTGGATCGATTTCGGTCCCGGCGTCGGAGAGAAGAAGTCCTCGGCGCAGATCACTGATCATTATACCTTGGAAGAGCTGCCGGGACGGTTGGTCGCCGCGGTCGTCAATTTTCCACCCCGCCAGGTCGGGCCCTTCATGTCAGAGGTTCTGGTGCTTGGCTTTGCTGACTTGGAGGGGAAAATCTTATTGGTCGAGCCGGGCGAGGGGACGCCAGCTGGCGCGCGGCTGAGTTAAGCGTCCGTGACGAACGCAACGTCCTTTGGCGCTAATGCGCAGAACTATAAAGCCCATCGGCCATTATATCCGGGCGCATTGTTTGATTGGATCGCCGCGGAAGCGCCAGCGCACGATCTCGCCTGGGATTGCGCGACCGGGGCTGGCCAGGCTGCCGGCGCCCTCGCGACGCGATTTCGCCGCGTCATCGCAACAGATGTGAGTGCGGAACAGATCGCGGTGGCGGACGGTCCGCCGAACGTGTCTTTCGCGGTAAGCCCGGCCGCTCCCGCCACGCTCGGGGATGGAACGGCTGATGCGATCACGGTGGCGACCGCCTTGCACTGGTTTTACGGAACACCGTTTTGGAAGGAATGTCGCCGCGTCGGCAAACCGGGAGCGTTCTTTGCCGCTTGGGCTTATAAGATTTTTACGCTGAACGAAGAGTCTAACGCGCTCTACTTGAAGCCAACGCTTGACCTGATTGATCCCTTTTGGGCGTCCGGAAACAGGCTTGCAATGGCGGGGTACACTGCTGAAGCGGTCGCTTTTCCATTTGAGGTGACAGCGGCGCCGGACTTCAATGAAACGCACATGTGGCCCTTCAAACGTATCGCGGGTTTTGCGCGGACATGGTCGGCTTACACCCCGCGCGCAACAGGACCCAGAACGCGCAACCAAGCTGCAAGAAATCGAGGAAAACGCCCAGCTTGCGTTGGGCGATGCGTCGTTGCCGGTGACTATCCCCATCACAGTCATCGCCGGTCGTTTAAGCGCGCAGGGCTGACGCGACTGCGATTTCCTGCTTTCCGCTTTCGCGCTATATCAGGGCTATGAAGACCGACTTTTCATTTTTTCATGAGCTTCGCGTTCGTTTTGGCGAATGCGATCCGCAAAAAATCGTTTTCAACGCAAACTATCTTTTGTTCTATGATGTGGCGATTACGGAGTATTTGCGCGCGCTCGGCTTCGGGTTTTCTGGCGAGAATGCTCTCGAGTTCTTTGCCGTCCGCGCAGAAACGAACTTCCGTGCACCGGCAGTCTTCGATGACAGTTTGACCATCGGCGTGCGCTGTTCGCGGTTAGGGCAGACATCAGCTGTTTTTGACCTGGAGATTTATCGCGGTGATACGCTTTTGAATGACGGACAGCTCGTTTATGTGAACGCCGAGCCCGGCACGAATGAAAAGGCGCGTTTGCCTGGTCGTTTCATCGAGAAAATTATGGCGTTCGAACAAACGCGGCCTTCATATAAGTAAGAGTTCTAAGGAAGTTACAGCTTCAACGAAGTGTGAAAAGTCTGGCTTTATAGCGCCGCGTCGGCACTCAGTTTTCAGCGTTATCTTGCCTGTTTGAGCCGCTCTCCTTATCGACTGTCGTTCCATAGGACAAAAGTCTGATGGTATTGAACACGCCGAAACGGAATTGGGTGGAAATGCGCGAAATTGCGCAGAAGGTCGCGTTGTTAGGCGGGGCGGCGACCGGTACACACTTAAAGCTGAAGAAAAAACACGGCGGTGCAAACATCGCCCACATGAATCGACAACAAAGGGGCGTCGTCCAATGTCCGTCCTGATTAGTGACACGACACGCGTGATTTGCCAGGGCCTCACCGGCAGCCAGGGTACTTTCCACACAGAACAAGCAATCGCCTATGGCACGCGCATGGTCGGCGGCGTAACCCCCGGCAAGGGCGGCATGACCTGGCAGGCGGGCGACGCAGCAAGCGGCGCGACGCTGCCGGTTTTCGACACCGTGGCGGAAGCGAAGGAAACGGTTGGCGCTGACGCATCGGTGATTTATGTGCCGCCGCCATTTGCAGCCGACTCGATTTTAGAAGCCATTGCGGCGGAAGTGCCGCTTATCGTTTGCATCACCGAAGGCATTCCGGTTCAGGATATGGTCAAGGTCAAACGGGCGCTTGAAGGGTCAAGCTCGCGCCTCGTCGGCCCCAATTGCCCGGGCGTGATCACCCCGGACGAATGTAAGATCGGCATTATGCCAGGCCATATTCATCGCAAAGGAAATGTTGGCGTCGTCTCGCGATCTGGAACACTTACCTATGAAGCGGTGCACCAGACCTCCGTCACAGGGTTTGGGCAGTCCACATGCGTTGGCATCGGCGGCGACCCGGTTAAAGGGACCGACTTTATTGACGTGCTTGAGCTCTTCCTCGCCGATAAGGAAACCGAGGCGATCATCATGATCGGTGAAATCGGCGGGTCCGCTGAAGCGGACGCTGCACAGTTTTTAGCCGACAGCAAAATTAAAAAACCGACCGTTGGGTTTATCGCTGGCGTCACAGCTCCGCCAGGGCGACGCATGGGGCATGCGGGAGCGATCGTCTCTGGCGGCGCTGATACGGCGGAAGCGAAAATTGAAGCAATGCAAAGGGCTGGGATCGCTGTCGCCCCAACGCCAGCGTCCATGGGACGCACGCTCGTCGACCTTGTCAAAAAATAAACCGCTAACCGGCAAAATCTGATATCGAAAAAAGTCTAGCCGACGGGTTTCGAGACTCCGGCGGTTACAAAACACCAAACGAATGGAAGACAGCATGGCCAAGCTTGGAGACGCACCGGGAGACGGGGCCTCCGCATCGCACGTGAGCGATGAAAATATGAGTTTTCTGTCAGGCGGAAACGCCAAGTACCTTGAAGCGCAGCTGTCGCGCTATCTTGATAATCCAAACTCTGTCTCGCCTCAGTTGCGCGAGTATTTTTCGACCCTAAGCGACACCGAGAAAGCGGCCCTCGACGGGCCGAGTTGGGCGCGAAAAGACTGGCCGCCCCAGGTAAGCGGCGAATTGACGTCAGCCTTAGACGGCGACTGGTCTGCCGTTGAAGAGATTGTTGAAAAGAAAACCAAGGCCCGCGCCGATGCGGGCGCCATCAGCCAGGAAGAGGTGCGTCGGGCGACACGCGATACGCTTCGCGCCCTCCTGCTCATTCGCGCGTACCGGGTCAGAGGCCACCTGATCGCAGACCTGGACCCGCTGGGGCGAGCCGAACCAACAGTGCATCCGGAACTCGACCCGGCAACACTGGGATTTACGCAGGAGGATATGGATCGCCCCATATTCATCGACAGCGTCTTGGGGCTTGAGACTGCGACGCTCCGGGAAATCCTCGAGATTTTGAGGCGGACCTATTGCGGCACCTTTGCGGTTGAGTTCATGCACATGTCTGATCCAGCGCAAAAAGCCTGGATCCAAGAGCGCATTGAAGGCCCGGACAAAGAGATTTCTTTCACGAATGAGGGCAAGAAAGCGATCCTCAAGAAAATAATCGAAGCCGAAGGGTTCGAAAATTTTCTGCACACGAAATATACCGGCACGAAGCGTTTTGGGCTCGATGGCGCTGAAGCGACCGTTCCAGCGCTCGAACAAATCATCAAACGGGGCGGGGCGTTAGGCCTCCGCGAGATCATCATCGGCATGCCGCACCGGGGACGCTTAAATGTTTTGGCCGCTGTGATGGGTAAGCCTTACCATCATATTTTCCACGAGTTCCAGGGCGGTTCGGTCACGCCTGATGAAGTGGGCGGGTCCGGCGATGTGAAATACCATCTGGGGGCGTCGTCCGATCGCGCTTTTGACGGGAATTCTGTACACCTCTCGTTGACGGCAAACCCATCTCACCTGGAGGCGGTAAACCCGGTCGTATTGGGTAAGGCGCGCGCCAAGGGCGATAAGCTGCCGAAAACAGGCGAATTCCCGCCACGAAATTTGGTGTTGCCGCTGCTTCTGCATGGCGACGCGGCGTTTGCGGGCCAAGGGATTGTGGCGGAATGCTTCGGGCTTTCCGGCCTGCGGGGGTACAACACCGCTGGCACAATTCACTTCATCGTTAATAACCAGATCGGCTTCACTACAGCGCCGCAATTCGCGCGCTCGTCGCCTTATCCATCCGACGTTGCGAAGATGGTTTCCGCACCAATTTTCCACGTAAACGGAGACGATCCGGAAGCGGTTGTTTATGCGGCGAAGGTGGCGACCGAGTTTAGGCAGAAGTTCGGCGCCGATGTTGTGATCGACATGATTTGTTATCGCCGTTTCGGCCATAACGAAGGCGATGAGCCAAGCTTCACCCAGCCGCTCATGTACAAAAAAATTGCCCAGCAGCCGACAACGCGTGAGATCTACGCCAAGAGACTTGTGGCTGAAGGGATCACCACAGGCGATTGGGAGCCTAAAGAGCGCGAAGATTTCCGGCTGTTTCTGTCGGATGAGTTTGATTCCGCCACGGGCTTCAAACCGAACAAAGCCGATTGGCTTGACGGCAAATGGGCTGGCTACCTTCCGCCCGTTGACGACGATCGGCGCGGCGATACAGCGATCGAAGAAAAAGCGTTGCGCGAGATCGGTGCGGTGCTGACCAATGTCCCTGGCGGGTTCAATCCGCACAGGACGCTTAAGCGCATACTTAAGCAGAAGGCTGAGACTTTAGAAGCTGGCGAGAATATCGACTGGGCGACGGCGGAAGCGCTCGCATTCGCGACCCTTCTGCAAGACGGGTTTGGGGTTCGGCTTTCGGGGCAGGATTCGCGTCGCGGTACGTTTTCACAGCGCCATGCGTGTTTCATCGATCAGTCAAACGAAGACGTCTACACGCCACTGCAAAACATCCCTGGTGCGCAGGCGAATTTCGAGGTTCACGATTCGAACTTATCCGAATTCGCTGTCATGGGTTTTGAGTATGGGTATTCCCTCGCCGAGCCCAAAACACTTGTTCTTTGGGAGGCGCAATTTGGCGACTTCTCTAACGGCGCCCAAACAATCATTGACCAGTTTGTAACGTCCGGTGAACGCAAATGGTTACGGATGTCCGGGTTGGTGCTTTTGCTGCCCCATGGCTATGAAGGTCAGGGGCCGGAACACTCTTCCGCGCGCCCGGAACGCTTCCTGCAAATGTGCGCCCAGGACAATATTCAAGTTGCCAATTGCTCAACGCCGTCGAACTACTTTCACATTCTACGCCGGCAGATGCGCCGCAACTTCCGTAAGCCGCTGATCTTGATGACGCCAAAGTCACTCCTGCGGCACAAGCGATGCGTTTCAACGTATGCTGAGCTTGGGCCGGGGTCTTCATTTCACCGGGTTCTTTGGGACGACGCTGAGTTTAAACCGGGCACAACGGTGGCGCTAAAGCCCGACAATGAGATACGGCGCGTCGTTCTCTGTTCAGGTAAAGTCTATTACGATCTTTTGGAGGAACGTGAAAAGCGCGACATTAATGACGTTTATTTGATGCGCGTGGAGCAATTTTATCCGTTCCCGGCGCATTCTTTGATGGATGAGCTGTCACGCTTCAAGCAGGCCGACATTGTTTGGTGTCAGGAAGAACCAAAAAATATGGGCGGCTGGAGCTTCATGGAGCCGAATATTGAGTGGGTCCTTTTGAAGATTAAGGCCAATCGAAAACGCGCGCGCTATGTGGGGCGGCCTGCGGCGGCCTCCACCGCGACCGGGTTGATGAGCGCGCACAAACGTGAGTTACAAAATTTTCTGGATGATGCATTCGCCGCTTAAGACGTGTCGCGCACGGGCTGGCGAAAAGGCTAAGTGAAAGGTTAGTTTAATGTCGATCGAAATCCGCGTGCCAACGCTCGGGGAATCAGTAACCGAGGCGACGATTGCGCGTTGGTTGAAGAGCGCGGGCGAAACGGTCGCCGCGGACGAACCAGTTGTTGAGCTCGAAACGGATAAGGTCTCCGTCGAGGCGCCAGCGCCAGCCTCTGGCGTGCTCGCTGAGATTGTCGCTGAAGAAGGCGCCACCGTAGAGGTCAACGCGCTTCTTGGCCGAATTGATGAAAATGCTCAAGCAGCGCACGCGCCTTCCGAAGCGCCTTCAGGCGGCAACGCCGCTCCAATTGAAAATGGCGCTGCAGGGGTTGTTGCAGATACAGCTGGCGGAACCCTGATTGAAATTGTCGTGCCCGAGGGCGGTGAGTCCGTATCTGAAGCCGATATCGGCGAATGGCTGAAGAAGGTTGGTGACGCCGTTTCTGCAGACGAGCCAATTGTTAGCCTAGAAACGGACAAGGCTGCGATGGATGTGGCCGCGCCACAGTCTGGTGTGATTAGAGAAATTCACGGCGCCGAGGGCGATACGGTAGAGGTTGGCGCTTTGCTTGCGGTGGTTGAGGTTGGCGCAACAGCGACTGCTTCGGCTGCGCCGCAGGCTGCAAGTGCAAATGGCGCAGGCGCGCAAGCGCCGACGGCGGATGGTGCGCAGCAGCCCTTGTCGCCCGCGCCAAGGCGGGTAGTTGCCGAACGCGGGCTCGATCCATCGACGATAGAAGGCACTGGTAAAAACGGTCGCATTTCGAAGGGTGACGCATTGCGGGCGGAACAAGGGCAATCGACTTCCAGCGCTCCAGTTGCGCCGCTCGCGGTTAAACCTGCCGCGCCCCGGGATCTTGGCCCACGCGAAGAGCGCGTGAAGATGTCCCGATTACGTCAGACAATTGCCCGTAGGCTGAAAGAAGCGCAAGACAACGCAGCAATGCTCACGACGTTCAATGACGTCGATATGACCGCGGTCATGGAGCTGCGTGGTCAGTATAAAGAGCTCTTTGAGAAAAAACACGGTGTCCGCTTAGGGTTTATGTCGTTTTTCGTCAAAGCCTGCGTTCACGCTTTGAAAGAAGTTCCAGACGTAAATGCGGAGATCGACGGAACCGACATTATCTACAAAAATCACTACGATATTGGCGTGGCGGTTGGATCCGACAAGGGCTTGGTTGTGCCAATTTTGCGTGATGCTGATATGAAATCCCTTGCGCACATCGAAGCGGAGATTAACGACTTCGGTCGGCGGGCGAGGACAGGCGACTTAACACTTGACGAGATGCAAGGCGGTACCTTCACAATCTCAAATGGCGGCGTCTACGGCTCGTTGATGTCAACGCCTATTCTGAATACGCCCCAATCAGGGATCCTCGGTATGCACCGTATCGAAAAGCGCCCTGTTGTGGTGAATGACGAAGTTGTCGTGCGGCCCATGATGTATTTGGCGCTCTCCTACGACCACAGGATTGTGGACGGCAAAGGCGCTGTTACATTCCTGGTTCGCGTGAAAGAAAATTTGGAAGACCCGCAGCGGCTTCTGCTGGATCTTTAGGCGGATTGAACAAAATGAGCGATTCCGTAGATGTCGTTCTCTGTGGCGATAAGAATGTCATCAAAGGCATGGCTGTCGCCGGCCGGAGCGCGTTGGAACACTGCTCAACTAAAATTAATTTTCACGTCATTCATGATGCTTACACAGAGCAAGATCTTTCCGACCTCC
>JBCCTV010000047.1:0-16569 GCA_039197915.1 Pseudomonadota bacterium | reverse complement strand
CTCCGATTTGTTGGTGATAGTCTTGCGGTTTGTGGCTAAGGCAAAACTGAGTTCAGTCCGTGGTCGGAGTGGGGTGATTCGAACACCCGGCCCCTGCCTCCCGAAGACAGTGCTCTACCAGGCTGAGCTACACTCCGACGAAGCGCGGGTGGTACACCCAGCTCTTTTACTTGGCAATGCGCCCTTTGCTTGTGCGCCCTTTGCTTGTGCGCCATGTGTTTGTGCTGCGCGAGCCGACGGGCGGCGCGCCTTAACGCTTAGTCGACGCCGGCGTCCACTTAACACTTCGGTCGCTTGAGTTGTTGATCGTTATTGACAGCGCGACGATGGCGGCGCGTTAAAAAACCCGCGCGCGTCATTGCTTTACGAACCGGCGTTCGCTATCTCCGCAACGCCGATGGGGCGTAGCATAATGGTAATGCAGCGGTTTTTGGTACCGAAGACTCCAGGTTCGAGTCCTGGCGCCCCAGCCAACTTCTTCGGCATTATAGAAAGTGATCGATAGCGCCTTTAGCTGTCGTCTGAATGCTTAGCGAACGAGCATTCCACTCGTACACCCTATTTGACTTCGCTTTTCCTTAAGGGTTTTTCTCTGAGGCATATTTCGATAGTGAAAAGTCGCGGTCCAGGGGTGGCGATTGGCAGATTACACTCTTGTAACCATTCCCCCTCTTGGCCCGTTGCAGTGCAAAAATACGCCACCGCCCCGGTCTAATGGACCAAGATCACAATAAAGCCGTTGCAATAGGGCTGGTTTTCCGCCAACAATCCGCTCGGGAGGGGATCTGGGGTACGGTTAAGCGTTTATCGTGGATTCCCAAAAAAATTTGTAGCGCGTTGTGTCCATCGGCAACCATGGCCTGGGCGTTGCATCTCGTTGCGTTCTTTTCCCAGCCCGACTTTTCTGGCGCGGCGGGGGCTGAAAGCGACTTAATTCTGGAAGCCGAAGCAAACCGTAAGGTGTGGCAATGATAAAACGATTAGCGATGGCGGGGTCGGCGTTTGCGCTGATCGCTCTTACTTGTGGGCAGGCTGGTGCTCAGTTCAAAACTTCGCTCAATGAGAGCCAAGCGACTGTGAATGAGGCCGCTCGTTCTCAGCAGCGCATCGATCAGTTAGACGATCAGACACAAACGCTGTTGAACGATTACCGGGCAAACCTGAAGCAGCTTGAAGCCGCGCGTCGTTATAATGAGTCGCTCACAAAACAGGTCGCTGCCCAAGAGCGTCAGATCGTTCGCATCCAGCAGGACATTGAAAATGTTTCCGGCCTGCAGCGCGCCATTCTGCCATTGATGGAGAGCATGGCCGCCGGCTTTAAGCAGCTGGTAGAAGCCGACATCCCGTTTGACATCGCCGCCCGGACCGAGCGCGCAGATAACCGGATTGCTAACCTTGACGAGCCGGACAGCGAAATCTCGGTCGCGCAAAAATATCGGCTCCTGGTTGAAGCCTATCAAATCGAAATGGAATTTGGCCGGACGATCGGCACCTATGAGGGCACCATTATCGATAATGGCGAGGAAATTACGGGCGAGTTCCTCCGGATTGGCCGCGTTTCGTTGATGTTTAAAACCTCAGACGATTCCATTTTGAAAATCTGGAACAACAGCGCACGCGCCTGGGAAAACCTTGATCGGTCTTACCTTCCCGACGTGAAGTACGGTCTGCGGATGGCGAAAGAGCAGACCGCGCCTGATCTCTTGCCGGTGCCGGTCCCTGCGCCGGTCGCCGTACAGTAGCTCCGCCGTGTTGGAAGGAATGAAAGCCATGAAAACGATCAAAACTGCATTGTTATCGATCGTCGCGGGCGCGGCGGCGGTATCACTTGATTTCTCCGGAGCTATGGGCGTCGCCCAGTCGCAAGCTCAAGAGGCGGTGACGCTTAACCAGGTTCTCCAGGCCGTTCGTCGGGAACGCCGCGAATCGAGCCAAGAAAATCGCGAGCGTGAGCAACGTTTCTTGCGAGAGCGCAACCAACAGCAGGCCGAGCTGAACCGTGTCGTTCAGCAGGTGTCGGCGGCGGAAGCAGAAAGCGACCGCTTAGAAGGGGCTCTTGAAGAAAACGGGAAACGTATTGAAGAGCTGGACCAGGAGCTTGCTGACAAAAACGGTCAGTTCCAGGAGCTTTTCGGCGCGGCGCGCTCGGCGGCGAGCGAGCTCGCTGAGCAACTTCGCCGGTCGCAGATTTCAGCGCAGCTTCCCGATCGTACGTCTGAGCTACAAGAGCTCGCGCAGACAGAAACGCTGCCAAGTGAAGAGCAGCTTGTGTTCCTTTGGGACACCATGATGGAGCAAATCGCCCAGCAAGGCGCGGTTACGTCCTTTACCGCAGATGTTCTGCAGGCTGATGGATCGGCCGTCTCCCAACAGGTGACGCGCATCGGCGAGTTTGTTTCCTTCTCGGGCGGTCGCTACCTCACCTTCAAATCTGACAGCGGCAAGCTACAGTTCTTGGCCCGCCAGCCTGACGGTCGCGCAACAGGCGCCGCACGGGCAGTGGAAAGCGCCTCCGGCGATGGTTATGTGCGCGCAATTATCGACCCGTCGCTCGGTCAGCTGCTTGGCCTTATTGTTGAGAGCCCAAGCGTTGTCGAGCGTGTCCAGCAGGGTCGTATTGTTGGTTACATCATCCTCGGCATCGCCGCGTTTGGAACATTGTTGGGCGCCTACAAATGGTTGACCTTGACACTGACCGGCGGCGCCGTTTCGGGGCAGGTTCGCAAGAAAAAAGCATCTAAAGGCAATCCATTGGGTCGCGTGATGCTCGCTTACGAAAGCGCCCAGTCATCGGATACGGAAACAGTCGCGCTCAAGCTTGACGACGCCATCCTGAAAGAAGTGCCGAAACTCGAAAGCGGCTTAAATCTCGTCAAGGTTTTGGCGGCGGTTGCGCCCCTGTTGGGTCTTCTCGGTACCGTCATCGGCATGATCAACACGTTCCAGGCGATTACGCTCTTCGGTACTGGCGACCCACAGATCATGGCGGGCGGTATTTCAGAGGCGCTTGTAACAACCGTTCTTGGACTGATTGCGGCTATCCCGCTCCTCCTCCTTCACGCATTTGCAAGCGGCGCTGCGAAGCGCGTTTCGCAAGTTCTTGAGGAGCAAGCCGCTGGGATCATTGCCGAGCACGCAGAAGGTCGCTCAGCGTAACGCGCTGAGCTTCCCTTAAGGGAGGACTGACCTCATGCTTGAGTTACTCAATCCGTCCATCGCCTACGACGCGATCCGCGACTTTTTGAATGCGGGCGGTAATGTTCTAGCCTTGATCATGATTGTCACATTTTGCATGTGGGCCCTGATCATCGAACGGCTTGTCTATTGGGGCACCGCCCATGCCGGCGTCGCAAAACGCGCCCAACGCGCGTGGCAGGCGCGCTCTGAACGGAAATCGTGGTTCGCCCACGCCCAACGTGATCGGCTGATTTCAGAAGTCCGGCAGGAAGCGGACCGAAATAACGGCGTGATTAGAGCGTTGGTCGCTGTTACACCGCTTCTTGGGTTGCTCGGCACCGTTACGGGCATGACGGAAGTGTTCGACGTCATGGCCGTGACCGGATCGTCAAACGCCAGGTTGATGGCGGGCGGCATCTCTAAAGCGACAATTCCCACGATGGCGGGCTTGGTCGCTTCTCTCTCCGGGCTGATCTTTATCAATACCTTTGACAGAAATGTTCAAAAGGCATCGAACAAGATCGCTGACGAATTGTTGATTTCCTAGGGGCACGGAGCATGAGAAAACGCGCAACACACCAGGATGAAGCAGCGGACGTCAACGTCACACCCCTGCTTGATATCGTGTTCATCATGCTGATCTTCTTTATCGTGACAGCGACCTTCGTCCGCGAAAAAGGGATCGACGTGCGCACGCCGGAAGACAATGAAAACGATCCCAATTCGATTCCGCCCCCGGCCTTACTTTTAGCGTTGCAAGAAGACGGCTTTGTGCGGGTCAACAATGTGCGCATCATCGATCCGTTGTCGGTGAAGCCTGTTGTGGAAGAGTTTAAAGCCCGCGAACCGAAAGGTGTTGTCCTGGTTACGGCAGCGCCAGACGCTGAGTCCGGTACCGCCGTAACTGTGATGGACCAGGCGCGCCAGGGCAAAGCGCTGACAGTTTCGCTCGCGCTGCAACAGGAATAGCGCTTGCGCGCCCGGTAGAAGGGATTGGGTCATGGCTCGTAATAGATATTCGACCGACAGCGGCGGTGATGAGGACGTCAATGTTACGCCCCTGCTCGACATCGTGTTCATTATGCTGATCTTTTTCATCGTCACCTCGACATTCGTTCGTGAACCTGGCGTGGAGATTTTTCGGCCGGAGGCGGCGACCGCAACCGAACGTAAGTTCGCGTCGATTTTGGTCGCCGTGACCGAGGACGACAAAATATGGATCAACAAAGAAGAGGTTGAACTTGAAGAAGTCCGCCTCCTGGTTGAGGAACTTCTTCGGGAGAACCCGAAAAGCACCGCCGTTGTCCAGGCGGACCAAAAGGCCAAGGCGCGTTATTTGGTTGAAATCGTCACCCAAATTAGGGCGGCTGGGGTTTCGGACGTCGCTGTTTCCACGGAAGATGTATAAGGAGAACCGAACGTGGGCTCTTTAATTCGCTTATTGATTGGTGTTCCCGGCGCTGTCATCGTCACGGCAGCGTTATTCTTGTTCATGAGTGCAATGATCAAACAAGAGCTTCGGCTCGATGAAGAACGCGATAATCTTTCGATTAATATAACGGCCCAAATTCAGGATACGGACCTGTCGGCTGCTAACAAAGAGTTTAAGCGACCAACGCTTGATACGCCTCCGCCTCCGCCGCCGTCCACGGTGGACCCGTCGAACAGGCCGGCGCTTGACGGTGTTCGCGCGGCGATTCCCGATATCGATTTCAATCCAGAGATTGGGACTGGATTTAACCCAGACCGCGATGCGCAACCATTGGTGCGGATTGAACCTCAGTACCCGGAGCGTTGCCAATCGCGCGCTGGCTCCGTCGAAATTGTGCAGGTTGAGTTCGACGTGTCGCCTGAAGGCCAGACCGCGAACGCCCGCGTACTCGATTCGACGAATAGTTGTTTAAATCGTGCGGCCCTACGCGCCGTGGGCCGCTGGAAATATCAGCCAAAAATTGTTGAACAAGAACCGCAGTGGCGTCGTGGTGTTGTTACGCAGTTCCGCTTCCAACTCGCGGACTGATTTAAGGAACGAGGCGGAAGGCCAGCCGGACAAGAACTTGCTGGCAACCGAAGAAGCGGTCTTGGCGATAAAATAAAGCCAGGAAACTGATCGGCGCTCAGCGTCGCTGGGGAAAGAACTGACGAGCGGAAATGACGAAGATGAGCCATTCAATTCGATCACTGTTTTTATGCGTACCGATCATGTTCACGCTTGTGTCGGGGTCAGTCGCGTTCGCCCAGGATGATGAGGAAGAACGGCGTCCGCGCCAAAGTTCGACGCTCGACCCGGCTGTTGGTCGCGTGCTTGCGCCAATCTTTGAGAATGAAATCGCCAATGAACTTTGGCCAGCTTGTATCGCTAAGCTTCGTGGCCTTTTAAACGAGCGCGGCGACCGCCTTAAGCCGTACGATACGGCGATCGTTAACCAGCTGCTTGGCCAGTGTCAGGCGGGGGCGGAGGACTATCGCGGCGCGCTTCGGTCGTTCCAACGGTCGGTCGACTCAAATGGTTTGCCGCCCGATCAGGTTAACGGCGTGCGGTATGTGATCGCCCAGCTCTATTTTCAGCTCACTGACTATAATGGTGCTATCAATAGCCTCAACCAGTGGATCCGTGGCGGCGGTCAACCAGACGCTAATGCGTATTATCTCCTCGCGGCCGCCTACACACAAAAACAGCCCGCTGATTATCGGGCAGCCCTTCGTCCGGGCGAACAAGCGATCGCCCTGCGGGAAGAGCCGAAGAAGGGCGACCACGATCTCTTGAATTTGATTTATTCGGAACTCAACGAGCGCCGTAAGCGGACAACGCTTCTGGAGAAAATGGTCAACACCTGGCCTAATGAGGCGAGTTATTGGCGTCAGCTTTCTGGTCTTTATTCACAGCTGGATCGTTCAAAAGACGCGTTTGCAGTTCTTGAAGTCGCTTATCGCGCGGGGCTGATCGACAAAGAATCCGAAGTTTTGACGCTTGTTCAGTATTACTCATTCTTTGATAATCCGTTCCGCGGCGCCGAGCTCCTGTCCCGGGAAATCGAGTCAGGGACTGTAAAGCGCACGACCAAAAACCTGCGCCTCCTATCGCAGCTTTGGAGCCAGTCACGCGAGCATAAACGTGCGATTCCAATTCTTGAGGAAGCGGCCCGTCGCGCCGACAATGGCGAGTTGTTCTACCGGCTCGGCCAAACTCTGCTTGCTGACGAACAATATCGTAAGGCGGAGCAGGCTCTCGTTCAGGCTATCCGCAAAGGGGGTCTGACCCAGCGCCAAACGGGCGATTCATGGATGTTGATTGGGACGGCACGATTTAGTCTCGCAGGCCCCGATGACTGCGATCAACGTGCTCGGTCGCGGACCGCTTTTGTTAACGCCACCCGCTATTCAACGTCGGCTTCGCAAGCGCGGAGCTGGGTGGAATATATCGATGCGATCGATTCAACAGTGGAGCAGCAAGACCGGCTTGCCAATCAGCAGGCGAATGAAGAACGGCAAGCGTCAATAGAACGGGTTCGCCAGCAGCTTCAAGTGTGCCGTTTACAAAGCGCAGAGCAGAGCGATTGCAATGAGCTCGACGAGCGACTTCAGTCATTGATACTCCAGAACGAAGCTGCCTTAAAATCTCCGCCGCAGTTTGGGTGTAATAAGCCAGACAGTCCGCAAACGGAGAGTGTCGACGGTGAAGAGACCGGGGCGACAGTTTCAACGGATGCGGTGGCCGACGAAGGCGAGGGCGGCGTGGCCGTCAAGCCCGAGGGTGCTGATGCGGAAGCAACAGAAGCGGCTGACGGTCAGTAAGATATTAGCTGGTGCAACTGGAACAAGTTGCTTTCGTTTCTCGCACCCCCAACGCGTCAAACTACAGCGAATACCACAAATAGGTTTGCGTGATCCGTAGCCGGAATAAGGGCGCGGGCGCCAGTACCCAGCAATCTTCGTTCAGAGTATTTTTCAGCGCTGGTTGCCAAGTATTTTCGTAAAGTTTGAACGCTTCGCTGATCAAGTTTGTGTGTTAGCGGATTAGATCGGCGAAGCCCATAGAGTAGTTTCGGCGATAAAAGCTTGGAGCCCTTCAACGTTTTCAACGAAACGCGGCTTGCTTTTGGTGCAATTTCGAGATGCCAACAACGTGCAGAGCCGAATGTCGCTTTCGCTTTTTTGCGGCCGCATTGGTAGGACCGAAAAACCGTTGCTCACTCGGTGCGCAGTGCGCTGATAAACCAACTATGTAAATCGTGGGCAGCGTGCGGGGTAAGCTGCGTTTAAGTTTGGACCCAAGTTGGGGGGCTGGCCGATCGCTACCGTGTCGGTGTCGGCGTTTCGCCCGAATAGTCGTAGAAGCCACGGCCCGATTTCTTCCCAAGCCATCCGGCTTCCACATATTTAACAAGCAGCGGGCACGGACGATATTTGCTGTCCGCCAACCCTTCATAGAGGACTTGCATAATCGCCAGGCAAATATCGAGGCCGATAAAATCCGCTAGCTGAAGCGGGCCCATGGGGTGATTGGCGCCGAGCTTCATACCGGTATCAATCGCCTCAACGGTGCCCACGCCCTCATACAACGTGTAAATTGCTTCGTTTATCATTGGCATGAGCAGCCGGTTAACAATGAACGCCGGAAAGTCCTCAGAAACGGCGACCGTCTTGCCAAGACTCTCAACAATGTCTTTCGCGGCGTCGAATGTCTCCCGGCTCGTTGCGATCCCGCGAATGATTTCCACGAGCTGCATCACCGGCGCTGGGTTCATAAAATGCAGGCCGATAAAGCGCTCGGGGCGGTCCGAAGCGGATGCGAGGCCTGTTATCGAAATTGAAGACGTGTTTGTTGCGAGAATGGCGTCTTCTTTAAGCAGACCTTTCAGCGAGCTGAAGATCGCTGACTTAACTTCCTGGCTTTCGGTTGCCGCCTCAATCACCAGGTCGCACGGCGATAGCGATGCGACGTCCGCGGAGAGCGTCAATCTGGAAAGGGCGGCGTCGGCGTCCCGATCGGCTAATTTACCGCGCGCGACCTGCCGGTGGAGATTTCGTTCGATGAGGGTTTGAGCGGCTGGTAAGCGCTCATCGTTATTATCATGCAAGCAAACTTGAAAACCGCCAGCGGCGAAAACGTGGGCAATGCCGCTGCCCATCTGTCCCGCGCCGATTACGCCAACGCTTTCAATCGCACCCATACTGTTGTCCTTCTGGCCCTCGTTCTTCGGTCGCATTTTTTAAACAAGTGAGCGCCCCGGTTGGGCGCAGGAAAACGCAACAACACAAACAATCTAGAGCAACGATACCGCTCAGATTTGAGCGCCTTTGCTCTCGGCTATGCGATAAGCGTAAGCTTTTTTGCTGCGCCGCGGTACCTTGGATTGTTGCAATTGTGTGACGGGCCGCCGGTAATCGGCGTCAGCTTTCTAAAGGATCAATGCCTAACCTTACGGCAGGGGCATGGACGCTAGGCCGCACGGCTTTATACGGTCTATGCGTTGGAGCCAAGTGTAGCTTGGCGAAATCCCGCACGCCCAGCGCTTAACAGGTCGACGAGGTCATACTCGCCCGTTGGATCGAGCGACGTCGCCTGTATCTCAGAACTGAAATCCGAGCGCCGCTTTTTCTAAGAAGGCGTTACCGCCGGTGTCGCTCGTGCAAGAAATCGCTCAGCAAGCGGGCGTTCATGGCGTTTGCGCGAAAGGCGAAGTCGAAAACGTCCCCAAAGAAAGGCACAGCGCCGAGGATCAAATCAATCACAACATTGATGACCATCCGCCCCAGGAGGATAGGACCAGCGCCCGCGCGCGCCGCTTCGATAATAATGTAAAAAGCGATTATGCTGGTCGCAGCGTCGCCGATGCCTGGGATGAGGCCGATTAATCCATCGAGGCCGAAGCGGAAACCAAACGCTGAAAACTCCGCATCGAGTAGCCTCGCCAGGCGTTCAATCCGTATGCGTAGGGCCTCATCGCCATCAAAGGCGGGGTCGGTTTCAATGCGCTCGAAAACAGGGTCGTCAGTTTTATCCGTCACGACCCTGTCTCCGCAGTTCGCTTAGCCCAGCGCGTCAGTCAATTCAGGGACAGCCTTAAACAGGTCTGCGACCAAGCCGTAATCGGCAACTTGGAAGATTGGCGCTTCCTCGTCTTTGTTGATCGCGACAATGACTTTGGAGTCTTTCATGCCGGCAAGGTGCTGGATCGCGCCGGAAATTCCGACGGCCACATAAAGCTCGGGCGCAACAACTTTACCGGTTTGCCCGACCTGGTAGTCGTTCGGCATATAGCCCGCATCAACGGCAGCCCGTGAAGCGCCGACGGCGGCTCCCAATTTATCAGCTAACGGGAAGATGACTTGCTCAAAGTTCTCGTAAGAGCCGAGCGCGCGTCCGCCTGAAACAACGATCTTAGCGGCCGCCAGTTCAGGTCGATCAGATTTTGTCAGTTCCTCGCCGACAAAAGCGGCGCCGGCGAAGGCGTCGACCGCGGCGACATCTTCAATGGCTGCCGATCCGCCCATTTCGGCCGCTTTAAACGCGGTTGGCCGGACAGTAATAACTTTCTTGGCGTCGCTGGATTTAACCGTTTGCATGGCGTTGCCGGCATATATGGGGCGTACGAACTGATCGGGCGCTTCCACGGCGACAATGTCGGAGATTTGCATAACGTCGAGTAGGGCGGCGACGCGCGGCATGATGTTTTTGCCCGACGTCGTTGCAGCGGAAATAACCGCATCATAACCGTCAGTAAGCGACACAATAAGCGCCGCTGCATTCTCAGCCAGGCGGTTTGCGTAGTGTGCGGCGTCTGCGGTTAGGACCTTACGAACGCCAGAGATTTGAGCCGCCGCCTTCGCAGCGTCGCCGACGCCTTCGCCGGCCAACAAAATATCGACGTCGCCGCCAATCGCGGCCCCCGCCGTTACGACTTTCGCCGTCGCCTCATCAAGTGCGCCGTCCTGGACGTCAGCAACAATCAGTACAGCCATCTTAGATTACTCCTGCTTCCTCTTTGAGCTTGGAAATAAGCTCCGGGATTGTTTCAACTTTCACGCCGGCTTCGCGTTCAGCGGGCTCGGAGACCTTAACGACCTGCAAACGTGGCGACGTATCAACGCCGTAGTCGCCAATCTCTTTCACGTCTAAAGGCTTCTTCTTCGCCTTCATGATGTTTGGAAGGGAGGCGTAGCGCGGCTCGTTTAGGCGCAGGTCCGTGGTGACGATTGCCGGAAGGTCCAGGGCGACCGTTTGCAGGCCGCCGTCAATTTCCCGGGTGACGTTTACTTTGCCGTCGCTCGGCTCAACCTTCGAGGCGAAGGTGCCTTGCGCCCATCCAAGAAGGGCCGCGAGCATTTGCCCTGTCTGGTTGCAATCGTCGTCGATCGCCTGTTTGCCGAGAATGACGAGTTGCGGCTCTTCCGCTCCAACCACTTCTTTCAGCAGTTTCGCCACGGAAAGCGGTTCGGGCATGTCTTCCGTCTTGATCAAGATCCCGCGGTCAGCGCCCATGGCGAGCGCCTGGCGGAGCTGGTCTTGGGATTTCTCTGGGCCAATTGAGACCACGACAATTTCGCTCGCGGTTCCGGCCTCTTTCAGACGAACCGCCTCTTCGACGGCAATTTCATCAAACGGGTTCATGGACATCTTAACGTTTGCGAGGTCGACGCCTGTTTGGTCGGCCTTCACGCGCACTTTGACATTATAGTCGACAACGCGTTTGACGGGCACGAGGACTTTCATCGCTGCTCCACTTTTTCAACCGTATAAGTACGGGGACAATAATGCGGCGCGGACACCAATATCACGCCATAAAGGGGTGGTACTCCCCCCAGAGTACAGTTTCAATGTGCGATCGCGGTCAGATGCAGCGGCGCAGCGACGCCGTCAGAATGAAGGGTAAATCAATGGGTTACAGATCCGCCAAAGGGTGGCTTTCGCTACTCTCGAGCGTCTTTATGCTGGCCGCGGCAAGCGTGGTTGCGCCAGCGCCGGCAGCGGCGCAGGAGGCTTCAGCCAGCGAAATCGAAGGAATGTCGGCGGCGGCGGTCGCGGCGGTGTTGCGAGAGGCTGGATTGACCGCCTCGATCGACACAAGCGTGCCGGAATCGCCGTTGATCACGAGCGCATTCGCCGGCCTCGCCTTCGCGGTTGAAGGTTATAGCTGCCGCGCGAGCGGATGCTCTGAATACCTTTTTGAGGCGGTCTTCGAGCTTGAAAGTCCGGCGAGCCTTAATCGGATCAACACGTTTAATTATGAAACGCTCCTCGGCCGCGCCTATCTCGACGAGGACGGCGCCGCGAACCTTGATTTCACAATGACGGTCGCCGACGGCAACGATACGGAAATCGCCCAACGCACCCTTGATCTTTGGAAGGATCTTCTCGTGACGTTCGCCGAGTTCATCGGGTATTACGACGGGCCGAGCGCAGCAGACGGATAAACGCGTGGTCTGTATCGAACTTCGGCAGGCCTGAATTACTGCCGAAACACAGGCGCTATCCGGCAGCCAAGCGACAAACGAAGCCGCGGCACCGTTGGTGCAGCGAAGAGAGTGTTAGGCGCTCTAACTAGGGCGTTGAGCATCGGGGCAAAATTTTAGGATCGCGCCCCATGCTATCGCCTGTCGCTCTCCCTTATCGTTATGCTGGGTGTGCTTACATTGATGCGTGGGTCGCGGGATTACACCCGTCGATTACGAAGTCCGGGCCGACATTCGGATACCCAAATCTTGGAAATAAGAACCGGAAGAAGTCCGTTATCAACGGGGACGTATACGCATCGTTGAAAAGCCGGTTTGGGTCGCCCATTTGGCCATCCCAGTTTGTGCACCAAACACCGCTTGCATTCCCTAAGCCCAGGGAAAAGGTGCTGCGCGGATCAGTCACCGAGTAAAGCGCGTTTAACTCCGCATCTGAAGCGTTCAGAAGGCGCGTCACATCCTTTGTGAAACTCCCGACACCGTCTTGTCGGTTGACAGCAATCGTCGCACGGGGCCCGAGCGCGCGTAATGGCAAGACCCGCAAGGGGTCAGCCCATCCGCCTACGGAGATAGCCCCGACAGGTAGGGGAATGCCGGGCGCAAATCCGGGCTCCGCCGGTGACGAAGCGAGGACCTCCCGCCATTTCGCTTGCCCCAAGGGGACAAATCGCATTGACCCAAGGTCAGAAAAGAGCCGAGGTAAGTTCTCTTCGATCGTTTTCAATTCATCAGCATCGCCCCAATAGCCAACGCCGATATCGCTGAAATCTGGCTCAAAAGGGATCGGCGTTGCGGCAATCCAGGCGTCCCGCGCATCTTGCCAGGTCTGAACGGACGCGCCCGTGATAACGCCCGTGACGCCGAAGACGGGCAAAAACTTTCCAACCGGATCATCTATCCGCGTTGCGCCTCCAAAGCGTGCCTCACGCCGTCGATATTGGTCAAACAAAGCGCCAAAGGTTTCGCCGCAAGTGCGATTGCCGACGCCCGGCAAGGTTGACAACTCCGCCCAGGTTTTGCCTCGGCTCGGCATTGCGCATGCGCGTAGCCAACGCGCGACGCCTTTACTGTTGGCGGGGCCGTCGCTTGCGTAAAATGAGCCATAAACGCCGATGAGTTCAGCAAACTGATTGAAATCAACAACTGAGGTGCGCAAGAAAACCCGCGGATTATTAACGACGAAGTTTACGCCGTCCTGCAAGCCTTCGATAACGTCCATTGCATGGAACACCGGGTCAGGCGAGGTGAGCAACAGTTGAATGAATTCTGGATTGATTAGGGGCCCCAAATCCCGCAGCAAACGGATCAATGCTGCGACGCCTTCCGCCGGGGAGGGGCCGGCCATCTGCTCCATGATTTGTTCTTGCTGCAGCCCGTCGAGGAGCGCGGCGACAGCGGCGGCGTCTGCAAATAAGCCGGACTCCGCGATGCCAGTGAACGACTTCAGCATAAGCGCTATGCGCGCGTTGCGAACAGCTGGCCGACACGGCAAGAACCGGCTGCACAAGTGAACGTCCGGGTTCGCCCAGATGCTCTCTAGGATGAAAACGGTTAAGCTGCCGGAAGATCCGCCTGCTGCGCATGTGACCGGGCCATATTCTTCGACCTGTCTGGCAAGGACGCCGAAATGTGCAAACAGGTTTTGCCCATTTCCTCGGACGCCGGCACATGTCGATAAGCGCACGGGCGGTCGCGGCGGTGTAAACTCTTTTTGCGGCAGAAGGCCCGCGATCTTCTCAAACTTAGATGCAGACGCCCCTTGCGGCGCCGCAACACAAAGCGCCAAAGCGGCGAGCGCGGCGCGCTTTATTCCCTTAATAAGAAGCATTTCCCACCCCAATACCTTGGTATTCTGATTATACGTCGTCTGAAGAGTACCAAAATAGCGGAGTGCAGCAATAGCCCGCCGTGCGTCGCACGATGTGGTTAGACCGGCGGTTCGATTAGTTGTGTTGTGGGTCAGGGATGCGGGACGTGAGGCAACGTCGCTTAGCTGGATAAACGGTCACACCAGTCAGCAGGCGCGTTAAGCCGCACGTCCGATGTGAATATCTTGAGCGTTCCGTATTCTTTTGAAAAGCTCAAGGGCATTGAAACTTGAAGCGCCGTGCCAGACTTGTGGCGTTGACGGATTAAGACCCGTCGACGCGCACATATTTATCGTCAAGCACGATGGCGCCTGAAAGCTTCTTTCCGCGACGCGTTTTAGTACCGGTAGGCTTCGGTTTTGAACGGCCCGGTTTGCGCAACGCCGATATAGTCCGCCTGCTCGGTTGAGAGTTTCGAAAGCTTCGCGCCGACCTTATCAAGGTGAAGCGCTGCGACTTTTTCATCCAAATGTTTCGGTAGGACATAGACTTTGTTTGTATACTGATCACCCTTGGTCCAAAGCTCAATCTGCGCCAGCGTTTGGTTGGTGAAAGACGCCGACATTACGAAGGACGGGTGGCCAGTGGCGTTGCCGAGGTTCAGGAGACGGCCTTGGGACAAAAGCAACATGCGCTTGTCGTCCGGGAACGTGATCATGTCGACCTGATCTTTGACCTCGGTCCATTTGAAGTTGCGCAGGCCTTCCACTTGGATCTCATTATCGAAGTGACCAATATTCCCGACTATCGCCATATCCTTCAATGCGCGCATGTGATCGACGGTTAAAACGTCTTTGTTGCCCGTCGCTGTAATCACGATATCAGCGCGCGGCGCTGCTTCCTCCATGGGCAGAACTTCAAAACCATCCATCGCCGCTTGAAGCGCACAAATCGGATCGATTTCCGTTACGATTACCCGTGCGCCCGCACCGGCGAGTGAGGCCGCTGAGCCTTTGCCAACATCGCCATATCCGGCGACGACGGCGACCTTGCCGGCCATCATGACGTCCGTACCCCGACGGATGCCGTCAACGAGAGATTCTTTACAGCCGTATTTGTTGTCGAATTTCGACTTTGTGACGGAGTCGTTCACGTTAATCGCAGGGAACGGAAGAGTGCCGGCCTTCTCGCGCTGGTAGAGGCGAAGGACGCCTGTGGTCGTCTCTTCGGTGACGCCTTGGATTGAGGCTTTGATTTTTGAGTAGTAGCCAGGGTTCTTTTCGAGGCGGCGTTTGATTGTTGCGAATAACGCCTCTTCTTCTTCTGTCGTCGGATTATCTAGAACAGACGGATTGGTCTCCGCCTCGGCGCCCAACAAAATCAGAAGTGTCGCGTCGCCGCCATCGTCCAAAATCATGTTGGCGAATTCGCCGTTCGGCCATTCAAAAATCCGATCGGCGAGGTCCCAATACTCTTCAAGCGTTTCGCCTTTAAACGCGAAAACGGGCGTGCCCGTCGCGGCGATGGCGGCGGCGGCATGGTCTTGGGTCGAATAAATATTGCATGAGCACCAACGCACTTCTGCGCCGAGCGCCTGCAGCGTTTCGATCAACACAGCGGTCTGGATCGTCATGTGCAGGGAGCCTGCGATGCGCGCGCCTTTGAGGGGTTGGGCCGCGCCGAACTCTTCGCGGGTCGCCATCAGGCCCGGCATTTCGGTTTCGGCGATTTCTATTTCCGTGCGGCCCCATCCCGCTTGGTTGATATCCTTAATGACGTAATCTTGGTCAGCCATCGCCGGCCCTTTCCCGTTATGCGCGTGCAATTTCCTGGGCCCCGTATAGCAACGGCGCCGTATCGCCTCAAGCTTGATATAAAGATTTCTTTATATTCTCTTCTGGCCCGTTCTAACCGATGAATGTTGAAGGGTGATTAGGCTTGATAAGGGCGTCGCGGGAACTCGGCTCGCGCGCTTGGGCGCGGGCTAGCTGGTGTGCGCCGCTAGGATGTGCTTCAGCCCGTCCCGGTAGGATGGAAACTGCAGGGAAATGCGCAAATCCTCTTTAATGCGGGAATTAGCGACGCGTTTGTTGTCCGCATAAAAGCTCCGCGCCATCGGGGACAGCTCGGCCTCCTCAAAGGGGATCTCTGGCGGCGGGTCGATGCCGATGAGATTGCAGGCGTATTCGATGACATCTTGGGGCGGCGCTGGCTCGTCGTCAGCCACATTGAAAAGCCCGCCCGCGTCGGGGTTCTCAAGGCTCGCGATTAAAACCGATGCGATGTCGTTCACATGGGCTCTGCTAAATACCTGGCCTTTTTTGACAATTCGGCGGGCGTTCCCTGATCGCACCGTGTCGATTGCGGATCGTCCCGGGCCATAAATTCCAGGCAAGCGAAAAATCACGACCGGCTGGTCGGTCTCAACGCCATGTTGGGCCCATTGGGCTTCGGCGCGAATACGGTTTAACGCTCGCGCCGAGGTTGCGTTCAACGCCGACGTTTCATCGACCCATTCGCCATTGTGATCGCCATAGACCCCGTTGGTTGAGAGGTAGCCGGTCCATTTTGGCCCAGGTGAGCGAGCGGTAAGGGCGCTAGCGGCGGCTTTAAAAGCCGGGCACCCGCCATCGACCGGAGACACTGAAACGAGCACAGCGTCCGCCTTGCTAAGCGCTTCTTCAAGCGGCCCGGTTTCGCCGGCGCTGTCCCAAATCACGGGGTCAACGCCTGCCGCCTCTAAGTGCGACGCTTTTTCGGCTGAACGCGTTGTGCCGACGATCCGCCAGCCGTCATTTTTCAGGCGCATCGCAAAGGCGTTCGCGGTGTAGCCATAGCCAATGCACAAAAGCGTTTGTTCCGCCACGGGGTCCTGCCTCAACCAATCGATAGATTATTTCAGACGTCAATCTGGCTTTTCAAAGCCGTTTCGACAATGTTTAACGACCAAAGATTTAGCCGCCCCGCCAAAGCTCTATCAACGCCCCGCCAACACCTCGCCTTCTCCCCATGCAAACAGGTTGCCTAAGAATGCGTCTTTTGAAAGTATTTTGTCTCTTGCTCGCCGGTCTTGTGACACTGCCAGCCAATGGCGTCGCGGCGCCTCTCTCAGGCGTTTTTAATACGG
>JBCCTV010000046.1:0-16734 GCA_039197915.1 Pseudomonadota bacterium | reverse complement strand
TTCTCAGAATTAATGATCGCCGGAATTTCACGCTGAAAATTCAGGGCAAGGCGAATATCAGTATCGACTTCGCCGACGGCGTTTTCGAACTCACGAACTTTGTAGCGTGCGATGAGATCCTCGATGAATTCCGGCGAGCTTACCGCGGGTGGACTCACCACGTCGTCGAAGTTGAACGCCCCAACAAGCTCGCGATACCGTGGATCAGCCTGCCGGTTTGCAAACGAGGTTGGTTCCCGGACCCCTTCCTCAAGCATGCGGCGAACGAAAGCGCGTTTGTCGATTTCCTCGCCAAGGCCAAAAGCGCCGAGGGCGACTGTCAGAAGTTGTCGATCGGTAACGAGGGCCTCAGCCGATGTCGCGTTGGCTGCGTTTGCGCGAAAGTACTCGATTTCACGATTGAGCTGGGGTGAGCGATCGAAGGCTGCGCGCTGGTTTTCCTGGGTGCGCTGCAGGACCTGAAAGCCGAGAAAGCCGCCGGAACCAACGATTGGGGTAAAGACCATTATACGCCCTCGGGAATGTGCTCGCTTGCTTCTTCGGTCGCTGTGGTTGGGTTGAGGAGGTTTGCCTCGAACGGAATTAGTTTTTTTAGTACGCGCATCGCCTGGTAGAATGAGCGCTCTTGTACAAGGGAAATCGCTTCATCGATGTCGCTTTTCCCTTCGGTTTTGGTCAGCGCTTCGCCGAGGTCTTGCAGGCCTTGCAGCAACTGGGTTTGCGCGTCCATGTCCGACGCTTCACCGGCGACAGCTAACTGCGCAATGTAATACAAACGCTTCACAGGCGTGTTTGCATCATCCGGGTGCATCGCATCGCGCAAACGCAATATGTGGGCGTTTTCGGTTTTAACAACGAGACGCGTCCGGCGATCGCCATTTTCTAGGACGACACCGTTTACGAGAAAACGCTCGTTAGGCCGTAACCGGAGGACAAGTCCCGCGCCCATTACGTCGCCTCAGACTTTTTCTGGGCGGGCTTGGTCGCGGCGGAGCGAAGCCCTTTCATGATATTTGAGTTGACCTCGATAAGCGCATCGACGGTCGCTTTTTTCTTCAGGACGTTGCGGCCATGATTTCTCGAAAAAGCATATAGTTTGATAATCCCGATTTTTAGATCATCGGGGAGGGGATTGGCCTGGTTTGCGATATCAGCAGCAAGAATGTCCCAGAGCTGATTATTTTTGTAAACTGCATCAACAATTTTGTTGAATTCACTTGGGCCGGCGTTCTTCGCTTTGGCCAGCATGTTATTCACGCGGGCGAATGTCTGATACTCAACTGCGCGCGGATCAGCAGTTGATTGGGAAGCTTTAGCGTATCCTTGCGCTGCGAGAGCTGCGTCCATTATCAATCCATCTCTTTCTAAGACGGTTTCTAAAACAAAAAAATCGTTGGAGCGGCGCGAACCGCTCCAACGACAGAATTAAGACCTACCGGAAGAGGCCGAGAAGAGCCTGAGGCTGCTGGTTGGCGATTGTGAGCGCCTGAATACCAAGCTGCTGCTGAACCTGCAGGGACTGCAAGCGAGCTGAGGCTTCTTCAAGATCGGCATCCGTCAGTGCAGAAACACCAGCACGAAGCGAATCGATCAGGTTCGTGACGAACTCATCCTGAATGTCGATCCGACGTTCTGCAGAACCGAAGTTTGCAGCCGCCTGAACGCCTGTTTGGATAAGATCGCTGATCACGTCGAGGGCGTTTGAAGCGCCAACAGCTGTCGAAACGTCGATCGTTGCAAGGTCGCGGAGACCGCCGCCTTGCGTGCCTTCACCACGTGTTTCAACGGTAACGGCGATGGCCGTGTTCCCGTTGTCGACTTCGAGACGCGCCGGGTTGCCCGACGTGCCTTCAACGACGCTGACCTGGAAGTCCGCAAACGAAGGATTGCCAGCTGCGGCAGTCCGAAGTGCAGCGGCGAGGCCGTTTGCGATGTCATTTTGGTCGTCGCCGGTCCGAGCAACGAATTCAACCGTTGGGCCGCCAGCGAAGTTCAAACGGAAGCCTTCGCCGCCTGTCCGGACGCCAGCAGCAATGTCAAAGAAGCTTTGATCACCGCGTGACGCCAGAGTGACGTCTGGGTTGGTGTCAGCCGAGTCGTTTGTTGCGCTCGTTGTTGCCTGGAACGAAACCGTATCAAAGGCGTTGTTGTTTGTAACCGTCAGTGTACCAGTACTGTTGGTTACTTCTACGCCGGTGATGCCGCGGTCAGCGACGAACGCCGAAAGCTGAGCGTCGATTTCAGCAGCGATCTGAGTTGCGTTGGCGGCTGCAACGGCGCCGGAAGTCGTTGTATCGAAGTTGAAGACTTCACCGTTGACAGTCGCTGTGAATGCAAAGTCAGAGTCGAAACCGTCGGCAGCAACCGGCGAACCACCATCACTATCCGTAAAGACAATGTCCTGCGAAGCGCCAGCTGTCGCCGTTGTAACGGTGGTCAAGCCTGTACCAGCGTTTGTTGCTGCCGGTGTTCCAGCGGTGTCGCCAGCAACCTGCGTGGTATCAATCGTACCCGAACCATTGAACACACCAAGTGTTGCTTGGAGGTCGGATCGGTTGATCGTGATCCGCGATGCACGAACCGTTTGGTCAGTCTGGCGATCAAGAGACGACAGGATGTCAACGTTTTCCGTTCCCTGTAGCAGGTTCAGGCCGTTGAAGCTTGCTGCGTTCACGATCGATGCGATCTGATCGCGAAGGTTTGAAATGTCCTGCTGGATCAACGTCCGGTCAACGTTGTCTTCCTGAGCAGCAACAACGTTTGACTGAATTTCAGTCAACAGATTGGTGATTTCTTCCGATGCTGTCCGAGCAACGGCAACAGTAGAAGAACCAAGGTTCAACGAGTCTGAAATCGCGCGGAAGCTTTCAATGTCGGCTTCAATAACAGACGAGACCGCGAAGATAGCAGCGTTGTCACGGGCGTTTGCAATCCGTTGGCCCGTTGAGATTTCCGACTGAACTTGGCTAAGGTTACGGTTGATTTCGCGAAGCGTGTTAAGCGCAACCGCAGCGCTTTCGTTGTTTAGAATCGATACCATGATTTTTAGTCCTTACGCAGCCGTCTTTTTTCGACGGCGATACTACAATGCCGATCGGGCCTTCAGGCCTGATTTCCGGCGACGGCGTCGCTTCTGACGTCGAAGGCCAAGGCTTCTGCTTTGGCCTGAACGCGAAATTCTTCGCTGTTTCTCGGAGTATCCGTTGAAGTCTAAATTTCAGTTAAACTGAAAGTATAGAGGTGTACGGATCGAATTGGCACACTGGTCGATCTAGGCTGTTCTGTTTTGCGACACGTCCGCGCCTGGCATCACGACATCCGCGCCGTTTTGACCATAAACACCAACGCGACGGCGCGCCTCTGAAACCGATTTCAGTCTCGCCTGTGCCTGCACAACGCCTTCTTTTGCAGCGAGCAGAAGGGTCTCGTTGCGCTTCGCGAATTTCGCAGCCTTACGGAGGTCTTTTGAGACAGACGCTTTTTCGACCGTTTCCGGTTGAGCGCTGAGTGCGAATTCGAGCCTCTGCGCCAGCTGCTCTTTAATACTGACAAGCGAGGTGGCGGCTGTGAAATCCGCATTTCGCAACGCATCGCCCTCTTTCTCAAGCACAGTGACTAATTTTGCCGCAGTTTTGCGCAAGACATCATTGTTTGCCATTTGTGTCTGTTTCCTTGAGCTGCCTGTATATCGTCTCTGCTAGGCCGAACCCGCCCTGTTCTGAAAGAGCTTGGGCGTATTCCTGGACGAGGAATGAAGAGAATGCGTCACCGCCAGCGCCGCCATCGGAAGCAATGGCCTCGGTTAAACCTGAGTGCTTGAGCATTTCGGCAATGAAGACCGATTCAAATTCCTTAGCTGTCTCCATGAGCTCGCGGTCGCGGGGCTCGGTCTTACCGGCGCCGTTAACGTTCCGCTCCTTAGGGGCGCTGAGGGGTTGGCCAACGGAATTTATCGGTAAATCGGTCAAAATGAACTCGTTCAAGTGATTGGTAACCAGTTTCAGTGATTATCCGTCACATGAAAATTTTAAGAAAGGCTTTTACGCGTGGATAGTTTATTGCCGTCCTTTTTTGAGACGCCAAAGCCAAAAAACCGTAGCGTTACGGAACAACCGCAAAATACAACGGGTGCTGACGCTAGTGCAGACACCAATGAGGGACGATCTTTCCGCGATACCTACAGCGAAACGTCTGACGCCGCAGCGCAAAGCGACGACGATCGCCCAGAGGACACGCCGCGCGATGAAAGCGTTGCGAGTGGAGCAAAAGACGCCAGCGACGTCGAAAGCGCCAATAAGAATAGTGATGAGAGCAGCGACGAGAGTGACGGCGCTGCCTTGCCCTTTATTCTGTCTGGGGATCTAAAGACGCCTACTGACGCTGATGCGAACGCAGATGCAGAGATCAAGACTGACCAAACCGTCGAAGAAACCCCAACGGATGGCGACGGCGCCCTTTCTGGCGATGCGTTTGAAACACCGACACTTGCGATAGCGCCTGCGTCGGGTGAGACGCCTGCGCCTGAAGAAACAGGGACTGAAGCTGCTGTTCAGGCGCGCAACGCAACAGGTATGGAGCGCAATCGCGATGCGGAGCTTGTCAGTGGTGCGAGCAATGGGGCAAAGCCCCAGCAACAGATAAATGGCCCCGCGCAACCACAAACCACCGTCGATGATGTTTCTGATCTCGCGGATGACATAATTGATGACGCTGATCTGCCGCTTGAAAGAGATGCGGCGAAGGCAAGCCTTACTAACGAAACGATTTCAAAATCACCGGCGAAGATCACGGCCGCCGCCAATACGGCAGCGCAAACAACGGCTGTCGCGGCGAATGGCGGGGCTGACGCTTCTGTTGTCGAAGACGGCGCCTTGCTAGATGGGATTGCCGGGGACGGGCTTTCGACCCGCCTGACGTCTTCGGCTTCAGCCGCAAATAGCGCCGCGGCGGTCGCTGCAACGCAAACTCCGCCGGCAGTGGGGCAAGTAACCGCAGCAATTGTTTCGGGTGCAGACGGCGATACTATTGAACTGAGCCTTGATCCCCCGGAACTTGGTAAAGTAAAGATAAATATGGTGACTGAGCGTGCCGACGCGGTCACCGCGGTTCTGACGGCTGAGCGGAGTGAGACACTGGATATACTCCGTCGCCATAGCGATTCGCTTGCGCGGGAACTGGAACGCGCAGGCTTCGCGAGCGTCGATCTTGAATTCAGATTTGACCAACAGGGCGAACAGGGATCGTTTTATGGGCGCAACGAGGGCGGTGATGTTCCTTCAGACGAAGACTTCGCGCCTGAGAGTAATGTCGTTTATTTGCAGCTGCGGACGCAGTCGCAATTAGATCGTCGCGTTTAGCGCGTCATTGGAGACAGTAACATGGTTGATAGCGTATCATCAGTTTCCGGCGTTCAGCGCCCTGCAACCGAAACCGCAGCTGAGTCTTCAACGCAGGACACAGCAATCGGCAATGCATCTTCGAGACGCGATGCTTCCGCCGCTGCGGACGCTGATTTTGAGACGTTTTTATCCCTCCTAACGGCGCAGCTTCGCAACCAGGACCCGCTTGAACCCGTTGATTCAACGCAATTCGTTGAGCAGTTGGCGAGCTTTTCCGCTGTTGAGCAACAAATTGAAACCAACACTTTGCTCGAGCAGCTCGTCGCCGCCATGGGCGAGGCTGACCTTGAAAGCGCGACGCGTTGGGTCGGGCGGGATATCTCCGCGCCGGTCGAAACCATTTCGTTTTCTGGCGAGCCGATGGAGTTTTCTCTGCCCCAGGGGGCGAATGGCGAGCTCGATAGCCTTGTTGTTCGCAACGAAAACGGCGCGGTGGTGTTTGAACAGGCGATTGACGCTAACGCAACAGCGATCACCTTTGACGGTGTGGATCCGGAAGGTGAAAAGCTGGCTGATGGGACCTATGCGGTCGAGTTACGATATGTCGTAGACGGAGCGGTCACTGACACACGGGCGCCCCTTGTTCAGGCGACCGTTACCCAAGCGCAGCTCGGACAAAATGACGGCGTTGAGTTGGTCCTTAGCAACGGCGCTCGAACCACGCCTGATGCGATTACAGCAATCCGCGCATCGGCGGCTCCTACTGGAGCTTCAGCTTCTCAGACCGCGGATGATGTGGCCGATGAGACGTCGGTCGAAGCGCTTGCGCAGGATGCGCTACATGCGTTGGCGGGCGATATTCAGGATTAAAATCCGCTTCGCCTTATCGCCAATAATGCTCTGAGCGGCGTACAGAAGTTCCGCTCTGAGCGCTTCCATATTTGATGAAACAAGCATGTCCGGCCCGAGCTTGCCCTCATTTGAAAGCCTAAAGAGGACCGTTAAAAGCGCATCCCTTAGCTTCGGCTCAAGCGGATAGACGGATTCCGACGCCCCGGACGGCATTTCAATATTGATGTCTAAGACAACGACGTGGCTCGGCGTATTTTCCGCCAGGATCGGGACAACGAATTGGCGACCGAACTTCACGTAAGAAACTGAGATGGCCCCGGACGACTTCTCGTCTTCTTTTTCGCCCTTATCCTTTTTGCCGCCTCCGTGGGCTTTCTTTTCTTCTTTGTGCTTGTCTTCTGACGCCGCGTGGGCGTCAGCCGGGGCGTTTGATGGTTTGATCGCAAACCCCGCAAACACGCCGCCGGCGACAAAAATCAGTTGAAGGATGAGGGGGAGTATTTTTGCCATAACGCTAAAACGGTAAAACTGAATCGAGCGCCCGTTGGCCGTAGCGCGGCGTTTGGGCGGCGCTTAGTGTGCCGCGGCCGCCATAAACGACGCGTGCATCAGCAATTTTTTCATAGGTGATCGTGTTCCGCCGGGAGATATCTTCCGGCCGGATAATGCCCGCGACTTGAAGATCGCGAAGCTCACTGTTGACGCGCACTTCTTGGCTGCCGGCAACAACCATATGACCATTGGGCAACACCTCGACCACGGTCGCAGCAACTTGGAGCGTAATCTGATCCTGACGCTGAATATTACCGTCGCCATTAAGCGCCGAGTTCGTGGATATATCGATTGCGGGGTCTAGACCATTTGTGCCGGGGAGCGCCTCCGCCGCCAGTGACGGCAGGCCGAAAAAGGCAGGCACGGAGGCGCCTTCGGTCGCCGTCCGGGTCGCAATTGTTCGATTACGGATCTGGGCTTGCTCGTTTATCTCAACGACGACAGTAACAATATCGCCGAGACCCCGCGCGCGTCGGTCCCCAAAGAGCGAGGTTGGGCCGGAACGCCAAAGCGACCCCGAGGCGCCGTCTTCAACCGGGACCGCTGGCGTTGCTCGGGCGAGCGCTAGCCGGTCTGGCGCCGCAGGCGGTACGGGGTAGGTCGGCTGTCCTGGCGGGCTCATCGCCGGGCCTTGTCCAAAGGGGTCTATGCGCGCGGCGCAGGCTTGCAGCGAAACGGTCGCCGCCGCCATCAGAGCGCATCGAACAAACAATCGGGTCATCGTACCTCCACAGTGCCGGAATCAAGAATTTTGGCCGTTACGATACGTTTTGATTGCAGATTCATAATGCGTATGCGGTCACCGGCGCCGCCTTCGTCAAGGGCGCGGCCTTCGGCTTCTATCCGCATCGGACCCTTTTTATAGCGCATCATGACGATGGCATTTCTGGAGATGATCCGGGGTGTCCGGACGTCCGCCTCCGATATTCTGCGACCGCCATAAATATTCCGGGACGCTTCTTTCCCCAAAAGGTTCGCCGCCCGACGCAACGCTTCAGACGATTTCGGGGGAACGATATCGCTCCCGGTAATGACGGTACCGGCTTTGATGCCCCGCGATGCGATGAGGTCTTCCGCATACACTGGGGTCAAAGACGCTAAAGCAACCAGTATGATCGCGATGTTACGCACCAAGGTTCTCCGTTATCTAATATTCGTCGCGGCGCCAAGCATCTGGTCAGCAGCGGTCATGACTTTCGAGTTGAGTTCATATCCGCGCTGCGCTTCGATCAACTCAGCAATTTGCGAAACAACGTCTACGTTGGATTCCTCAAGATATCCTTGGCGTAGCGTGCCGAAACCCTGCAGCCCAGGCTGGCCAATGTTCGGTGCGCCCGATGCCGGTGATTCCTGAAATAACCCGCTCCCGAGCGGCTCGAGGCCTTTATTGTTTGCAAAGGTGACAAGGTTCAACGCGCCGAGGAGCTGGCCCTGGGGCTGGTCTGCGAACTGCGCAACGACTTCCCCTTGGCTGTTGATTGTCAGCGTTTGAACGTTTTGCGGGATCGTCAAGTTACCGGCTAATTGCAAGCCGTCGGCGTTCACGATTTGACCTTCCCCGGTGCGTTTGAAAGCCCCAGCGCGGCTGTATACGGAGCGTCCGTCAGGGAGGAGAAGTTCAAAATAACCCTGTCCCTCAATGGCGAGATCAAGGTCGTTACTCGTTTGAATGAGCGTTCCTTGGGATAAGTCCATTGAGACGGCGGCTGTTCGAACGCCGAGCCCTAGATGTACCCCCTCTGGCACAACAGACCCATCCGCCGCCGCCGATGCGCCGGAAGGCTTGTTCACTTGGTAGATTAGGTCGGTGAACTCTGCCCGGCGGGTCGCATAGGCAGTCGTGTTCATGTTTGCGAGGTTGTTTGAAATAACCGCCACACGCGTCTGCTGTGCGTCCATGCCGGTCGCTGCAATACTTAGAGCCTTCATGTTTTACTCCTTACTTCGCTTAACCGTCCCGTCCAAGTTGCCGGACAGTCTGGCGGATGCGTTCGTCTTCGGCTTTACTTAGGTTTTGACCAGCTTCGTAGGCGCGCTGCACTTCAATGAGCAGGGCGATCTCTTCAATGGGATTGACGTTTGATCCTTCAACGGCTCCCTGCAAAACGCGCGGCGCTTCTAATTGTTCGTAACCGTTTTCACTGCTGAAGAGGTTGTCGCCTTGCCGGGTCAACGCCTCCTGATTGGCGTCAACGACGCCTAACCGCGAGATTGCTTGCCCGTCGGCTGATATTGTTCCGTCCTCGGTAATAATGATGGAGCTAGCGCCTGGGGGCAGTGCGATCGCGCCACCACCCTCGTCAAGCACGCGATAACCCTCCGCCGTCGTTAGCTCTCCGTCGGGGTTGAGCGTAAAGGCGCCGGCCCGCGTTAGCCGTTCACCATTATTTGTCTCGACCAAGAAAAACCCCGGCCCGTTGATCGCAACATCTAAGGCGTTGTCTGTCTTTTGAATATCACCCTGGGAAAAGTCGATGAAGCGACGGTTCATATTTGTCATCGAAACGCTCGGCGTTTCAAAACCAGTTGATTTCACATGCTCCGCAAACGACGCGCCTTCGCGCCGATATCCACTCGTTGAGATATTGGCTAGATTGTTCGCGATGACGGAAAGCTGTTTGAAGAGCCCGGACGACCGGGTCATCGCAACGTATCCTGCGTTATCCATCGTTTAGCACCTCATCAAAAAGGGAGAGCTCAGCATTAATATCGTCGATAGCGCTCCGCCCACGTTCCAAAACAGGGCCGCGCGGGCGCGAAGCAAAGAGCGCCTCAACACCTGCGACTTTTTCCGGATTGGTGTTTGACAGGGCGGCGGCCATACCAGCTGGCGCGGCGGATTGGCCTGCCATGAAGGCGGCGAGTGCGTAAAAAAACGCGTCTTTTTCTTTAAGCGTCGACGGATCGGCAGCTGCGTAAGCGTTTGCAACGCCTGCCCAATCCGCAGCCCGCCAAGCGGCGTCGGCAGCAATTAGGGGCCGTTGCTTTTCCTTGGTAAGCGCTGCTTCCGCCGCAATTGCGGCATAAAAACGCTGTAAACGGAAATTCGCATCGACGATGATCGCGGCAAAGCTTGGGTCGCTTGCAAAGGGCGCCGCAAAGGCGAGGGCGCGTTCTGGGTCGTCCGCTTCCATTGCCGTTGTTGCAAGCGAGAGCGCGCGTGTTGGGTCGGCGCCTTTGTAATCCGCCTGCAGAAAGTCAATGGCGAGGTTCGGCAGCCCAATGGACCTGGCGGCTTCCGCCATCGCGGTGTTGAAATCTGGCGATTCATCGCTGGCTTTTATGAAATCCTCATACGTCAGATAGGTTTCTAACGCCTCAAACTGGGCGTCATTGCCGTTAGACGTGGCGGCGCCCAATACTGCTTCGCGCGCTTTTCGACGAGCGTTTTCCGCCTCAGCGGGGTTTTTTTCTGCGGCGCTTTTTAAGAGCAAAACTGCAGCGCCAAGCTTGCCAGCTTGAGCCCAGGCAACGCCTTCCAGATAGGCGGCTTTTGCTTTTGCAGCGTCGTCCTGTTGAACTTTCTTTAGGACGCCAATGTCGTCGTAGAAGCCCTCATGGGGCGTTTGCCCATCGGCGTAATCCTCCGCCAAAGCAAGCAAGGCGTCGTTTGCGGCGTCGGTGTTCGAGGCGACAACGGTTCGAAGGGTCTCGCGACTGGCGTCTGGGTCTCCGTCATGTTCGAGCAGGCGCGCTTGCACGAACTGAAGATCGGGCGACAACTCTTCCTGGTCGCGTGAGGCCACTTGGAAGTATTGCTTTGCGAGCGACCAAGCGTTCGCATCGACGAGCTTCCGTGCGATCCGTGTGGCGAGTATCGTTCTCAGGCGGGTGGGCGCCTCTTCTAGCGCTTCGACGCCGCGTCGCGCCGGCGAAACAACCGCATCTCCGGGCGCATAAGCCGCCTGCCAGTAGGCCTGCGCACCGTCGCAATCGACACCGTTTGGGACAACGGCCGTCGCAGCGAGTTTTTTACCGGCCAGTATTCTCGCCAGTTCGTTTAGTGGTGACGCCGTGAGCGCAAAATCAGCAAGAATAGACTGCGCCTCTTCGCCGAAACCGATCGCGATAAAGCCTGCAGCAAGCTTTTTAGCGATGTCCGCCTGTTCCATGGCGTCCGTTTGAGCAAGTTTTTTTTGCATCTCTGCAATCGTTACAAGCGGCGCTTCATCAAAAGCTTCCGCATCGAGATCAAACGTGGATGCGGGTAAACAGGCCGAACGGACAGGGTCAACGGGCTTTGTCGGTTTTGGTTTTTCCGGCTCATCTTGAGCTACCGAAGGGAATTCACGCCGTCGAATAGCCGCGGCGAGTTTTTCTTCATCGGTCGATGGATCCTCGATTGCGGCCGGCGGATCGTTTTTTTCCGCCTTTGCCTCCGATACGCTTTGCTTGTCTTCGCTGTTCGGATCATCCTTAATTTTGACAAGACCTTCGCGAGCGGCTTGCTGCAAGAGGGCGAGCATGCGCGATTGGGCTTTCTCAACAGAAAGGCGCTCAAGCCCCGTGTTCGGTGTCGCCGTTTTTTCTGCGGCGCTTTTTTCAGCAGTCTCGTCTGACTGTTTTTGCTTTGTTGCTGGAGTAGCGACTTCGGTCTGGGTGGCGTTTTGAGGCTCGCTGTTCGTCGGCTTGCTCTTGTCTACCGCTGCTGCTTGCGGAGCAGTGGTGCGCTCTGAAATATCGATGATCGTCTTATTGTTCGTCAAGAGACGATCTGTAAAGGTACAATCGCAATTCAGCCGAATAACGAGCGTTTTTTCGGCAGCGCCTTCGTCTAGGGAGGCGGCGGCTACCCGGTGCGCCTTTCGCGGCGCCACGAGCTCGTTATAGGTGACAGACGAAACCGCGTCGGGCATCGTGATCCGGATGGTATCGCCAAGTTGTGAAATTTTCGCACCCGACGCGTTTGGCGACAACACTAAGCGCGAATATGCGCCATGCTCGCCAGCGCTTACGAGCACCGGTGCATCCGCATACGCCGTTGTCGCTGCGCCGATACTTGCACATGCTGCGAAAATGAAAACGTTATGGATGCGTTGCATCAAGCGGCGTCCTTCATGTTGCGCAACGCATCTTCGAGATCGGTGAAGGTCGGCCGGACTTTCCGTGGTGCACTGCGGCGCGCGACTTCCACGCAGAGCTGTGGCGTGTGCTTGTTCAAGCTCGCGACGAGCGCTTCACGGATAATATTATAAAATGTTTGTTCATCGTCATACGTCGCTTTGACTTTGTCCGCAAAGGGACCAACCAGTCCATAGGCGAGAAACACGCCGAGGAAAGTACCGACGAGGGCGCCGCCGATCATCTGACCCAAAATTTCAGGGGGTTTATCGATCGACGCCATAGTTTTGATAACACCCAACACCGCAGCAACAATCCCGAGCGCGGGTAGGCTATCCGCCATCTTTTGCAGAGCGTGAGCACCGTGTAGGTTGTCATGGTGCAGAGATTCTAGCTGTTTTTCGAGAATCTCTTCGACCTGGTGTACATTGTTGAAGTTCATAATCATGGAGCGGATCGTTTCACAGATCAGCTCCACGGCGGCTTTGTCTTTTGCAATTTTCGGAAACCGGTTGAAAATCGCGGACTCTTCTGGCCCTTCAATGTGGGCTTCGATTTCTACCGGGCTTTCTTTAGCGATCTTGATCAGTTCAAACATCAAGCAGAGTAGGTCTTGATAGTCTTGCTTTTTCCAGCGTGGGCCAGTGAAGACTTTCACGATGTCGCCGCCCGTGTGTTTAACGACGCCGAGATCGTTACTCACAAAGAACGAGCCGACGGCCGCGCCGCCGATCATCATCATCTCATAGGGAAGCGAGTGGAGAATAATCTCCATGTGGCCGCCAGCGATCGTGTATCCTCCGAACACCATTGCGAAGGTAATCACGATACCAATTATTGAACCCATGCTAGGCCCTCAATCTCTTTCTGAGAGGTTTCCGAAAACCATAAAAATGGATTGATACAAGGGCGTATTTAATTCTTAGTGAAGTAGAGGTTTACTCAATATTTACCTTGGCGTTTCGCCCGGCAATAATAATGCTGGCGGCGTAGGCCTTCTCAGTTTCCATGTTAGTAAGGATTTGAGCGGCGCTTTCGCTGGCCATTTCCGTCAGGAACCCGGCGGCGAAAGAGGGCTCCATCGCGTTGAAGATTTCGCCGGCTCTTGCCGGTTTCATGTTTTCATACATCCGCGCGAGGCGTTCGATGTCTTCCTTCGCTTGGGCGTCTGCGAAGTTTAACCGGTCCTCGAGGTCTGCTTTTGTTTCGCGTAGCAACTCGATGCGTGCATTGACGCGTTCTTCGATTGCTTTCAGGGCCGTCGCGCGCTGGGCGATTTCCGCCTCACGTGCGTTGACGCGCATCGACCGTTCACGGATCTCGACGAGGAGCTCGCTTGGCTCACGGTCGCAGAACGCCTCATCCATGGCCATCTTAGGCATGTGCTCAGCATCCGCCATTTTTTCTGAACCATGATCGCTTGCACCATCTGCCGACGCTTTTTTACCCATGCTATCCGTTGGGGCGGCGTGGGAATCGTCTGCGTGTTTGTCGGTCACTGAAGGTTTTTCGACGGACGGCTCTTCGGTGCTCTCAGCGGCGGCAGCCGCGACCTCAAGGCCACGAGCGAGAAATGATGCGGCAAAGATGCCGCCGATAACGAGGAGGGGCGTTGGTTTCACGAATTATGCTCCCACTGCTCGTTTTTTCATCTGCTGGCGGAGCTCTTTCACATTCTCCGCAACGGGATCGTCATCCATGTCGTCGAGTTCGACGACGAAATCGTCATCTCCGTCTTCGATTGCTTCAGGTTCAGCGGCAAGGTCAACAGCCGGCTGATCGTCTTGCGCCCGCGGAATATCGCTTTCTTGTTCGCTCGGCTGCTCGATCGCGTTCTTTTCGGGCGTAATCGCTTCTGCAGCCGGGGTTGCGGCGCGCGCGCTTTCGATGGACTCAAAGAGTTTATTTGCGACATCGTTCGCTTCCGAAATAAACGGCGTCAGAATATCGAGATAGGACTTAGTCGCGGCGTCTGTTTGGTCGACAACGGCCTCGCTCATGGCGGAGAACTGCTCGATTAGCTTTTGCAGCTCAGCGACTTTTAAATCCGCTTGCGAAAGCAGTTCCTCGATCCGTGTATTTGCTTCGTCAGCGGATGTTTTCGTCGCGCTCAATGCGCTTTTCATTTCTTCGGCTGATTTTGATAAGGCGACGATACCGGCGCCGAGCCCATCTTTCGTGCGCGTTAATGATTTGATGCGTCGTCCGAGCGCCCAGCAATAAAAACAAGCAGCCCCAGATGCGGCAAGCAGCAAAAAGTCGGTTACGAGAGCCATGGGGGAATCCTTAAGTCAGAATAAAATCGGTGATTAGGATATCGTTAACGGTTTCGCCATTTGCGACGAGTTGCACCCGACGCAGAATTTGCGAACGAAGGCGCGTCATTGCGGTTGGGTCAGCGAGGTCGCGTTCGTCAACGGCGCGGAGGAACGTGTTCAAAACGTCGCGGAAACGCGGCGAAAGCTTCGTGATCGCTTCAGCGTGTTCCTCCGTTGTTTCCACACTGATGGAAATTTTGAGATATTTTGAATTCGCCTGTGGTCCAAGGGAAACGACCAGCGGTTCAAGCGAGACGAAAGCGGGTGGTTCGTCGGCAATACGCTCTATGACGGGCGCTTCTTCTTTTTCTGGGTGGTCGCTATGGTCGTCGGCGTGCGCCATATCCTCGCCCGGCGCGTCGCAAGTGGGCGTTTCAGGCGAAGGCGCGAGATAAACCGCACCCATTGCAATCGCACCTGCGCCGATACCGGGGATAAGGCTGCCTAACAACGCCTTCACAGTGACTTCTCCAAACTTTTGGGCATTAAGACAATTAAGCCTTTTATTTTCGATTAACCCTAATTTTTAGTTTCCACACGCCAAAGCGCTGCAGGAAACAAGCGTGGTGTAACCTCCTCTTAATGATCAAAACGTAAAGGCATTGCTTCGGATCATTTGATCCGCGTCAATCATTGTTGATAAGGCGAAGAAAACAAATGCAAGGATTGATTGCGATCTGGCAGGGGCTCACGACTGCGCGAAAGGCGACGGTCGTCATCGCGCTGCTCGCAACCATGGCGGCGTTTTACGCGCTCGCGCAAACCGCGTCGAAGCCGAACATGTCGCTTCTATACGCTGGTCTCGATAGCCGGTCTTCCGGTGAAGTGATTGCCGCCCTTGAGCGGATGGATATTCAATTTAGTGTCCGCGGCGACGCCATATACGTCCCGAGCTCGCGTCGCGATATTGCACGTATGACCTTAGCGGGCGATGGATTGCCCCAATCTGGTCAAGCGGGGTACGAACTACTTGATGAGCTAAACGGGTTTTCGACGACCTCTGAAATGTTCGACGCGACATTTTGGCGTGCAAAAGAGGGTGAGATCGCGCGCACGATCGTTTCGACGCCGGGTGTGTCGGCGGCGCGGGTTCATATCGGCAAGGAAAAAGGCGGACCGTTTTCACGGCGTGCGGGGGCGCCGTCGGCCGTTGTCACGGTCACGATGGGTCGCGGGCAACTTAGTCAAAGTCAAGCGAAAGCCATCCAGTTCCTGGTCGGATCAGCGGTCGCTGGTCTGTCACCGGACGATGTTGCTGTGTTGGATGCGCTGCGCGGTGTTGTCTTGAGCCCTGGTCAGGAAACCATGAAAGCGGTGGAGGGCGACACTCTCGGCGACCGCGAACAGAAAATCGAAGACGATATTTTGAACCTATTGGAAGCGCGCGTTGGTGTTGGCAATGCCCGCGTCCAGGTCGCGCTAGATATCGACCGTGAGCGGGAAACGATCAGTGAGCGTGTTTTTGACCCGGAGGGGCGCGTTGTTTCCGGACGTGAGGTTAATGAGGTTACGGAACGTGCGAGCGGCAGTGGTGGGGCGCCCGTGACCGTCGCGAGCAACCTTCCGGAGGGCGATGTTGAGGGCGGAAACCAGGAGTCGAATAGTTCACGAACGGAAACGCGAGAGATAACGCGCTATGACATGTCGGAAATACGGCGCGAACGCGAAAAGCTTCCCGGCGCCATCCGGCGGCAAAGCATCGCAGTATTGATCAACGACACCATTGAAGGTGATGAGGGGCTGGGTGATACCCGCAGAACCGCAGAAGAGGTTGAGACGCTACGGCTTCTTGTTGCCCAAGCGGCAGGCTTTGACGAGGCGCGCGGCGACACAATTACTATCCAAGCTTTGCCGTTTAAGCCGCTTGCTGATGATGGAACGCTCGTGCAGTCAAATCCAATCGGCGCGTTTTTCGCACAAAATTTAATGGCAGTGATCCAGCTGTTCGTTTTGTCGGCGGTAACGCTCATCCTCGGTTTATTCGTCGTCAAGCCAGTCTTAGCGAACCAGCCGGCGCCAGCGCTTGAAGGGCCGGGTGGGGATGATTTCTCTATGGATATTGGATTAGAGCCGTTACCCGCGTTGCCGGAATTCGACGATGTTCAGGAGCCGGAAGACAACACGCCGCTCGACAGCCTTAAAGGTGCGGCGATGAACAAAACTGAAGCAACCGCAAACCTTCTGCGCGACTGGCTTGAAGAAGAGGAGGCGAAGGCGTGAGCAGCAACGCTTTAGTCCTCAAGTCCTTTGACGAAACAGTTGACGCTTTCGACGCCGTTGATGCGTTCGCCCACCAACAAGCGGTGAGCGAAGCCTACGAAGAAGGACGCGAGGCTGGGCTCTCCGAAGCGAAGTCAGCCTATGACGTGGAGCTTAGTTCGCTGCGCGCCGCAATTACTGAATTGGACCAAAAAGCGGTTGCACTGATCAAATCGATCGAGCCGAGACTCCATAGTGAAGTTGCAAAAGGTCTGGGTCGGGTCCTTTCGGCGACGCTGCCTACGCTCGCCGAAAGCCAGCTCTTGGTAGAGCTTTCAGAAACTTTGTCGAGCTTTGACGAGCTTCAGCAAGACCCCGCTGTCAAGGTCGTTGTGGCGCCGGACCAATATGAA
>JBCCTV010000045.1:0-17000 GCA_039197915.1 Pseudomonadota bacterium | reverse complement strand
GTTGTCGACTGGAATTTGGTGTGACTTGAACGCGTCAAAGTCGACATTATCGACGCCAACGCCCCACTTAATAGCCGCTTTTAGCTTGCCGGCCGAGGCCGCTGAGACGACTTCCGCAGTCGCTGGATCATCGCCGATGATCCAGCCGTCGAATTGCGGTGTTAGTTTAACTAGTTCCTCAACGGATAAAATTTGGGTGACTTCGGCTGCGGTAAAATCAAGACCAGCCTTTTCAAAGTCGCTTTGAAACTCGTCAATCAAGCCAAGCATCGGTGGGCAAGTCACAAGGACGTTGGGGCGCGCCATTTGTGTCGTCTCCTGATTGTTCAAGCGCTACCCTACAGCCGGGAGCGCCTCGCCGGCGGACACGCGCATCAGCAGGGATTCAGCGATGAACCAGTCAGATTGCTCGTCAATGTCGACGCTTTCTAGGGGCGGCGTCTCGAATAGCACGGGCGCTTCGCCGATACGCGCATCAGTTTTTTGAAAGCTATCTTTGGTGAATATGTAGCCCACGGAATTTTCTTCCATATAGGGCGGCAAGTCTTGCGTTCGAACAAGGTTATTGGGGTCGTGATTAATCGGCGCGCCTTCCTGCGAATAAAAGCGTGTCTGCAATCGGTTCACTGTAAAAAGAGAATCGGCCGAAGCGTTCGCTTGATACGCTTTGAACATTTCTCTTATCGTATCAACCGATAACAACGGATTCGTTGTATGCGTCATAAAATAATGGTCGCTTTCGACATTTAAGATATCATCGGCGAGCACGAGGTTCATGGAAACAAAGTCGCCGCAAATCTCCGGCTTGCGGTCCCTGATCATAACCTTCCCATCGTAATCGCCCTCGCTTAGGCCATTATCCGCAAGGATATCGCGGGCGTCCGTGTTGATCACAACACGGTCAATTTCTTGCGTTTCGCATAAGGTATCGAGTATCCAGCGAAACAACGGCTTACCGGCGATATCACGGAAGTTTTTTGATTTAACGCGCGCGCTGTGCGCCTTCATGGGCAAGAGGGCCGTGACGCGTTCAGCGTCTCCGATCATTATATATTCCTTATCCGGTACAAATTAGCGGTGATCTTTTATTCCGCTCTTTATTCCGCAGGCGCGGCGTCACTGGCTTTTATTGGCGGCGTTTCGCGGTCGACTTCTTTCGGTCGCGGATAGTAGTAGCTTTCTTTCTGCGCGCTTGAGAGCACGCGATTTTCATTATGCCCCTTAAACGCTCCCCAATACTGCATCACACGGAACGATAATATCCCAAACGCGTTGCGCCAAAATTCTTTTTCATTGAGCGCTTCCGAAAAATCATGCAGGACCGCAGCGGACGTGTAGCGAACAAAATCGCCGAAATTTAATTGAACTTCGGGCATAATTTCGCGCAACGTCAACGCTTCACGGTAATAGCGGCGGCGGGTTTGGCTAAGAGTTTCCTCGTGAATATGGTAAACGGGCGCATCGGCGACATAACCGATTTTGCCGCCGTCCTTCATCACCTGTTTGGCAAGAACCATATCTTCAAGACCGGTCACCTGCTCGTCGAATTTATATTTTGACCACAGATTTTTTCTAATCGCAGCGTTCGCATTGTTGGCGAAAAAATCGTCTTGCGGTAATTTATCCTGGGCCGGAAAATATTGAGCGAAAATCTGCCGCTCAGAAAACTTCGTGACCGTATGCCCAAGCTGGCGACCATACGAATAATCGCAAACGCCTTTGCGTAAGGGCTCTAAAAGGTTAGCAAGCCAATTATCATGGGCCGGAATACAGTGGGCGGAAATAAATACCAGGAAATCGCCCGTCGCCGCGTCACAGCCGTAATTTAGAGACCGACCGAAGGTAAATTCCGATTTTTTGATATGGATGACGCGAACGCCTAAGTCTTCCGCGAGGGGGATTGTCCGGTCGGTAGAGCCTGAATCCACCAACAAAATTTCCACGTCAAAATCTGGCGCGTATTGGTTTCTGCAGGCTCTTATTGCATCGCCAAACCAGCGCTCTTCATTAAGAGCCCGGAAAATAATGCTTGCTTTTGGTCGCTGATCAGCGCGACGGGTCGCAATTGCATCCACGTGCAGCCTCCTCGCCCCCAAAAAAACGCCAGCACCAGTGTTACCATGCCCGAAACGCCGCGCAAGAAAAAGCTAGCAATCGCGAATGAGCTCAGGCCCTCGTTTGGCGGGCGTAGCCAACATGGCGGCCGCGGTTACGCTCGCAACTTAACGGAGTCTCGGTTCGCGCGGTACCAGTCGATCGTCTCCCGGACGCCATCTTCAAGGGCTGTCGCGGGCGTCCAACCCATTGCTCGTAACCTCTCACCAGACATCAGTTTCCGGGGTGTGCCGTCCGGTTTTGAGGGATCTGTCCTGACCTCGCCGCTAAGGCCCACGGCCTCCAAAATAAGGCGGGCAAGCTCAAGAATAGTGACGTCTGCCCCAGACCCGACATTCACGTGCTCCTCGTCCGAGTAATTTTTTAGTAAAAACACCAGGGCGTCGGCGCAGTCGCGAACGTGAAGGAATTCTCGCCGAGGGGTTCCCGTTCCCCAAATATCAAGCCCGGTTTCGCCACTCTCAAGATTGTCGACCGCTTTTCGAATTAGGGCGGGGAGAACGTGGCTCGTCGATAATTCGAAATTATCGCCAGGCCCGTAGAGATTTGTCGGCATCGCCGAAATAAAGTCGCAGCCATGTTGGCGTCGATAGGCTTGGCAAAGCTTAATGCCGGCGATTTTTGCGACCGCATACCACTCGTTTGTGGGCTCTAAAGGGCCGGTCAACAAAGCGTCTTCTGGGATCGGCTGCGGCGCGTGTTTCGGGTAAATGCACGACGAGCCTAAAAATAAAAGTTTTGCGACACCGGCCAGATAGGCCGCGTGCACCAAATTGGTTTCAATGATTAGATTTTCATAAATGAAATCAGCCGGCTGGGTTTCATTCGCTTTAATCCCGCCGACCCGTGCCGCGGCAACGACAACGGCGTCCGGGCGGTGATCCCGCATCCACGCCTCGACGTCCGATTGGCGGGTCAGATCGAGGTCGCGGCGTGTTGGTTTCAAAATTTCTGCGCAGCCCTCGGCCTCGAGCCGCTCTGATACGGCGCGACCAACCATGCCGGTAGCGCCGGCGACAAAAATGCGCCGCCCCTGCAGGTCAAATATCGGCCGCGTTGTCATGTTTCGCCCGTCGCCAGCGCGTTTAGGTCTGCATCAACCATTTCATTCACAAGCTCTTCGAACGTTATACGCGGTCGCCACCCTAATCTGTCGCGCGCTTTCTTAGGATTAGCGACAAGGCTGTCCACTTCCGCAGGGCGATAGTATTTCGGGTCCACTTTCACCACCACTGCGCCGGTTGACACGTCCAGTCCTTCTTCGTCTGGGCCAGTGTTACGCCAAGTGATCGGCATGCCCGCATGGGCGAAGGCGCGTTCGGCAAAGTCTCGCACGGTGCGCATTTCCCCGGTTCCGAGCACATAGTCCCCCGGTGTTTCTTGCTGGAGCATGCGCCACATCGCGTCAACATAGTCCCGGGCGTGCCCCCAATCGCGACAGGCGTCCAAATTTCCTAGAAATAGGGTCGATTGTTTGCCGGCTTTTATTCGTGCAACGGCCCGGCTTATCTTGCGGGTGACAAAAGTTTCGCCGCGAATTGGGCTTTCGTGGTTGAACAGAATGCCGTTCGATGCATGAAAGCCGTAGGCCTCACGGTAGTTTACCGTGATCCAGTACCCGTAGAGCTTTGCAACGCCATAGGGACTACGCGGGTGAAAAGGCGTTGTCTCGCTTTGCGGCGTTTCTTGCGCCAGCCCAAACAATTCGGAGGTCGACGCCTGGTAAAAGCGCGCTTTCTTCTCGAGACCAAGAATTCTGACGCCTTCGAGCAACCGCAAAACACCGAGCCCGTCCGTATTCGCTGTATATTCCGGGGTCTCGAAGCTCACCTGGACATGGCTTTGCGCGCCTAGGTTATAAATCTCGTCTGGTTCAATTTCCTGCAGTAGGCGGATTAAATTTGTTGCATCGGTCAAATCCGCATGGTGCAAATGAAAGTCTGTCGATGCGTCGTGCGGATCTTTATAAAGCCCATCGATACGGCCGGTGTTAAACGAAGAAGAACGCCGCTTTAGGCCGTGTACAACATATCCCTTTTCAAGGAGCAGTTGCGCCAAATAGGCGCCGTCCTGGCCGGTAACCCCTGTGATGAGCGCCTTTTTCGCCATACCCCTTTTCGCCGTTACGACGACTGCACCAGCGCCGTGCTCCTTCGCGACGCATGCCCGGCGACGCAACATTTATTGTCGGTGCGGGCAATTACCTCTGATGCATCCTCTCGGGCGCAGTATAGGCGAATACCGGCTATTTGTAAGCGATAACCCCGCCGCGGCCGCCTTCTTTAAATAGGGGCTCTACGCGTTTGAAGCCGGTTTTCAAGCAAAGGGCGGTGAGGCCAGCAATGTTTGGATGCCATGTCCCCGGCAAGGCGGTGTCGCCGCCAGCAACGCGGATCAGCGGCAACTCATCGGCGTCATTATAAATCGCTGATTCAATAATCGCCATTTCTGAGGTGACGTGGGCGATCTCGCGAACGCCGCCGAGAAGGTCTTTAACGTGGTAGAGGAGCCCGATGCACAAAACGATATCGAAGCGTTTTTTTAAGGAGCGCAGATTTTCGACAGACCCAACGCGGAAGTCGATCTTGTCGCCGCGGACTTCGTTCGCGAACTTCGCTTGCTCAATATAACGCTCGTTGTAGTCGACAGCGACGATATCGGTCGCGCCGCGCTCGGCCGCCTTAAAGCTAAAAAAGCCTGCATTGCAACCGACATCTAAAACCGACTTATCGGCGAAGCTTTTCGGAAAGCCGGGCTCAACGGCGCGCCAGCGGTCAGCCGGGTGGTCCGCCGGTTCGCGCCAAATACGCCGCGTTTTTGTCTGCACCCCGTTGCCGAGCTCTATATTTTGATACCAGCCTGGGTCTTCATCCAGCTCTGCGACACGGGCTTTGACCGCCGCTAAATCCATGACTTCAGCTCCTACGGGCCGACGCTCCTTCGGGGTCGGTCGGTGGCGTTGCTAAGGCGCCGCGTTTATCAGCGCAATCGCCAAGCGATGACGCTACCCATCGCGGTTCTTTGCTGATGATAGCTTAGATATTGTTTTTGCTGAGATAAATAACTTATCCACCACCCAGATCACCGGCCCTATACTCGCGATCCCGCAACGTTATCGAGCCAGTGAGTACGCCAATGTCTAACTCGCCCCGTTTAAATTTGCCCTATGTTGCGCCTCAACAGGCGCAAAAACACGTTACCGTCAACGAAAGCCTTCGACGGCTAGACGCGGTGACGCAACTCGCAGTGGCGTCCGATCAAACCACAGCCGAGCCCACGTCGCCTGCTGAAGGCGAGGCTTACATTTTGCCGCCTGGGGCAACGGGCGACGCTTGGCAATCGATGGCTGACGGGTCGATTGCTGCGTTTCAGGACGGCGCATGGGTTGAAATTATTCCGCAGCAGGGCTGGCGCGCCCGGGTATCCGATGCAGGCGCATTAAAAATCCGGCAAAGCGGAAGCTGGGCGGCGCTGAGCGGCGGGTCACAAACCTCCGCCCCGACCTTTGGCGTCAACGCAACCGCAAATACAACGAACCGTCTCGCTGTGGGGTCTGAGGCGATCCTTTTTGACTATGATCAGGGCTCGGCAGTGGGGGACATGCGGTTGTTCTGCAATAAGGCGGCCGCCAGCGATACGGCTTCTTTCATCTTTGAAGTCGGGCATTCGGGTCGCGCTGAATTTGGTCTGGCGGGCGACGAAGACTTTCACTTGAAAATTAGCAGTAATGGCTCGTCATGGACCGATGCGCTGATTGTCGATGTGACGTCCGGCAACGCCGAGTTCGGGCGCCATTTGGGCGTCGCCCGGGAGAAACCGACGGACTTTTGGGGTGGTTCATCCATTGATCGGTCGGCCTTGTGGATGCCCTATGGCTACTTTGGCTCAAACGGGTCTTATGCCTTGGGCTTGTGGTGGAACGGTTATCGAAACAGTTCTGGCGGGTGGACGGGCCAATCGATCAATGGGTTTTCCGCCGGCGCCGGACTGGAATTGCAATCGGGCGGGTGCCTCCTCCGCCACCAAGACCCCGTAACGGGCAACGCCCCCGCTTTGTCTTTGCGCGCCTCAAGCGCCGAAGTTTCTCCAGGCTCGGATAATGGGATTACGTTGGGAACCGCCTCGGCGCGGTGGTCTCAAATTTATGCAGCAAGCGGCACAATTCTAACGTCGGACGCACGCGATAAGCATGTGGACGGCGCCCTTGACGCCGCTGAACGCGCTGTAGCTCAAAACCTTCGTACAAAAATAAAAAAATACCGCTGGAAGTCGGCGGCGGCAAAGAAAGGGGCCCAGGCGCGCACACATATTGGCCTAACCGCCCAAGACGTCGCCGACGCCTTCGCTGCAGAAGGGCTTGACCCCGCCGTGTACGGTATTTGGTGTCAGGACGCGATTGACAGGATTGAAGACGATCCAGAGAGCGGCGTTCGTGCGAAACCGACAGGCGAGGTCCGCCAGGCGCTCCGATATGACGAACTCACCCTATTTATTTTGGCGGCGATTTAAGTTATCGGCTCAACGAGTTCAATTCGGTATTCGTATTAATTGCCAGGGCCTTTAGCGGGTTCGCGTCAATCGTCTTTGCTTCTGTTTTCTTCAATTCTGTCAGGTGCGCCGGACAAGCGCTCCACATCTAGAAGGCGCGCTTCCAAGCGTGCGATGTCGCGATGGAGCCGATTGATCGCCGTTGATGCTGAGGCTCGGAAATAAAGCAGAAACAACAGAACAAAAAACAGGCTTGCGCTAAGAAAACCGATGACGCCGCCAATGATAGGGCCTGCGACGCTTACCGAAAGCGAGCAGAACGCGAAGACCAATATCCCGGCGATCCCAAGCCCTGGGGCATTGCGTTTTAAGAAACGAAAAAGTTTCCGCCGTCCTATTTCGTCGGCGCCAGGTATCTCATGCAAATCAATATTTTTCTCCGAAAGCGGTTCATCGGCTGGAACAGTTTCCATACGGCCTTCTAGCAAGGCGTCTAGATCAATAAACGGAAAAACCCGCACGGCGGATGATGGCGAGCCATTATAGACTTCGATCTCCAACGCCTTGAGTTTATCGGCCGCCTGACGCCAGGTTTCAACATGAAGGTCAGGACGCGGATTGGGGAGATTATACCGGTCGCCCGGCTGCTGGTAATTGTCGAAAAAGTAGTTGGGATTCGCCTTTTTTTCGACGATTTCGAGCTCAATGCCGTCGCAACGTTGCGCGCCGTCAACGATCTCGCGGTACCGACCATCGACACCCAATATTACAAGGCGCCGAAACCCGAGGCTCGCCGCCCAGAGCGCGGCGCCGGCCCCAGTGGTCACGCCCGGATCGGCAAATAACGGCGAACGCGCAGCTAAAGCATCGAAATTCTGTACGCGCCTTGTTGCTGCATTGCGCCCTAGCGCCTCTATTAGGTTGCTTCTGAGCAGGAATTGCTCAATCTCGCCTTCTGCGATGAGGTCTGAAATCGCTTGCTTGTGGGACAGGCCCACAACAGTATCGAGGCAAACATAATGGGTCGGACGCCAATCAATCTGTCGCCAGAAGCGGTAGGCGGCGTTCATGCCAAAGGTGCCAAACGGGGTCAGTTTTTTCAGGTCAACGTCGGCCAAAGACGGACCGTTGCCGAGAATAAACGCCGTTTTGACATCCGGCTCCGGCAGTTGACTATTGGTGTCGCCCGATCGCGAGGCCGTGTACGTCATAAAATTTCCTATCTCACGCCCGCAACTTTGCGTCCAGGAATGTATATGCGCTACCTCAGCGCCAGGCCGACCGGAGAGCGCTTGTTTTGACCCTGCCGCGCTTGCTAGTCCTAGATCCAACGCCGATTTCGGGGCTTTCGGCCACCTCGGCTTTGAAAAAAACCCTCATTGGCGCGTGGCGCGACGACGCCCTCCTAACGGTTTTTGATGGTGGGCATGTGGCAATTGTCGACGCGATCGACGGCGCTCCGAGGCCCTTGCGCAAATCACCCAGCGAGGCCGCCCAAGACATGGAGCGACATTTCCAGCCTGAGCTGATTCTGTTTCGCCCGACGGCTGACGCCAACGCGCTCAATGAATTCGCTGAGCGCGTCATCGATATAACCGCCGCGCCGCTCGCCCTTTGGTTTATGGATGACTGGCTAGAGCGGCTTCGGTCTGAGGACTTGGCGCGTTATGAGCGCGAGAATGAGACTGTCGCTCGGCTCATTAAGCGATCCGCTTTACGTTTCGCGATTTCAAAGAGCATGGCGAGCGAGCTCGAACGCCGGTTTGGCGCGCCCTTCGACATTGCGCACAACGGGGTCGATCCCGCCGACTGGCCAGCCCGTAAAACACCCGAACGCGAAGAGTTTGTGCTGCGGTATTCAGGGTCGCTCGCGCCCGATACAACCCTTGAGAGCGTGGTCTCGGTCGCCCGGGCCGTTGCGTCCTTGCGCGAAGATCGCAAAAGGCTGCGCTTTGAAATACAAACTCAAGAACACTGGCTCGCGTCCGTCGGTGATGCGTTCGCTGACCTCTCCGGCGTGTCGCTCGCCGCAGCAGACCTAACGCCGGAGGATTACCGCGCTTGGTTGCAGGGGGCGGACGCGGTCTTGCTCGCTTACAATTTCGATGCGGCGACCGTCCGGTATTTGCGTTATTCCTTCGCCAATAAGCTTCCCGAAAGCCTCGCATCTGGCGCGCCTGTCTTGTGTTTAGGTCCGTCTGAGATTGAGACCGTCCTTTACATGACGGAAAACGACCTTGGCCTTCTGGTCGAAGATCGAGCCTCGCTGAAACCGGCGCTTTTAAATCTTGCGCGCGACGCAGCGTTGCAACGGCGCCTGGGCGACGCGGGCAAAGCCCACGCTTTCGCGCACTTTGACCAAGAAAAAATGGCCGAGGGCTTCCGCAGCAGCCTTTGCAACGCCGCTACGCGCGCAACGCCGACAAGTATGATCGATCGAGATGCAACGGCATCGTTTGATGAGTGCGCGTTTGTTTTTTCGGTCCTAGACGCGCCGGATTTAGCAAGACGGCGAAGAGCCGTGATGGTTGATGTTGGCGCCCATGAGGGGGCGACGTGCCTCCCCTTCGCGAAAGCCGCTTGGCAAATTTTGGCTTTTGAGCCGGACCCGGACAACCGCGCCATTCTTGAGCGCCAGCTTAGCGCGTTTCCAAACGCATCCATTTCGCCGTATGCGGTGGGCGCAACCATCGAAAAAGAGGCGCCTTTTTACCGGTCAGATCAAAGCTCTGGGATTAGCGGTTTAACAGCCTTCGACTCCTCCCACCGGCGCGCCGGAACGGCCGCGGTTACCACGTTGGAGCGCGCGCTTTATGAGGCGCAGATCTCGACCATCGATTTTTTAAAGATCGATGTGGAGGGCGGTGAACTTGACGTGCTCGACGGCTTTGATTTGGTCTCCGTGAAGCCAACCGCGGTGGTCGCCGAGTTTGACGCCGCCAAGGGCGTCACCGCCGCCGCGCTCGCCGAACGCCTTTCAGAGGCTGGGTATTCTGTGCTCATCAGCGAGTGGCGGCCAATTGTTTCGTATGGCGCTAACCACCAATGGCGCCGGCTGACGAAAACCATCGATGGTGTCGATCCAGCGGCCTGGGGAAACATAATTGCGTTCCGTGAGGCCCCCAGCGACGAAGTCATTTCTGATGCGTTTGCCGCCGCCTTTTCGAGAACCACATCCCTTGCGAGCGCCGCATCGGCCGCCCGCGCGATCGCTGGCGAAATTCCTGAGAAGTCGCTCTACCGGGCGTTTTCGCGCTTCGTCTGGACCGTGGCTCCAGGCTTTTCGCGTCGAATCAGCAAGGGGCTTGCGCGGCGACGGATGAAGACATGAAGGCGATTGCAGAGCGAAAGCGGACGCTAAATCTCTTAGATCTGGCGAGCTGTGCGGTTGTGGTCCCGCAGCGGCGTCTGGTTGAGCCTAGACCTTATTCAAAGCCGGCACATTAAGGCTTTCGCACCTGCGAATTACCCTAAGCAGTTTATCAGTTGGAAATGGGCCCGCCTCTGTTAAAGGAAGGGAGTATGCAAGAAGACCAGAGCATCCGTCTCGCCCCGGCAGCGCCCCGAACAGACAGTTTTTCGCGACGCGTGTTCCACGCCGCTGCGAAGTATCGTGGTCCGGTTGAGCTTGGTTGGTACGATTTTATTACTCTGTTTCGGCGGTCTTTTTTGGGGCCCCTATGGGCGACGACACAGATGGCGCTCTGGATCGCGACGATCACACTGATCCTGCACGAGCGCCTCGGCGACGGTATCGGGAACTATGCGGTATATGTTGGGCTCGGATTTTTTGCTTGGGATTTCATCTCCTGGTCGCTTGGCGAGGGGCCGAACCATCTTTTTTCAAAAGGCACGCTTTTAAAGAATATCCCGGTTGATATATCAGCCGTCACCATACGAAGGATTTCCTTCCTATTTTTCCGAAGCGTTTTCCAGCTTCCGGTCCCAGTGTTCATTCTGATCTTTTTTGGCGAGCCCTTGACGTGGAATGCGCTAATCATCCTGCCCGTCGCGGTCATATTTCTGATTAATTCGTTCTCATGTCTGACGATTTGCGGCGTTCTGGGCGTTTACATCCGAGACTTTGAATTCATCATCCCGACGATGACGCGCTTTTTGTTTTTCACAACGCCCATTTTTTGGCAAGGCGACCGCGGCGTTCGGCGTGTTATCTCCGATTATAATCCGTTCTCGTACTTTATAGAAATGGTGCGCGCGCCTTTGTCGGGGAGCGCGCCGTCCGCTCTGGCGTGGACAGTTGTTGGCGTGATTACTGTTGTGAGCTTCCTGACCGCGCTTTGGCTGCAATCGCGGTTTCGAAGCCAGATAATCTACCGTATTTAACTCTGAGTAATTTTCGACATCCGATAAAAACGCCCGACACCCATGAACTATATTCGCCTCCAAAATGTGGACCTCGACCTGCCGGTTGGCCGCCAGGCGTTCTCTGGCTTTTTTAAGCCCGTGCAAAAAAAACGCACCGACGAACGGGTCGACACCTCAAAAGGCCCCGGCTACGTCCATGCGCTGCGTGACGTCACCCTCGACATTAAGGCTGGCGATCGCGTTGGGCTCATCGGCGTAAATGGGGCGGGCAAAAGCACGTTGCTGCGCGTGCTCGCAGGAATCTACGCGCCGACAAAAGGGCGTTATGAAGCGAATGGGCGAATATCGACGCTTTTTGTCAGCGGCGTTGGGATGAACCAAAACGCCAGCGGCCGGGAGAACATTTTTCTGTGCAGCCGAACCCTCGGGATGTCCCGGGCCGAAATCCGCGCGATCGAGCAGGGGATTGTCGATTTCGCTGAAATCGGCGACTTCATCGATCTCCCGATTAGAACCTATTCCGCTGGGATGAAGACCCGCCTAGGGTTTGCGGTGGCGACAGCGATACGACCAGAGATTTTACTGATTGATGAAGTCTTTGGCGTTGGCGATTCGGCGTTCCGCCTGCGGGCGAACGAGCGTATCCAAAAGGTTGTTGGTCAGGCGGGCATTCTCGTTTTGGCGACCCACGCCGACGCAACGATTACAAATTTTTGCGACCTTGTTTGCTGGATGGACAAGGGCGAGGTGCGCTATTTCGGCCCCGCCGAGGAAGGCATTGAAGCCTACCGCGAAGCAACCCATGGCGCCCCAACGAAAAGCCGCTAAGCGATCTTTATGCCGATTATCGCGCAAAACCGAAGCTATTAGGACTAGGGCGGCATGGCGTCGATCGCAATAATTACCATGGCGCAGCAACAGGATCTCCCGTGCGCGCGGGCGGCGTTGCAAAGCTTAGCGAATGTGGAAGCGCCGCCCGGCGCGTCGGTCACGCGGCTAATTCTCTTTAACGATAGTCGTGATACGGAAAGTGAAAAAGCGCTGGCGGCCTCTGGCAACGCAGACCTAATCACGCCAGGGCGCAACCTTGGCGTTGCGATGGGCCGTAACCTTTTGGTCCGAACGGCTGCCGCCAGGGGCGCTGATTTCGTCTTATCGATTGATGACGACATCCTTCTGCCAACGGACTTTTTGCAGCGCCTTTTTCAGGACTACAATAAGCTTTCCGCTTCCGGCGACGCCATCGGCATTCTAACGCCTGCAACATTTGATTATCCGTCTATCGCATCGACCCTGTTCCGCGAGGGGGACAAAAAACGAATCTCCGAAGGCGAGGCCGTCCCGGTTGCCGCAACACCGGAAATAATCGCCAAGCTTAAAGCCGCAAACCGGGTCTCGCCGGACAATATTTACCACATGGGCATACGGGATTGGCGCGGCGCTTATCTTTTTACTGACGCTCCAGCCGACCAGGAAATTCTGCGGCTCTATGGCATTGACCGGCCAATATACTCCGGGGGCGCTTCAAATTTGCGACGCGCCCCCGAGGCTGTGCGCGCGATTGAAAGCGAGGGAGAGCCGATACCGATTGAGACGGCGCCAGGCGGCGTTTGTTTCTTCCCCGTCGATATGTTTGAGCAGATCAATGGGGTGGATCCAATCTTCAACCCGTTCGGGTTCGAGGATGCTGATTTTGCCTTGCGCGCTTCTGCTAAGGGGTATCGCCATTACTGCACGCCGCGCGCGATTGCGATCCATGACATTGATCAACGCTTAAAGAAGCGGCGCTTGAGCGTGGTGAAGGCGACCCAGGGGAAATTCGCCGGTATCGTCCCCCGTCGGCACCTGGACCAGCACGATGCGCCCGCCGCTTTTTTCGCAATTACGCGCAAGGTACTGACAGATATCGGTGCGAAGGGCCGCGGCCCCGTTGACCCAAAGGAGGGCCCGATTGCGCCGGGTCGGCTCGCGGCGCTCTGGGCCTATGCGGCGAACGCCTTCCTTTTTCTTCTTAACACGGAAGGTACCTCCCGGGATGAAGGGAGCTCCCCTGTTGGTGAGAATCTGTCTTTAGGGGTGGCGTCTTTTGTTTGGGCTAAGGTGCCGTTCACACACGAAAATGAATCCAGGCATTTTGAAAGTCAGTCTGCATTACATGTTGATAGGGACGAGAATAGCCACTCAGTTTTAGACTGTGTCACTGGACGGCCGGTGCGTGATGTGGCGATGTCGCGCTGCTCAACGACCGGAGATCTCACGATTGACGTCAGGCAGTATCGCGGGGTCTTTAAGAAAGATCTCTGTCCGCCATTTTTACATGCGCTTGCCCCGGGCGAGGATCTTGAATTCGCGATGGGCGGAACGCTGACGATTTCCAAAAATGGCGCTTTCGCTTCGCCTGATTTTTTCTTGCGGGTCGGCGCCGGCTTCGAAGTGACCGGGCGGGGGCGCTTGCGCCGCGGGCGATCACGTGATGACGCTATAACGCCCCTGCATATCGAAGATGTCGCCATTGAAATCCGCGATGAGGGCGCTCTCCCGCGCGCTGTAGATTACCTTAAGCGGATCGATGGCCTGTCGGCGAAAGCGCTCATCGACCAATTGATTGGTGCTTGCGGCGATCAAGTGAGTGACGTTTTGACTGATTTCCTGACCGGCGAGGACGATTGCTTTCGTCTATCCATGGCGGGCGTTCTTGATGGTGAACCGAAAGCGCCAAAGCTTTCCACTTCATTTTCGAGGTCGCTGCGGGCGTGCAGCAATGAAAAGCAAAAGAGCCTCCTGGCGCATAATTCCCTATCGGTCCAGCCATTGGATGATGCCGCTGCGCCGACGTCAAAACTTCAACGCATACAGAAAATATTCGAGCCGGACCCCAGCGTTACGCCGTTTCCGGAGACCTATGATCCAGGCGCTGGTACGACACTTTTTCGGAAATTCCGATATCTTGCTGCGTCGCGCGGTGCGCCGCTAACACCCAATGAAAGGCGCATGGCGCGGTTCAGGAATTACGGCCAGGGAAAGCGCGCGTTCATCATCGGCAACGGGCCGTCACTGAATAAGATTGATCTTACTCTGTTGAAAAATGAGACGACGTTCGGCGTGAACGCAATTTATCTCAACAAAGATAAAATGGGTTTTCTACCAACCCACTATGTCGTTGAGGATGTGTTTGTTGCAGAAGACCGGGCAGACGAAATAAATGCGCTAGCTGGGCCGACAAAGTGGATCGGAAATTATCTGCGCTATTGTCTGAGTGGAAACGATCAGACGTGTTGGCTCAATGTTGCGTGTGATTACTCGAACTACCCCGGCTTCCCGCATTTCTCACCGAATGCATCGCGCATCGTTTGGGTTGGCGGTACGGTGAGTTACATTGTTATGCAGCTTGCCTATTATATGGGTTTTAACCCAGTTTATTTGATTGGGTTTGACCACAGCTATACCGTGCCGAAAGACGCCGCCGTGAAAGGCCGCGCAATTACTTCACAGAGTGATGATCCCAACCATTTCCACCCGGATTATTTTGGTAAGGGCTACCGATGGCACGATCCGCGGGTTGACCGTATGGAAACCGCTTACCGCAAAGCCAGGGCGGCGTTCGAAGCCGACAACCGGAAAATCTACAACGCGAGCGCCGGCGGTCGCCTGGAAGTCTTTGAACGGGTCGATTTCGCTTCTTTGTTCGGTCCTGAAACGACCGCGCGTTGAGCTAGCGCACCTTCGCACTAATCTGAACCGCTTCGTTGCTCTAGGTTTTTTTTGCCGCGTTTTCTTGGCCCCCAACCGGTCCGCACTTGGTCGGAAAACGCTCTAGTGGGAGCAACGGACTTCACTTATGTCGTAGAAGATGCCGGCGGTGTTGGAAGGGTGTTTGGCGCCGAGCCGCCTTTAAATGCAAACTAGCCGCGCGGATATGTCATCAGTGGTCATCATATCGTCGGGCGACCTAAAATCTAAAATAGATGAAGCTGCCCGACGCCTCCGCGGCGCAAAATACAATGAACAGAAACAACCCGGCCAGATAAACAGATAACCCCCTGTTCGATCGGATCACGCTGTCTTTAACGCGGAGCCAGTGCTTTTCCGCGACGTCGATAATGATTGCGGCGACCAGGAAGAGAAAACCTTGGCTGAGGACGAGGCTCGCTTCAAACCATCCCGCTGTGAACACGGTCATATCCGCATGGTATGCAATGAGCCGATCAAAGTCAGTAATCCTGAACAATAACCAACCATAAAGCACGAGGAGAAATGTCAGTACACGTGATGGCAGCGTCCGGAAGCGATCGTTTAGCCCTTGCAAGCCGCTGATGGCTTGGAGGCCCCTTTGTCCCACAATTAGCAATCCATGAAATACGCCCCAAAGAATGAAGTTTGCGGATGCGCCGTGCCATAAACCGCTGAGCCCCATGGTTGCCACCACATTCGCCCATCGTCGCGCCCGCGCGGCTGAGCGATTGCCGCCAAGGGTAATATAGACATATTCCGTAAACCAACTTGATAATGAAATATGCCAGCGTCGCCAGAAATTCGACGGGCTTGTCGCAAAATAGGGCCGGTCAAAGTTGAGTATAAGCCGGAAGCCGAGCAATCGCGCATAGCCCCGGGCGATATCGGTGTAGCCTGAAAAATCCCCGTAGATCTGCAATGCGAAAAACAACAGGCCAACGAAAATCAGGGGCGCGGAAAGCGTTTGTTGTTGAAAAATCAGGTCAACGTAAGGCCCCAACCTATCCGCAATCACGATCTTCTTGGCGTATCCCTGGAGGATGAGAAACATCCCATAGGTAACATCCGCCAAGGCGGGAGCTGCGCGATGCGCACGCACTTGCCGCAAAAGGTTCGTGGATCGCTCAATCGGTCCAGCGACCAGCTGCGGGAAGAAAGACACAAAAAGTGAGAAATTAACGACGCTTGTCTCAGCTCGTACTTGCCGGCGATAGACGTCGACCAAGTACCCGATCGTTTGGAATATATAAAACGAGATCCCAATCGGTAGTAGGACTTGCAAGGTTATTGTATCCGTATGGAGACCAAAACCTTGCAACAGCGCCGCAAATGATTGCATGAAAAAATTAAAATATTTGAAGACGCCGAGCAGGGCCAAGAGCAAAATCACACACGCCGTCAGGGTGAGCTTCGAACGATCGCCCCGATCAATCATCCGTCCGCCGATATAGCCGACAGCAATGACGAGCAGCAGCAAAAGCAAATAGAGTGGGTCGCCATAGGCGTAAAACGCGAAACTCGACAGGAGAAGGAAGGGATTTCGAAAGCGCGTTGGCAACTCCCAGCAACCGAGAAAGACGCCGGCCGCAAAGAGTACGCCTAGAATGCTGTTAAATGACACGTTGAGTTACCGGGTCATGGGGCGCTGCGGTGTTGTAATCATCAGCGAGTCGCCAAATTATTGGCGTACAGTGCATTGACGATCCGAGAGGTTACGTACTCCATCCCTAGTTGATTGTAGTGATCGCCCTTGGCGAAATATGATTGTTTTAAGGCGTCGTCGCGGACAAAATCCAAAAAGGCGATGTCTTGCGCTTCAAAATAGCTGAGAGCATCTTCGTAAAACGACGCGACGTCGGTCGGCATTGGTTTGTCAAAAACTGATACGGGCTTAAAGATAACAATCATTTGCGCGACACCAGCCTCTTTTAGGAGGCTTGCGATCGGTGGGATAAACGACTCTCCAAATTTGACCTTGCGGCCGGTGACAAATCGCTCGCCGTTGTCGATGACTAATGCATCTGCGCGGCGCAGCGCGCCTTGCGTGCCGAATGCGACGACGGTGTCTGCAATTTTGATCGATGGCTCTGCTGCAATGAAGGCGGCGGCGGCGCTGTTGTGCTTGGAAAAGCCTGATGCGACCGACAATGCCGAATGCTTCAGGTAAGCATCCAAGAAGTAAGTCCGTTGTTTAATGATTGGCGCCCGTCTTTCGATGATACCGTAAATGGTTTCATTCGTCCGTTTGCCAGTTCCGGTGAACAATCGATCTTCCGCAGACGCTAATATTTTTCGGAAAACCTCATCCTGCGGATCATAAAAACGATCGAGCGCCGTTG
>JBCCTV010000044.1:0-17478 GCA_039197915.1 Pseudomonadota bacterium | reverse complement strand
TTTTGCCAAGCCTAGTTGAACTATCCCAAAAAGATACGAGCGATGGTCTGCACACGCTCTATATATCGCCGCTAAAGGCGCTTGCTGTCGACATCGCTCGTAATTTGGAAGCCCCTGTTGAGGAAATGGCTCTTCCGATCCGTATGGAAACAAGGACCGGCGATACCCCTCAAGCGCGCCGTCAGCGGCAAAAAACCAACCCTCCCGATATCCTTTTAACAACGCCGGAGCAGCTCGCCCTGCTTCTCGCAGCGAAAGATGCGCGCGCCTATTTCAAGAATTTGCGCGCCGTCATTATTGATGAAATCCACGCTGTTGTTGGTGTTAAGCGTGGCCATCTGTTGGGGCTTGATATCGCGAGGCTAAGGGCGTTCGCGCCAGAGGTGCGGGTGACAGGCCTTTCTGCAACGGTCCCGGATGCGCAACCGCTTTTGGATTTTTTATCGCCCCAGCGTGAGGGTGCGGAGCAAGCAGAGCTCATTCTAGCAGATGGTGGCGCGGAGGCGCGGGTCTCCGTCATGGAGTCCGAAGAGCGCATTCCCTGGTCCGGTCATTCCGCGCGACATGCCTGGGCGGAGGTTTACGAGGCCATAAAAACTGCTCAGCTTACGCTCGTTTTTGTGAACACGCGCGCCCAAGCTGAGCTGACCTTTCAGGCCCTTTGGCGCCTTAATGACGATAACCTCACCATTGCGCTCCACCACGGATCGCTCGACGTCGCCCGGCGGCGAAAGGTTGAAGCGGCCATGGTGCGTGGTGATTTGCGCGCTGTTGTCTGCACCTCAACGCTCGATCTTGGGATCGACTGGGGCGACGTTGATCTCGTTGTTCAGATTGGCGCACCAAAAGGGGCCAGTCGCCTGACCCAGCGCATTGGGCGGTCAAACCACCGGATGACGGAGCCGAGCCGCGCACTGCTCGTGCCGAGCAATCGCCTTGAAGTTCTGGAGTGCTACGCTGCTAAGGAAGCTATTGAGAACGGCGCATTGGACGGGGCGCCGTTTCGACCCGGCGCGCTCGACGTTCTATGCCAACACATAATGGGCGTCGCCTGCGGAGAGCCGTTCTATGCTGATGATCTCTATACAGAAGTGATATCGGTATCTCTCTATAAGGATTTACCGCGAGAGACGTTCGACGAGGCGCTGCGCTTTGTTGAAACAGGCGGGTATGCGCTTAAAAACTACGATCGCTACAAACGGATCATCCAAGATAAAGAGGGCCGCTATAAGGTTCGTAATGCCCGGGTCGCCCAACATTATCGCATGAATGTCGGGACGATCGTCGAGGCGTCAGCGTTGAATGTGCGTCTAGCATCAAAAAAAGGACCTAAGCGGCCGGGCCCAGTGCTTGGCACGATTGAAGAATGGCTTGTTGAACAGCTAACGCCAGGCGACACTTTTTTGTTTGCGGGCGAAGTGCTTCGGTTTGAGGGCGTTCGAGGAATGGACGCGCTTGTTTCCAAAGCCGCTGGAGAAGAGCCGCGCATACCCTCATGGGCTGGAGGCAAATTTCCTCTGTCTACCTATCTTGCAGGCCGTGTGCGCGAAATGATCCATACGCCTGAATGCTGGAGCAATCTGCCAGACCCAGTACGCGAATGGCTGGAAACACAACGCGAGGTTTCAATTATTCCGGACCCGGGTGAATTGCTGGTCGAGACGTTCCCCAATATGGGCAGGAATTTCCTGGTCTGTTATCCGTTCGACGGCCAGCTTGCCCACCAAACACTCGGTACACTGTTGACCCGTCGTCTCGAGCGGCTTGGGAAGCAGCCCTATGGATTTGTCGCCGGTGAATACGCATTGTCCGTATGGGCGCGCAAGGACATGGCCGACGTCGATATGGCCTCGCTCTTTGATGAAGACATGCTAGGAGACGACTTGGAGGAATGGTTGCAGCAATCAATCCTCATGAAACGGACGTTTCGGTATTGCGCGATTATTGCTGGACTGATTGAACGCCGGTACCCGGGCCAAGAGAAGACGGGGAGGCAGGTTACGTTCTCAGCTGATTTGATTTTCGATGTGTTGCGCGAACATGAACCGGACCACATTCTGCTCAAAGCCGCGTGGGAAGACGCAGCTGGCGGCTTTCTCGACATCAAACGATTAAGCGATCTTTTGGCCCGTGTGCGCGGGCGCGTGAATCATGTTGCGCTCGACCGGGTAACGCCGCTCGCCGTACCGGTCATGCTTGAGATCAATCGCGAAGCCATTATCGGTGAAGCCCAAGAAGCGATGCTGCGTGAGGCGTCGGAAGCGATCATAAAAGAGGCGATGGGTGAGCGAGCGTGAGTCTGGGGCGCAGTCCCAACCGGAAAACGAGATAACGCTCAACGGCGAAACGCTTGTTCCGCTCACGGGCGCCGCGCTCTATTGGCCACGCCTTCAGGCTTTGATTGTGGCGGACCTGCATTTCGAGAAGGGCTCATCATTTGCGCGCCAAGGGGTGCCGCTTCCGGGATATGACACGCGGTCGACGCTGCGCCGCTTGGGACAGCTGTGTAGCGCCTATAAGCCCGCGACCATTATTTCGCTGGGTGACGCTTTTCACGACCTTGGAGCCGAGGGGCGTATGGACGACGCCGACATCGCCTTGCTCGACGCGTTGATTAGCGGCCACGAATGGCTCTGGATTTTAGGCAACCACGATCCTGAACCGCCTAAGCGTTTCGGCGGCACGGTCGCCAGAACTGAACGCATTGGCGGGCTGTTTATGACCCACGAGCCAAACGAGCACGCCGAACCTGGCGAAATCGCAGGCCACATGCATCCGTGCGCTCGCGTTCGGACCGGCAATAAAACCCTTCGCCGGCGCTGTTTCGTGCAGTCGCCGGAGCGGTTAATAATGCCAGCTTTCGGCGCTTTCACAGGCGGCTTAAATGTCTTGGACGAGGCCTTTGGCGCCTATTTGCCAGGCGAGTTTACAGCCTGGGCGATCGGCGGTGAGGGGGTCTATCCCATTCCACGGCGTGGTCTTGCTCGCGATTCGCTGCCTTTGCGCCCAATCCGGGCGTGATTTCGGGAAAATCTAGCTTGCGTAATTGACACGGCTAAGCGGCCTCGCTAGTCAACGGCGCTCACGTAACACCGCACCGTTTGAGGCGTCCGATGAAAGTAAAAAGCTCACTTAAGTCGCTGAAAAAGCGCCATAAAGACTGCCGCGTCGTTCGCCGCCGGGGCCGCGTGTATGTGATCAACAAGACCCAGCGTCGGTTTAAAGCGCGTCAGGGGTAGGGCCGTTGAAACAAGCCGTCGCGATTCAGGTGTTGGAACATTAAGAACACCGGGTTAGCCTGCATGGATGCGTAGGCTTTTTAGAGTGCTTACAACTGTAGCGTGCGTCAGCGTTCCGACGGCGACCTTCGCCGACCAGACGGATGCGCGCCTTGACCAATTGTTTGATACTTTGAGGCGCGGCGACGCCATCGAAGCGGAAGAGACCGCAGATCGTATACGCTCAATTTGGTCTGACGCTGCTAGCGACACCATCGATCTGATTTACGCCCGCGCGAAAATAAGCGCTGAACAGGGCGAACATGAGCGATCTGAAACTCTACTCAACCATCTGCTTGGTTTAGCCCCAAGCTTCGCGCAAGGGCACGCCCTTCGAGGGATCGTTCGGCTCTCGCTTGGTGATGACGACGGGGCCTTTAAAGACCTGAACGAGGCGCTTCGTTTAGAGCCCCGCCATTTCGAAGCGCGCATTGCGGTCTCGGATATTCTCGCAGCTAGCGGTGAGAAGCGCGGCGCTTACGAAGCCTTGCAGGAAGCACTGCGCTGGAACCCGCATAGCGACGCTGCTCTGACGAGATCGCGCGCTCTCCGTAGAGAGCTTGAAGGCCAAGAAATCTAAGTACAGCAGGTCTATCGCGGCTAACGGTGTAATCGGTCTTCCGTTCTCCCGCGGCTTCGCGACTTGTTCTGACCTGGATTTTCCCCAGCCTTCTTAATTTTCCCCAGGCAAACGCTTTTTCCTTGCGGCAGCGATGCTCCCGTCGGCTAATGACCACCGTAGCGAGGAGGTTTTACCATGGCGGACGGCGCACCGACGGTTTCAGCTGAAGGCGCAACAACGATCGCGGCTGATCGGTTGCGATCATTTATTGAGCGCGTGGAGCGGCTCGAGGAGGATAAAGCCGCGGTGATGGAAGACATCAAGCAAGTCTTTGCCGAAGCAAAAGGCGAAGGATATGAAACTAAGATCCTTCGCCAAGTCATTCGCTTACGGAAAATGGACCGCTCCGATCGTCAGGAGCAAGAGGCTTTGCTCTCGCTTTATCTATCCGCACTCGGAGAAGCGTAAGCTCTCCGAACCGGTTAGCTCGCGCGTTTGACCTCTAGGCCGTGATCCCGGATTTTGCGGTAAAGCGTGGACCGACCCATGCCTAAGCGGCGCGCAACTTCCGACATACGACCGTCATAGGTTTCAATCGCGAGCGCAATCAAATCGCGTTCGATTTCCTCCAGCGACCGCAAGTGCCCTTCGTAGTCAAAAAGGGCGACAGCGCTGCTTGCGCCGTCTGCACTGAAATCCGTGCCCGCATTGTGTCCAGGAGCCGCCCCAGGAGCTGCCAATGTTTGCGGTGGTCCGCCTTTGGTTTGTGCGGCGTCGCTTTCTTCGGGGGTTGCGAGCGGCGGTCCGCATGCAACGCCAGCCGCTTCAAATTCCGCTGCGAGGAACGGGAAGTCCGCCGCCGTCAGATAGGCGGTTTCGGCGAGGACGACCGCGCGAAAAATAGCGTTTTCGAGCTGTCGCACATTGCCTGGCCAGGGCTGGCCTTTCAGGACTTCCAGGACCTCGTGCTGAACGCCGCGCACATCCCGGCGCTCCTCGGCGTTGTAGCGGGCTATGAAATGCTCGATCAGGGCCGGGATATCTTCTGACCGCTCGCGCAAAGGCGGCGCCTGAACCGGGAAGACGTTGAGCCGATAAAACAGGTCTTCCCTGAACCGACCCTCTTTTACTTCTTCCGTAAGCTCACGGTTTGTCGCCGATATTATCCGGACATCAACTTTTACAGGCCTTTTGGCGCCGATCGGATCAACCTCGCCTTCTTGCAGGACCCGGAGAAGCTTCACTTGCATCTCAAGCGGAAGTTCTCCGACTTCGTCAAGAAAAATGGTGCCGCCGTCCGCCTCTTGGAATTTGCCGACGTGCTTAGCAGACGCGCCCGTGAAAGAGCCTTTTTCATGACCGAAAAGAATGCTTTCGACCAGGTTCTCCGGGACTGCGCCACAGTTCACGATTACGAACGGCCGCCCGGCGCGGTCCGATGTTCCCTGGATCGCGCGGGCTATCATTTCCTTACCGACCCCAGACTCGCCGGTGATCAGTATCGGTATGTTTGACGCCGCCGCCCGTTCGCCGAGCCGCGCCACATGCGCCATCGAAGGGGAGTGTCCAATCAGGTCTTTGAACCCCATCGCCCCATCGCGTTTGCGCTTCAAGCGCGAGACTTCGCCTTTCAGCGAAACGATATTGAGCGCGTTATTAATTGAAACGATGACGCGCTCAGGCGAGGCCGGCTTTACAAAGAAATCGGCAGCGCCGCTTTGCATTGCCTCGACGACCGTGTCGATGCCGCCCTGTGCGGTCAGGACAATCACAGGCAGGTCGTCGCGAAAGGCCTTCGCGCGTTTGAGAGTCTCCATCCCGCCGAGCCCCGGCATGCGTAGGTCTAGGAGGATCAACGCGACATCGGCCCCGTCTTGTCCATGGATAATATCAAGGGCTTCTTCGCCGCTTTCCGCGAGTTTGACGGGATACCCGCCCTTCTCGCAAACCGCGCGCATCAGGCGACGCTGGGTCGGATCATCGTCGACAATCAAAATAGTTTTCGTCATCCCGACGGGCCTTTTCGTTCTAACTGCTGCTGAAAGGTCTATCGGAACAGGGTTAAGGTTCGCTTTAACCCGTTCCAAAACGGGGCGCCTTGCATAAACTGCCAACGAATCCAAGGGCTTGTGGGGGGCTGCAGGCACGGCGCTTAGCGCCATTGACCCCGCGGTCGATCCCGGTTGTCTATGCAGCTAGCGACGGGCGGGGCCGACAGCTGGCGCTTAATGCGGCTCAAAGAAACGACTTTTCGCGGGCAAAATGAGGACCTCCATGGCCGACGGTGAAAAAAACGAAAAGCAGCACATCAGACCCCTCGAAGGCCTCGGCGGTGAAAAGCCGCCGGCGCCCGACTGGTTTAAGTGGGCGCTCGACCAACCCTCAGACGAGGGATCAGTTGAAGTCGAAAAAGCCGTTATCCGCTACAGCGCGTGGGGAGAGATCGGAAAGCCTGGGCTGCTTTTCATCCACGGTGGACGCGCCCATCGAAATTGGTGGCGGCCTTTCGCGCCTTTTTTCACTGAGCGCTTCCGGGTGGCGGCCCTAGATATTTCTGGTCTCGGCGACAGTGAATGGCGCCCTCGATATTCGATGGAGCAGCTCGTCAACGAAGCGTTCGCCGTTATTGAGGATGCAGGCCTCGACCGTGCTGGCCGTCCCATCGTTGTTGGCCACAGTTTCGGCGGGTATGTCACCTTGGCTTCGGTTGAACGTTTTGGCGAACGCCTCGCTGGCGCTGTCGTCGTTGATAGTCCCGTAGGCTTGCCTGACCCAGATGAGGGGTACACGGTCATTCGAGCAAAGCCTGAAGAAGAGCAGGCGAAAAAGCAGCGATCAAAAAGGGTTTACGCTTCGCTTGCCGAACCAATTGAGCGTTTTCGTTTCCTGCCCAATCAGCCGTGCACAAATCTTTACCTGGTCGACTATATTGCCCGTGAAGGTTTGACCAAAGCGCCAATGGAAGGCGGCGCCGGTTGGACGTGGAAATTCGATCCTTATCAAGGGGCAAATTTCGATGTCCATTTTGACCGAGACTTACTCCTCGCGCCACGATGCCCGCTTGCCTTCGTCTACGGACAAAATTCAGCGTTTACACAAGGTGACGGAATTGCCCATTCGCGTAAGGTCACCGCGGGCCGGTCGCCCTTGCTGATGATGCCGGACGCCCACCACCATCTGATGATGGATCAACCGATCGCCTTCATTTCGTCGCTTCGCATGTTGCTGAGCTGTTGGCCCATTCGAGTGGGCGCTTAGGTCATTGGGCGTGCTTAAATAAGCAAAGGCGCGCTGAATCGCTCCGTGCGCCCCAGTCGTCGACACTTATGCTTAGAAGCGAACCGGTCACGGCGCCAACACTCTAAGCGGACGCGGCCTCAATGATGCCATCGGCGAGTTCCACGCCGCTATAGAAGGCGTCCTCAACCGTTGGGCCGCGCCGCCAATCGCCGGCAAAGCCAATTTTCTGCGCCTTGTCGAAAGCCGGCTGCAAGCCAGCGGGCTCTTCAACGAACGCGTATCGCCAGCGATGTCCCGCTAAGTGCTGAAGCTCTGGCGTCGCGCCGTTAAAGTAGGCGTCAGCCATGGTGCGCGCGATTTCGTCTTTCTCGTGTTCTAGGTTTGCTTTCGACCAAACAGGTCGCGCGTGCAGAACAATTTGAGCTAGGCCCTGCGGTCGTCCGGGCTTTGTATCGTTTGCGATGACGGCGCTAAAGAGATCCGCGTCGGGTGCTGGGTTGTCGGGCAAAGCGTCCGGCGCGCAGGCGAGCAACGTTGTCCAACAAGGCGCGTACCGAGCCTCGCTCGCGCCCGCCGCGACAGCTGCTTCGTGGACGATCTCGATGGCTTGGGGGGCGGGGACAGCGACGCCAAGATAATCGTATGTCCCGGTGGGGTCTTCGTCTTTTAGGTGTAAGCGCCAGCCGTCAGCGTCTTTCTCAGCGTTGGCAACCGTCTTTGAAAAATTTACGGAAACCAACTCCGCCAAGGGTTTCAGCAAGGCGTTCATTGAGGGAAGCCCGACAAAAGCCTGCAGCCCTGGGGCTTCCGCCCAGAACGAAATGCTCGCTTTTGGCCCATTTGAAAGCTCATCCACAAAAGCTCGAAAGGGTTCGCTTGTCGCCCCAAACGACGGCGCCCCATGGTCGAACGACAAGGCGTCGGCGCGCCTTGTTGCGAGGCGCCCGCCAAGTCCCCGCGATTTTTCAAAAACAGTGACGGCAAAGCCTGCAGCGGATAACCGCGACGCGCAGACCATGCCCGCCATGCCAGCCCCGATGATTGCGACGCGCCGACCGGCGCTGATCCGCTGATTAGTATTTTTCATTTTCAAAAAAAGGTTCCATTTGGTGTTTGGTCGTGAGTTTATCCGCAGTATTCCGCTTGCCCCGGGCTGGGATTTCAGCCAATAGTCCAGCACGATTGACGAAGTGTAAGGCGTTCAAAATGGCAAATGAAAACAACGAAAATACCTTAGACGCCGAGCAAAATCGCCAGACCTATGACGCTGTCATGCGGGTCGCTGGGAGCATAGGCGTGCCATTCTCGCTCGCGCTCACAATGTTTTTCACCAACCTCGTTTTAGCGAATGGAATCGGTCTTTCCATTGTTGCCGCAGTTATCACTTACTTGGCGGTGTTTTTTATCGTTAAAGCGTTTTTCTCTCACTAGCCGTAAGCCGTAATGGCTTTTCCGGCGTAACACCTCAGAGTTTCAGGAGCCGTCATGAAAATTGCCGTGCTGAAGGAAACGCGCGATGGCGAAACGCGCGTCGCCGCTTCTCCAGAGACCGTGAAGAAATACACGGGCCTCGGTGCAGATGTTGTTGTTGAATCAGGCGCAGGCGCAGGCGCGCAATTTAGCGACGACGCCTTTACGTCAGCTGGCGCGTCAATCGCGAAGGATTTAGCCGCGGCCGTCAAAGGTGCGGACCTTGTCTTGAAAGTGCAAAGACCAACGAAAGCGGAGCTTGGCAAACTCGCCCGGGGTTCAAAGCTCGCTGCAGTTTTGTCGCCCTATGCGGAGAAAGATCTCCTCAAGTCCTACGCGGATGCGGGCGTCGATACTTTCGCCATGGATTTCATGCCGCGGATCACGCGTGCGCAATCAATGGATGTTCTCTCCTCCCAGTCGAACCTCGCTGGATATAAGGCGGTGGTGGACGCCGCTGCGTATTTCGGCCGTGCGATGCCTCTCATGATGACGGCTGCCGGAACGATCGCACCGGCAAAGGTTTTCATTATGGGGGCGGGCGTTGCAGGGCTTCAGGCGATCGCAACAGCACGGCGTTTAGGCGCTGTCGTTTCTGCAACGGATGTGCGGTTTGCGGCGAAAGAACAGGTTGAGAGCCTTGGCGCAACGTTTATCACTGTCGATGAAGAAGAGATGAAAAGCGCCGAGACATCAGGCGGTTACGCTAAAGAGATGTCAGACGACTTCAAGAAGCGCCAGGCGGAATTCGTCGCTCAACACATCAAGAAGCAAGACATCGTCATCACAACGGCTTTGATCCCCGGGCGACCGGCGCCTGAGCTCGTCAGTGAACCGATGGTTCGGTCGATGGCGGCAGGGTCTGTTTTGGTTGATCTTGCCGTGGAGCAGGGCGGCAATGTCGCGCTCAGCCGCGCAGGCGAGGTGATAGATGTGGACGGCGTTCTAATCCTCGGCTTTGCAAACGTACCCGGGCGGCTAGCGGCAGACGCATCAAGCCTCTACGCGAAAAACCTCTTCAACTTTATCTCAGCGTTCTACGACAAAGAGGCGAAGTCGTTTAATGCAGACCCAGAAGACGAGATCATCCAGGGCGTGACCCTTACGCGTGATGGGAAAATCGTCCATGCAAGCTTTGTTGATGATGCGTCTTCAACGGCAAACGGCGCGGCGCCGGCAAAGACCGAGACAAAACCGACTGCCGATGGCGACACAGCCAGCAAAACCTAATACCTAAAGCTTTTAAGATTCAGGCGCTCAGGTCGCCATTCTCGGCGGCCTTATCGAAATCGGATAACCAAAGAGGGCAATCCCCATGCAACCCCAAGCGAGCGATATTGAAGAGGCCGCTGAAGCGGCTCAGGAGGCCGCGTCGACCGCCACCGAAGCGGCGACCGCGGCGGCAAGCAATGCTGAAACCGCAACGACCGCCGCTGCTGAAGCGCGCACAATTGCGGAGACATTCGCTGAGCTTGCAGCGACCATGTCTGGACCGTCGGAATTTGTTTATCTACTGAGTATCTTCGTTCTAGCCGTGTTTGTCGGCTACTACGTGGTTTGGTCGGTGACGCCTGCGCTCCATACGCCGCTTATGTCCGTGACCAACGCAATTTCGTCCGTGGTCATCGTGGGGGCTCTCATTGCTCTTGGCGCGGATCTTACAGACGCAGCCTCGGGCGGTATGTCCAAATGGTTCGGATTTTTTGGCGTCGTTCTCGCGAGCGTAAATATTTTCGGGGGGTTTTTGGTCACCCAGAGAATGTTGGCCATGTATAAGAAGAAGGGGAGCTAGAGACCAATGGCTGGTAACCTTCCTTCCCTTCTATATCTCGCGTCTGGCGTTTTATTCATCCTGGCCCTGCGTGGCTTATCTTCGCCGGAGACGTCCCGCGAGGGGAACCGCTTTGGCGTGATCGGCATGGGTATCGCCGTGCTAACGACGCTCTTCGTGCTTGAGAATAAAGGCTTCGGCACGTGGTTTACGATCTTACTGGGCGTCGGCATTGGCGGCGGCGCGGGCGCACTGATCGCGCAACGCGTACAGATGACCCAGATGCCCCAGCTTGTTGCGGCGTTTCACTCGCTCGTTGGTCTGGCGGCGGTCTTTATCGCTTGGGCGGCGTTCCTAGCACCACGCGCTTTCGGTGTCGGTGAGCCTGGCCATATCCACGCGTCATCCATGCTGGAGATGTCGTTAGGGGCGGCGATCGGCGCAATCACGTTTTCTGGATCAGTGATCGCAGGCTTAAAGCTTAACGGCAATATGTCGGGCAAGCCGATTATTCTGCCGTCTAGGCACCTGATTAATATCGGCTTGGGCTTTTTCATCCTCCTTTGCCTGATCATTTTAATGTTCGGCGGGCAGTCGACATTCATGTTCCTGCTCCTCACGCTGGCGGCGTTTGTTGTCGGCTTTTTGATCATCATACCGATCGGCGGCGCAGATATGCCTGTCGTTGTGTCTATGCTGAATTCTTACTCCGGTTGGGCCGCAGCAGGAATTGGCTTTACGCTGCAGAACATGGCGTTGATTGTTACGGGCGCTCTCGTTGGGTCGTCCGGGGCCATCCTTTCTTACATCATGTGTAAGGGAATGAACCGGTCATTCATTTCGGTGATTTTGGGCGGATTTGGCGGCGAGGATGCAGCGGCCGGCGGCGGCGACGGCGAAGAACGACCGGTTAAGCAGGGGTCCGCTGACGACGCCGCTTTCATTATGAAGAACGCCGGCAAGGTCATCATTGTGCCGGGTTACGGTATGGCGGTCGCCCAAGCGCAGCATGCCCTGAAAGAAATGGCTGACGCGTTGAAAGAAGAGGGCGTTGAGGTGAAATACGCAATTCACCCGGTCGCAGGCCGTATGCCTGGCCACATGAATGTTCTCCTCGCGGAAGCGCAGGTCCCCTACGACGAAGTCTTTGAGCTCGAAGATATCAACGCCGAGTTCCGGACCGCCGACGTATCGTTCGTCATTGGTGCGAACGACGTGACCAACCCGGCTGCGAAAACGGATAAAGCATCGCCAATCTATGGCATGCCGATCCTCGACGTTGAGAACTCTGGAACGGTGCTCTTTGTGAAACGCGGGATGGCGTCAGGCTACGCTGGTGTTCAGAACGAACTCTTCTTCCGGGACAACACAATGATGCTGTTCTCTGATGCAAAAAAGATGTGCGAGGAAATAGTAAAATCGCTTCGGTAGGACGGACTTTCGTTCTTGCTGAGGCTTTCCCACACTCGAGCAAAAGCGCCTTTGAAACGCATTCACAGCGTCTTCGCATGGTGAATTCTTAAATACTAATTTTCGCCGCTTCTGCGCCTGTCAGGAGCGGCGAATGCGTCTATATGGGGGCTTGCGAAATCTAACGGTCAGCGCTTAATCCCGGTGAACGCGAAGGGATATTTTGAAACGCATGGCGACCCCCGATTTTTTATTAGATTACCTGCCAATCCTTGTTTTCTTAGGCATAGCGGTGGCGCTATCGCTAGCATTTTTGGTGCTTCCGATCGTTATTGCGCCCGCAGAGCCTGACCCTGAAAAAACCTCAACCTACGAGTGTGGTTTTAATGCGTTTGACGACAGTCGAATGAAGTTCGACGTTCAGTTTTATATCGTCGCAATCCTATTCATTATCGTTGATCTGGATGTCGCATTTCTCTTTCCCTGGGCGGTGGCGTTGTTCAACCCCGAACTCGGTATGGATCGCGGATTTCAGATTTTTGCGTTCTGGTCGATGTTCGTTTTCATTGCCGTATTCGCGATTGGGTTTGTCTACGAATGGAAAAAGGGAGCGCTCGAATGGCGGTAACGACGCCTGGGTCATCTGTAGACGGTCCAATTTATTCGCCTGATGCGAAGGACCCGTTTTATTCAGAGCTTTCGGATCAGCTGGCAGATCGGGGCTTCTTCACAGCTCCCACCGACGCCCTCATAAACTGGGCCCGGACGGGCTCACTCATGTGGATGACTTTTGGTCTTGCCTGCTGCGCGGTGGAGATGATGCAAGCCTCCATGCCGCGGTATGATTTGGAGCGGTTTGGCGTTGCTCCCCGTGCGAGCCCCCGGCAATCGGATGTAATGATTGTCGCCGGCACGCTGACGAACAAAATGGCGCCGGCGCTACGCAAGGTCTATGACCAGATGCCAAACCCGCGTTATGTGATTTCCATGGGGTCATGTGCGAATGGCGGCGGCTACTACCACTACTCATAAGCCGTGGTGCGCGGCTGTGACCGCGTGGTGCCGGTCGATATCTATGTTCCTGGATTTCCCCCGAACGCTGAGGCGTTGGTCTATGGAATTTTGCAACTGCAGAAAAAGATAAGACGCGAAGGATCGATCATTCGATGAACCGTCAGGGTGTTATGCTTGCCGTAGGCGTCGCGTTGTTACTGATGATGGCGTCTCGTTTTTTCAGGCCGCCACGTCTTTCTTTGATGTTCATTCTGGTGGGCGTTGTTGCAGCGGCGAGCGGATACGCTGCGTTTAAGATCGCGCGTCGTTACGTTGGCGGCGCAGAGACCATATGAACATCTGGGGTCCGCTTAAATCAGAACCGGGTATGCGCCAATGAGCGACGATCTCACGGATTTAAAAGACCACATTCTGGCGTCAATCGAAGACGACGTTCGTAGCGCTGAAATCGCTTATAGCGAATTGACCATCGATGTGCGGGCCGACCGCGTTTCGCAGGTCTTGCGTTTCCTGCGCGACGACGCCGCCTGTCGGTTTCTGCAGCTAATGGATCTATGCGGTGTTGATTACCCGGAGCGCTCCAGGCGTTTCGACGTCGTTTATCATCTCTTATCGCTTCACAATAACATTCGTATACGTGTGAAGGCTGCCGTGGCGGAAGACGAAACAATACCCTCCGTTGTTGATGTCTTTCCTTGCGCGAATTGGTTCGAACGGGAAACCTTTGACATGTACGGCATTGTCTTTTCAGGCCATCCCGACATGCGACGTATACTAACAGATTATGGGTTTGAAGGTTTCCCCCTCAGGAAAGACTTTCCGCTCACGGGGTACAAAGAAGTTCGATATGACGATGAGAAAAAACGCGTCGTCTATGAACCGGTAAACTTAGTCCAGGAATATCGGAATTTTGATTATCTGAGCCCTTGGGAAGGGGCGTCCTACGTGTTGCCTGGCGATGAGAAGGCGACGGAGGAGGGCAAGCAGTGACGAACGAGCCTTCCAGCAAGCGTTTCGGTAAATGCCTGTGCGGTGCGGTTGCCTTCTCAGTGGATATTCAGGTGCATGACGATGGCGTTCATATTGATGCGTGTCACTGCAACATGTGTCGTCGCCAAATCGGCGGCCCCTTGCTGGGGATCACCCTTGCTGGGCCGCCAAACATCGACGATGCCGAAACGCTAGCAGTGTACCCGTCATCCGATTGGGCAGAACGCCTCTTTTGTAAAAACTGCGGGTCGAATTTATTCTACCGATTTAAGAATGGCGCGATGCATACCGTCCATGCGGGAGCCCTAGACGACTTATCGGACGGGAAACTGGTTGTTGAAATTTTTACCGACGAGAAGCCAAGCTATTACGACTTCAACCAACCAACACAGGCGCTGACAGGCCAACAGGTCATGGCGCTTTTTGCCGATGGCGCTGCGGCAAGTAGTTCAACGGCCACTCAAGCCGATTAAGGTAAAACATGGCGGACGGATCAATTAAAGTTCTTGAGGTCGGCGCAGCGCCAGCGGGCGACGACGCCGGAGCGGAACGCAATTTTACAATTAATTTTGGCCCACAACATCCGGCCGCACACGGTGTTTTGCGCCTTGTTGTGGAGCTTGACGGCGAAGTCGTTGAACGCATTGATCCTCACATCGGTTTACTTCATCGTGGTACGGAAAAGTTAATCGAATATAAGACCTACCTGCAGGCGATCCCTTATTTTGATCGGTTAGACTACGTGGCTCCAATGAACCAGGAGCACGCTTTTTGTCTTGCCGCTGAGCGACTCCTTGGGATTACACCGCCTCGCCGCGCGCAACATATCCGCGTTTTATTCTGCGAAATTGGGCGTATCCTGTCGCACATGTTGAACGTGACGACACAGGCGATGGACGTCGGCGCGCTTACACCGCCCTTATGGGGTTTTGAGGAACGCGAAAAGCTAATGGTCTTTTATGAGCGCGCTTCCGGGTCTCGGATGCACGCTGCTTTTTTCCGTGTCGGCGGCATTCACCAGGACCTGCCGGAGGCTCTCATTGACGATATCGATCAGTGGTGCGACGAATTTGAAAAAACGCTGGATGATATCGAGACGCTCCTAACTGACAACAGAATTTTCAAACAACGAAACGTCGACATTGGCGTCGTCACCCAAGAGGAAGGCTTCGCTTGGGGGTTCACGGGCGTTATGCTTCGCGGATCTGGCGCAGCATGGGATTTGAGGAAGTCGCAGCCATACGAAACGTATACTGAGTATGATTTCGACATTCCTATTGGCAAGAATGGCGATTGCTATGATCGCTACCTTTGCCGAATGGAAGAGATGCGCCAGTCGAACGCCATCATGAAGCAAGCGATTGCAAAGATCCGCGATGAAGGCGCAGGCCCCGTGATGACGACCGACGGCAAGGTTGCCCCGCCTCGGCGTGCGGCAATGAAAGGGTCGATGGAGTCATTAATCCATCACTTTAAGCTTTATACTGAAGGTGTTCGAACGCCGCCTGGTGAAGTGTACGCATCGGTCGAGGCGCCGAAGGGCGAGTTCGGCGTTTTTCTCGTATCGGATGGTGGGAATAAGCCATACCGGTGCAAAATACGCGCGCCGGGCTATGCACACTTGCAGGCGATGGATTGGATGAACCGTGGGCATCTTCTCGCCGACGTTTCCGCCGTTTTAGGGTCGCTTGATATCGTGTTCGGTGAAATTGACCGATAGGGTGAACGGTGAAACTAAAATGCGGCGCACATGGGTTACAGGATGAAACCTTTGTTTGTGTCCACATCACCGAAGCGCTAGCGACGGGCGTCGCATCTGGATTTTACTGGAACAGCAATGGCGGCGTTTTTGAAGCGCTTTGCGAAGCCTGCAATGCGTTGAGCGCTGATGAGTTTGAGCGCAACGCGGATACCATCGTCCGCTCGCTCTGCTTTGGCTGTTTTAAGGATGCGGCGGCCTTAAACGGCATTGATATTTCATGACGCCGCCGGGCGATGCGCCGGTGCGGGTCCACGCAACGGGCGTATTGGTTGCGGTCGACCGTAATGGTCCGCTATGCGGAATACTATTGAAAGGGCCATCCGGTGTCGGAAAATCAGCGCTCGCCCTCGATTTAGTCCAAAATTGTCCATGGCGCCGAACCGCATTGATTAGCGACGACATCGTAGAGATTTACCGCGACGGCGACGCGCTCCACGCAAGAACTGTATCTGGGATTAGAGGCTTGATAGAGGTTCGCGGCTTCGGCCCAACGCCGACGAAGTCTTGCGACGCCGACGTTCCAATAACGGTCTGTTTTGACTTGAGCGAAACCCATAAAGACCGCATTGCCGCGCCAGATAAAGAGCGTATTTGCGGCATAGACATTGATGTTTGGCCGCTCGCAATGCCGGGAAATGCTGGCCAGATACGCGCAGTGCTCCGAGCAGTTATATCTGGACAAATGGCACGATAAGGTCCCCAATGTGCGCTGTTGAATTGCGGGAGCGATGGCATTGATAGGGCTCGTTATCGTCACCCACGGCCGGTTGGCTGAGGAATTTCTTGCAGCGACTGAACATGTCGTTGGACCTCAAGATAAGGTGCGCGCTGTTTCAATCGGCGCTGACGACGACATGGAAAAGCGGCGCGCCGATATTCTAGAGGCGGCGCAAGCGGTCGACGATGGCGACGGCGTTGTCATTTTAACCGATATGTTTGGGGGAACGCCGTCAAACCTCGCCATTTCCGTGATGGAAAAAGCGAAGGCGGAGGTTATCGCTGGCGTCAACCTCCCTATGCTGATTAAGCTCGCGTCAATCCGTGCGGAGAAGGACTTAGCCGCAGCGGCTGCCGCTGCTCACGAGGCTGGGCGCAAATATATTAATGTAGCGTCTTGGGTTCTGTCCGGTGAGCCTTCGGAAGGCGAGTGACTTCGCGGTCTTCTATATCCGTACTCATTACAAACAAGCGCGGGCTGCATGCGCGCGCGTCAGCAAAATTTTGTACGGAAGCATCGAAATACAATGCGAAGGTCACGGTTTCCCGTGACGGTATAAGCGTCGGTGGATGTTCGATCATGGGCCTACTGACGTTGGGCGCGGGACCGGGAACCACAATTGAAATCGCTTCCGAAGGTCCAGAAGCAAACGAAGCGTTAAAAGCGTTAAACGACCTTGTGACCAATCGCTTCGGCGAAGATGTCTAACGGTGTTCAAAGCGCTTCGAAGCATCGAATTCTCGCTGCCACCGGCAAGCCAAGGTAACAAAGTCCACGTAGGGCTGACGGGAGAGATTACGGAAAGCGGGCTAGGTTGGCGTGGGCTTCTCGCAAAAAGCACTAACACCGCTCAACCAAATGCGCTTGCCGGGCAATCGAATTATTGAAGAATAAAAGGACCTTGACCGGGAAGCCTATTGATCTCCCGGTCAACCAAAAAACTAAGTTGGCAAAGAAAGCCGCTAGGCAACCTTAAGACCGGTAGCCGCGGTTTTGCCGCGTTCTTCCTTTAAATCGTACTCAACACGCTGGCCGTCATCCAGGCCTACCAGACCAGCGTCACGAACAGCGGTGATATGAACAAAAACGTCTTTGCCCCCTTCATCGGGGGTAATAAAGCCGTACCCTTTTGTGGCGTTAAACCACTTAACGGTTCCGGTAGCCATCGATCTCACTCCTTTTTCTGGTCTCGACGCAGACATCACCGCCATTCTGGCGGATATTTTTGTGGTTTAATTCTGCTAGCCGGGACGCCAAATAGGC
>JBCCTV010000043.1:0-17509 GCA_039197915.1 Pseudomonadota bacterium | reverse complement strand
CGGCACGGGCGCAAAAAGATGGGGTGAAGACCTTGAAAAAGGCCGCCGACCAAGTGCTGTGAAAAACACCGCAGACGGATCCTCCAAAACGGATTAACGCGAAGGCCTATGCCCCGAAATCCACCAGGTCAGAATTCGCTTGGCGAAACCGCGGACGCAACGCCCGCAAGTTTAGCGACGGAAGCGGGTCGGCTTTGGACGTGGTCGGTTGCCCACTATCAAAAACCGGGCGTATCAGACCTGCTGATAAGCTTTCAGGATGCGCACAATCTAAACGTTAATCTCATTTTGTGGTGCCATTGGACGGCGACTTTTAGGGGCGCGGTCGAGACAAAAATTCTGCGCGAGGCTTTCGCGGTCTCCAACCAATGGGCAGAGCAGGTCGTGCGACCGCTCAGGAACGTCCGGCGGAAACTGAAAACGCCGAGTGCGCGTCTAAATGCACAACGTGTTGAAGCGCTCAGGCAAATGATCAAGCAATCGGAGCTTGACGCGGAGGCTATAGAGCAACAGGCGTTGGAACAGGTTGCTGGCCCAATCGACAGCCATCATCCACCGCCAACGGATAAAATCCTGTCCTGCGCAAAGCAGAATTTGGAAGCCTATATTTCCCTCGCAAATCCTTCGAATAAGCCGACGCCAAAGGCGCTTGTCGACCTGGTTCAGAAAATACTACTGTAGCTTCGTTGACCTAAACGCCGATGCGGCAAGACCCGCCGATGCAATAGATGACCGACGATCAAAACACGCCAGATTCTGAACCAATACGCATACCGATAAATAAGATGCGTCTTCGGGTCATTGAAAGCGATAGCGAAAACGAACCCGGCGGCGAACAAATTGGGTCGAGCACCACAGACGTTGATGAACCGGTTGCAAATGACGAAGTTTTACTGCGGAAGTTAACTGCGCTCGAACAGGACCACGCTGACCTCGCCGCCGCCATTGAAGCGCTTCAAGCCCATAGAGCGAGCGACCCGCTCACCATCGCGCGGCTCAAAAAGAAAAAACTTCAAATCAAGGATCTCATCTATAAAATCCGGGAACGGATTACGCCTGATATCATCGCCTGAAACCAGCACCGGAATTCCGAAACGCGCTTCAATGAGGGCAAAACGGGGGCGACGGCTGCTGAGACCCGTTGGGTAACGATGGTAGCGTCGCATCGACTTAAGCGCTTTGCTACTTTTGATTTTTTCGCATTTTCTTGGCGCCCGACGCGGCAGCCGGTCGGTTGGGGAACGCTCTACGAGGCGCGCGCCTTGGTTTGTTTTTTGTGCGCGTACATCTTTGCGTCAGCTGCACCTAAAGCCTCCTCGGCGGTGACGCTTGTGTGAAGCCCCACAACGCCGACCGCAATCGATAACCGCGCGCGCCTTCCCTCAAGCTCAATTGGCGCGTCGTAAAGCGCTTGACGCAAGCGTTCCGCCTTAGTGGCTGCTTGCGCCTCGTCGGTCACCATCAAAATGACGCCAAACTCATCGCCGCCAAGCCGACCGACAACATCGGTCTGTCTGATGTTATCTTTTAAAACCGCTGCAACGTGCTGCAGCGCGGCGTCGCCTGCGGCGTGGCCAAGATTGTCGTTGATTTTCTTCAGGTCGTTCAAATCGATGAAAAGCAAACTCGCAGGCGTTTCATAGCGCTCGACCATGGAGAGCGACCGGTTAAGCTCTTGAACGAAGGCCCGGCGGTTCATGATTGCGAGCAGCGGGTCCGTATCGGCGATCGATTTAAGCTCGCGCATTTCTTCGCGCGCTTGCGCAAGCTCTCGACGCAAATCAGCCACTTCGCTCAAGAGAGACATCAGCGCTTCGCGCACCCGCGGCGTTAATTCCGCCTCAGGGATGCCAGCAACCGAAATCTTGTCAGAGACCGGCGCAGGGCCTTTGGCGCCGCCGCTCCCGCTTGCACGCTCGGTTTGGCGCGTACGGGCGACAGGCCGCCCCGCCTGGGTTCCGGTTACTTTCATATCACACGCCTTTTTGCACAAAGATTACAGGGCGAAGTCCAAAATTTTACGTTAATTTTTGGCTGGCCGACTGGGATTTTCTGATCGATTTCGGGGCCAGCACACCAAAAGCAATCGGCGTTTGACCCGAAAAAACCACCGTTCGTCGCATGGGCCCTTCAGAAATCGCCCCAAGCATCCATTTTTAGGGAGCGGCGTTAACCAGCAGCAGCGTTGATCCCCTTCACCTCCGTTGCACGCTCGACGACGCATTTGAGAGGCGCCGGCGCAATGTACGCCCCGTCCAGACAGCCGGCGTCTCTCGACACTTTGTTCGCAATTCAGATCGCCCTTTGTACCGAACGGGTTGCACGCAAACGTCGCGCTTTGCTAGAGCGTTTTCGACCAACTCGGCGCCTGTTCGGCGCTAGAAAACGCGACAAAATAAAAATCTAGAGCAACGAAGCGGTTCAGATTGATGCGAAGTTGCTCTACGTGTCGCGCTTTGCAAAGCACAGGATTATTCCGTGGCGATCGACGACAGCCCCCGTAGCCCTGAACCTGACCAGGAAAATCCGGCAGTTAGCATCATCATGGGGTCTTCGTCGGACTGGCCCGTGATGAAAAACGCGGCAGAAGTTCTGCAAACCCTGGGCGTCAGCCATGAGGTCAAGATCGTCTCCGCCCATCGCACGCCAAAGCGGCTCTACGACTTTGCGGCTGGCGCCGCAGATCGCGGCTTAAAAGTCATCATCGCTGGCGCTGGCGGGGCAGCGCATCTGCCCGGCATGACGGCCGCACTAACACCCCTGCCAGTGATTGGCGTTCCTGTGCAGTCAAAAAGCTTAAGCGGTCTCGATAGCCTTCTGTCGATTGTGCAAATGCCGCGCGGCGTGCCAGTGGCGACCGTTGCGATCGGTGACGCCGGGGCGATGAATGCGGGCCTGCTAGCGGCGGCGATCATCGCCGCCTTTGACGAAAGCTTGGCCGAGCGCCTGAATGAATGGCGACAAGCGCAAACCGATGCGGTCGCCGAGACGCCGTGACTGCTGCGTCCGAAAAAATTGTGACGCCCGCCAATGGGTGCATCGGTATTTTGGGCGGCGGCCAGTTGGGGCGCATGCTCGCCGTCGCTGCGTCCAACCTTGGGCTGAAGACTTGTATTCTCGCGCCCGAGAAAAATAGCCCCGCCTTTGACGTCGCCGCCTTTTCGATTTGCGCAGATTATGACGACGGCGATGCTCTTTCCGCCTTCGCCCAGGCGGCGGACGTCGTCACCTACGAATTCGAGAATGTGCCGGTGGATACGGTCGTTTCCTTGGAAGCGCGGGGTGCGCTGGTAATGCCCGGCGCGAGGGCGCTTGCTGCCGCACAGGACCGCCTCATTGAAAAGCAATTCATTGAAAGCCTGGGCGCCGAAGTCGCGCCCTACCACGCGGTCGAAACGCTCGAAGACTTGGAGACCGGCCTTAGCCGCATCGGCGCGCCCGCAATCTTAAAAACCCGCCGTCTTGGTTATGATGGAAAAGGCCAGACCCGCATCAAATCGCCCGGCGGTCACGGTCCCGACGCCCTGAGCAACACCTGGGAAGCGGCAAAGCAGAAAGCATGGGAAGAAATCGGCGCAAGGCCTTCAATTCTTGAAGGTTTTATCGATTTCTCATGTGAAATATCGATCATTGGCGCGCGGGGTCAGGACGGTCAGATCGCCCTTTACGACGCCGCGGAAAATCACCATGAAAACGGTATCTTACGCCGCTCAGCTGCGCCCGCTTCCGCCCCGACCGATAGCATCGCCGCCGCGCAGGATATCACCGCCAAATTACTCTCGACGCTCGAATATGTGGGCGTGGTCGGCGTAGAATTCTTTGTGAAAAAAGACGGCGATGTCATCGTCAATGAGTTTGCGCCGCGGGTTCACAATTCCGGTCACTGGACGCTCGACGCCTGCCCGACCTCTCAATTTGAGCAACACATCAGAGCCGTCGCCGGCTGGCCGCTTGGGTCGCCCGAGCGCGCCTTGGACGCTCAAATGCTGAACATTCTGGGCGAGGAAGCAACCGGTTGGGAGGGGCGCGACTTGGAGCCCGGGGCCCGGTTGCATCTCTATGGCAAGTCTGAGGTTAAAGCGGGCCGCAAGATGGGTCACCTCACCAAGGTCGGGCAGCGAAAAGCGTGACCGAAGCTTGCGCGCTTCCCCTGCCGCCAGCGGCTACCTAAAGCGAGGATATCTTAGCTTCGCGAGAAAATTGATCGGCGCCAGCGGGTCAACGCCGAGTTTGTTGGCGCGCGCTTTTAGCTTCTCGATCTGCATGACGTTCTCGATGCGCGCGTTCAAGAAAGACCGCGTTTCCTCCAGATCATCGGTTTCATCGCCGAGCATTTTCGTGAACGTGCTGATCCAGACCCCGGATAAAATCGCGCGCTTCGTATAGAAGTTGTAGTCGGTTGAGGTGTCGCCAATACCGCGCCAAATCCGGTCGGCAGTGCGCCAGGCAAGGCTGGTCGCGAGCGGCCCATTTGGCGGTAGCGCAAGCGTTGCAGCGGCGCGCCTTGCCGCCTCGCGATAAAAACCGACCGCTTCGATCCGCGTCCAGACCGCGAAGGTGACGCGCTCGCGGATCTTCATCGACTGCAGGTCCGCCTCTTCAAGGGCGTCGAGCATTTCTTGGTCAAGCTCGTCAGACCAGTAAATCAGGAGGTCTTTTACGCCGCGCGGAAAAGCAGCCTTCAGGCCGGCGCGATCAATATCGACGGCCGCCGCCGCCCGCCGCAGGGAAATTGGCGTAAAGCCGTCAAAAGCGGCCTGGGCAAGCATAGCGTCGAGAATAATTTGCCGATTTTCTTCAAATGCTTCGGCGTCGTGGGACCCGTCCATTTTCGACCGCCTTACTTTCTAAGAACACGCAATAGACAACCATCGCCATCTTTGCTAAGCGCCGCAGCTGGAAGCGGCAAGCGGATTTGCGGTGCTGCGACGTTGCGGGGTGGCGAGGACATCTGTCCGCCCTTAATGGCACAACAAACGAAAACTTTTCTCGTCGTCGCGAGATCGACGCACGAACACGGCAATTAGGAGACCCTGGTCATCGTTCAGATTCAAGTTCGCGACAATAATGTCGAGCAAGCCCTCCGGGCGCTTAAGAAAAAGATGCAACGCGAAGGTACGTTTCGGGAAATGAAACGCCGGAAGTTTTATGAAAAACCTTCCGAAAAACGGGCGCGCCAAAAAGCCGAAGCGGTGAGACGAGCCCGCAAACTGCAACGCAAGCGGATGCAGAGAGAAGGCCTGCTCTAGGCGGCCTTTCCGTCGATTTAAGTTGGTAGAGGCGTATGTCCAACCTGGCATGCGCCTTTTTTATTTGGCGCCCGCCCTGATTAATCTGGCGACCGCCCTAAAGCATTTTTCATCGCGCCGCTGGCACTGGCGACAGTCACACTCGATTTTTTATAAATCCCGCCAGACTTGCAACGCCAGTCTAAGCCCGAGAATTCCCGCTCTGAATTCCCACCGATTGCACGTGCTGATCCTCCAGGGCTCCCGCCATGGTCGAACATGAACAATTCGTAAGCCCGTGATTAGGATATTCTTTGCGGACGGTGTGTTTCACCACGCTTTGTCATTGTGCCAATTTGGGGTTCTGCGGTAGGAACTAACTGGGCAATCGGCGGGGGAACTGCATGCGCTTTAACGGCTTTTCAGCAAAACGTATTCGCGGCCTATTTTTGAGCGCACTAACGCTCGCAGCGGCTGGTTTTTTCGCTAGCGCGCCGGCGTCAGCGCAACAAAGCGCCGACGAGCCGCGTATTGATCCGATTTTTGGCCAGAAGCGCAAAAAAGAAAGCGCGCCGGAAATGATCAATGACGATGAATTCGACGGTGGCGAGCGACGCTGGTCGCCGCTGCGCGGGGTCGTTAGCGTTCTGACCTTCATTACGCCGGACACAACAAATCTGTCTGTTGGCGTCGGCCCTGTGGTTCAGCCTGATTATATCGGCTCGGACGATTACGAGATTGAAGCGGACCCCCAAGTTTTCGCGCGGTTTAGAAACTTTGTGTTCTTCGATGACGACGGCGGCGACGTTGCCCTATTCGGCTTCTCCGGTTTTAGTTTCGGACCGTCCTTCCGTATTGTGGGCGACCGGCGCGAAGAAGAAAATTCAGCGCTCGAAGGTGTGGGCGATGTGGGTCTGACTTTTGAGGCTGGCGCCTTCGCGGCCACCACGTTTCTGGACAGGTTTTCATTCCGCTTCAAAGTGCGCCGCGGTGTGGCTTCCGGCCATCGCGGCCTCATTGTCGACGCCTCATCGACGGCGGTCTTGTTACGGTACAATCGATTTTCGATGTCGGTCACGGGCCAGACTTCCTGGATTGGCAACCGCTACGTCGACACCTACTACTCTATCACGCCAGACCAATCGGCAGCATCCGGATTACCAACCTTCGAGGCGGAACGGGGCTTTAGGGACTTTGGCGGCTCCGTGAACGGATATATCAATATCGCCAAACGCTGGTCGCTAAACCCTTACGTATCCTACCGGTATCTGGTGGGCGACGTTGCAGATAGCCCTCTCGTCGCCATCGAGGGCGACCGCAATCAAGTGATCGCCGGTTTCCACCTGATGCGCGAATTCCAGTTCAACATGTACTAGAGCATCGGGCGATTAGCTTGAATCAACCCGATGCTCTAGATTCTCTGTTTTGAGCGCCTGAGACGATCTTAGCTTGACCCAATGTGATTACCCGGCGCTCTAGCGCTTAAACGCCTTGGTCGGATGAGAGGCCAGGCGATCAAGCGAAGCTTCGGGTTCCGTTAGAACCGCTGACGGGGCTTTAGGCTTATGATTTATTGCGCTTCTCTTGCGGCGTTGACGGATGGGAACCGTCAGACGCGCGCACTTATCCGCCAAGCGCTCTAGCGATATTTCAAGAGTATTTTTTACGCTGCGGTCTCAGCGAGCTTTGGGCAGGCATGAGCCCCTATCAAACAGGCAACCGGGAGCCGCGCGATACAGTTTATTTGACGTCTGCCGCCAACCTATAAAATACTCAAAACATGGCTCGTGACGCCGCTACCGTTATCCAAACAGACGACCTGATAAACGCTTATCGGTTGGGATACTTCCCGATGGCGCGCCGGCGCGATGACCCGGACGTCGTGTGGATCTTACCTGACGAACGCGGGGCCTTACCGCTTGACTACGCCCGGGCGCCGCGAAAGCTGAAGCGGTTCATCGCGAAAGAGCCTTTTAAAGTCGAATTCAATAAAAACTTCAGTGCCGTGATGGTCGCCTGCGCCGAGGAAACGCCGGACCGCGACGACACTTGGATTAACGATGCGATCATTGAGGCTTATACGGAATTATTTCACCTCGGGCGCGCCCATTCCGTCGAATGCTATGACGGGGACAGTCTGGTTGGCGGGCTCTACGGCGTAAGCCTTGGCGGCATCTTCTGTGGGGAGAGCTTGTTTAGCCGGGCGACCAACGCCAGCAAGGTGGCGATGGCTTATCTCATCGCCGCCTTAAAACGGGACGGGTTTCAAGTTCTCGATACCCAGTTTTTCACCGAGCATTTGGCTCAGTTTGGGGTCAGCGCCATGCCAGACGCCGCCTATCAAAAACTGCTGCACGCTTACTCCAACGCAGACGTCTCGTTTTCCGCAACGCCGCCATCCGTAGACGTTGTTTTGCAATCAATTACCCAAACGTCGTAGACCGGATGCTCTAGCGGATTAAGCGCTGGGCTTGATGCAAACATCCAGCCTGAAAAGACTAAGGCGCCGTCGGAGAAGCTCTCGGTTTTGCGAAACGGCTCAGCGCCAACACCGATTGCTGCGTTTAATTGGCCGCGGCCCACCTGCGTCTCCGGCGATTGGGTGAATGTGGCAAGTTCGCTGTCCCCGGCGCTCGCATCGGCGTCGACCGTCAAATCGACATCGCTCACGGCATCGGCATCAGCTTCCTCAGAAACGTTGCGGGTGTCAAAAATATGCAGAAAAGCTGTCGTTTCCGGGAACTCCTCAGGCGGACGTTTGTCGCAATAGCGCGCCGTTATCTCGAGCGTACCGAACGACGCAACGTCCTCGATATCGACTTCGATATCCTGGTATCGCGCGTTTACTTTATTGAGCGCGCGCAAGGTCACAGAGACAGGCTTTTGGGCGGCGGGATCGCGCAGCTCCGGGAACGGATCACTTTCGGACTGGGAAAGCGCATCAAGCTCATCCAGCGGGTCGCCGCCAAGGCTTGAGCTCTCTTCAGGCTCCTGGGGGCCCAGAATATCTTCGAGCTGACCAAACGCTGACAAAGGCGTGAGGGCGACAAGGCCCGCCAGCGCGCTCGAAACGACCATATTTTTTTTTATTGGCGCTGTTGTCACGATCTTACCCTTGCCTCTTTGACCAGCCGACGACGCCTATCTAGGGCGTGTTGCCCTCAAGCGCATCCGTTGCGCCGCCGAGGCCTAACGGATCCAAACCGGCCCCGCCTGCCGGTTCGCCAGATCCATCGCCTTCCGCCTCAGACGTGCTGCCGGAATTATCAGACGTGCTGCCGGAATTATTTGTGAAAGCCTGCACCGCAAGCCCTAATAAATCGACTGACCCTTGCGTAATGGTGATGATGTCGCCTGCGATTAGCATCTCTTCTGCCCCGCCTGGCTCAATCGCCACATGGGCGCCGCCAAGAACGCCGTCGGAAACGATTTTCGCTGCCGAGTCTTCCGGCACCGCAACGGACGCGTCGATCGCCATTTTCAGGCGCGCCTCATAGGTGCTCGGATCGAGCGCATTTTGCGTGACCGAGCCGACCTTAACGCCAGCGATACGGACTTCAGACCCGACGCCCACCCCATCGACGCGGCCGAACACCGCTTCCAATTCGTAGGACCCACGACCGGCGCTGCTGCCGGAAAGACTGTAGGCGTAAAACAAAAAAGCAGCCGCCGTTGCAACGACAACAACGCCTAAGAGCGTTTCAACAAAACCGGAATCCCTCATCGACGATCCTACCCCTAACCCAGGCGTGTCCTTACTTACGCTGAAGTACAATCTTTTTTGGCGGCGATTTTACGACAATCCCTGCGGCGCAAATCGACCGCTGCAATAGCGTTGCCTCTCACCGATGAGTTTACTGCAACCCGGCGCGTTATCCAGCCTGAAATTATCGTTATCGTTGCGGTCGCCAGTTGCGCAAATGGCCTTAAGCCTCCTCGGGCGTCCACGCTTCATACTCTGGCGCAACCCCCTTGCCGGAATCGGGGCGCGCTAAACTCCCCGACGGGCGATAGGCGAGCGGCGTGCCGGTCATATTCGGCACATGATCGCGCTCCCATTCCTGACGCTTAAGGGGGCTTTCGGTCGGCGCCTCATCAAAGGTGTGGTGCAGCCATCCATGCCAGTCCGGCGGGATGCGCGACGCCTCGGCGATCCCGTGGTAAATCACCCAACGCCGGGATTTGCCTTGGAGTCCGCTCGGTCGGCGCTCTTCAAAATAGCGGTTGCCCTGCTCGTCCTTACCGACGAGCTTTGCGCCGCGCCGAAAAAGCGTAAACGCCGTGCCAAGCGTTGCGCCATTCCACCAAGTCAAAAGCCGTGCAAACATTTGGGTTATGCTTCCAAGATACGCCTATCGGTTCTGGATGACTTACGCGCCCGGGCAGTCTTGCACCAGAAATATTACGTCGCGCTAGGTCGTTTTCCGTCGAAGCGGGGACCGGTTGGGCGCAAGAAAACGCGACAAAACAGAAACCTAGAGCAACGAGGCGGTTCAGATTGATGCGAAGTTGCTCTAGCGAAGCGTCGCCCCGTCGCCACCAAGTTTTTGCGCGGTAACCTTTGCAAAGGGCGAATCAGCCCAAGTGGCTTGAGAGTAGTCTGGCGCCAATTACAACGCTCGGATTGAGGCGCACGACCTCGCCGTTCGAGATCAGTGTTTTCTGACTGGGCTGCCGGCGCGCCGGTTTGATTTGCGCACCGGCTTATTTGGAGGCCGGCTTATTTGAAGGCCGGCATAGGCGCCACCCGCGAAAAGGCCTATTTTGCGAGTGTCGATGCACCATTACGCTACGCCGAATTAACTATAAAGCCAATGAATTCAGAGGACTGCAGGTAGACAATGCGGATTTCGCCTCGCTTCGCCAAAACGCCGGGAGCAGCGCTGGATGAGATCCAGTTTCGCCGCGCCGACAGCGTGTTGCGCGGCCCTGGCGGCGACAGTCTATTCGAAATGAAAGGCATAGAGGCGCCGCGCCACTGGAGCCAGACGGCGGTTGATATCTTAGCGCAGAAATACTTGCGCCGGGCCGGCGTCCCTGCTGCGACGAAACGCGTCCGCGAGCGCGGCGTTCCGACTTTTCTGCAGCGATCCGTGCCCAATGTCGCCGCATTGGCGAAGACCGCGCCCGCTGAACGCTATGGCGCGGAAACAAGCGCAAAACAGGTTTTTCATCGCCTTGCCGGGGCCTGGGGCTACTGGGGCTGGAAGGGCGGCTATTTTGACGATGAAGCTGCCGCACGCGCCTTTGTTGACGAAATGCAGGCAATGCTCGCGCTGCAAATTGGCGCGCCGAACAGCCCCCAATGGTTCAACACCGGCCTCCATTGGGCCTATGGCGTTGAGGGTGCCGGGCAAGGCCATTTTTATGTCGACCCGGAGAGCGAGCAAACGGTGGCGTCTGAAAGCGCCTATGAACGCCCGCAACCCCATGCCTGCTTTATTCAATCGGTCGAAGATAAACTCATCGGCGACGGTGGGATCATGGACCTGTGGAGCCGGGAAGCCTTGCTGTTCAAATACGGCTCGGGCGCAGGTTCAAACTTTTCCGATATTCGCGGTGCTGATGAACCCTTATCTGGCGGCGGAAAAAGCTCTGGGCTGATTAGTTTTTTGCGCGTGGGCGACGCTGCAGCCGGCGCGGTAAAATCGGGCGGTACGACCCGGCGTGCGGCCAAGATGGTCGTCGTCGATGCGGATCATCCAGACATTGAAGATTTTGTACGCTGGAAGGCGCGCGAAGAGGAAAAAGTTGCCGCCCTCGTCACAGGCTCGCGGGTTTTAGCAAAACACCTACCGCGTATTTTAAGCGCTTGCTGGTCGGGCGCTGGCGACAAGGCGAATTGCGATCCAAAGACAAACCTTACGCTGAAAAAGACGATCAAAGCGGCGCGCTCCGTCGGCGTCCCGGACGGCGTGATCAAAAGAACCTTTGAGTTTGCGCGCCAGGGCGTTAAGTCCATCGACGTTGACGAGCTTACACTCGATTGGGACAGCGACGCCTATCGCACCGTGTCCGGACAAAATGCCAATAATTCGGTTCGGGTGAGCGATGATTTTCTAACCGCCGTTGTCTCCGGCGGGGACTGGACGCTGACCCACCGCGTCGACGGGAGGCCGGCCAAAACACTTGAAGCGCGGGCGTTGTGGGACCTGATATGCGAAACGGCATGGGCCTGCGCCGACCCAGGCCTCCAGTATAAAGACACAATCAACGATTGGCACACATGCGCGGCTGACGGGGAAATTCGCGCCTCAAATCCGTGTTCTGAATATCTGTTTTTAGATGATACTGCGTGCAATCTGGCGTCTGTAAACCTTGCCGCGTTTAAGCGCGACGATGGCTTCGACGTTGCCTCGTTTGAGCATGCGTGCCGCCTTTGGACGCTCGCGCTGGAAATTTCGGTGTCGATGGCGCAATTTCCCTCACAAGCGATCGCGCAGAATTCTTACGCCTACAGGACGCTCGGGCTTGGCTTTGCAAATCTTGGCGGGCTTTTGATGGCGTCTGGCGTTGCCTATGACAGCGATGAAGGGCGCGCAATCGCCGGTTCAATCGCCTCGCTGATGACCGGCGTCGCCTATCGGACCTCCGCGGAAATGAGCGGCGATGTTGGTCCCTTCCCAGCTTTTGAACAAAATCGGGACACAATGCTCCGCGTTATTCGCAACCATGCGCGGGCAGCGCACCGCGAGAGCGAAACAGACGCCTTTGAAGGTCTCTCGATACTTCCACAACGCCTCGATCGGTCCCTTTGTCCGTGGCAAGACCTTTCAAAACGCGCAAAGGAAATCTGGGACGACGCGTATGCCTTGGGCGACGAGGCGGGCTTCCGAAATGCGCAAGCGACCGCCGTCGCCCCGACCGGGACAATCGGCCTCGTTATGGATTGCGACACGACCGGGATCGAACCGGATTACGCGCTTGTAAAATTCAAAAAGCTCGCTGGCGGCGGCCTTTTTAAGATCATCAATAAAGCCGTTCCGTCGGCTCTTGCGGCGCTTGGATATGCACCCGACGAGATTGAAGACATTACCGATTACGCCGTTGGGCGCGGCACGCTGGAGCATGCGCCGGGCGTCAACCATGCTGCTCTGCGTGCTGAAGGGTTTCAGGAACGCCATCTCGCCGAGCTTGAAGACCGCATCAAAACCGCGTTTGACATTACTTCCGTTTTTGCGCCAGCAGCGTTGGGCGAAAATTTCTGTCGCGCCGTCCTCGGCTATGACGATAGCCAATTGGCGTCGACCGGATATCAGGTCCTTCGCGACCTCGGTTTCGCCGACGAAGATATTCACATGGCGAACATCTATTGCTGCGGGGCGATGACCGTTGAAGGGGCGCCGCACTTAAAGCCGGAAGATCTTTCAGTTTTCGATTGCGCAACGCCGTGCGGCTGGATCGGGCAGCGCGCATTGCCCGTTGACGCCCATTTGCGGATGATGGCGTCCGTGCAGCCTTTTATTTCCGGCGGCATATCGAAAACAGTGAATTTACCGAACCACGCCAGCATCGCCGACTGCGCCCGCACATATATGGAAGGCTGGCGTCTTGGGCTTAAATCGGTTGCGCTCTACCGCGACGGGTCAAAGCTATCGCAGCCTTTGACCTCCGCCCTTCTATCCGCGGGCGCCGACGACGACGATGAAGCGGAAGACCTCGCCGACGCCATCAGCGACGCCCCATCCGCACAGAGATCAAAAATTGTTGCTGAACGGATCGTTGAACGCATCATAGAGCGCACGCCCGGGCGACGTCGCCTCCCGGCGCGCCGCAAAGGCTATACCCAAAAAGCGAGCGTCGGCGGACACAAAGTCTATTTACGCACCGGGGAATTCGACGACGGCGAGCTTGGCGAGATTTTTCTCGATATGCACAAGGAAGGCGCCGCTTTTCGCAGCCTGATGAACAACTTCGCCATTGCGGTCTCCCTCGGGCTGCAATACGGCGTGCCGCTCGAAGAATATGTGGACGCTTATGTCTTCACCCGGTTCGACCCGTCCGGCCCTGTTCAAGATAACGACCACATCAAGCATGCAACATCGATCCTTGATTACATCTTTCGTGAGCTGGCGATTTCTTATCTTGGGCGAACGGACCTCGCCCATCTGGGCGACGAGCAAAACCAGGACGGGGTGGGCGGCCTAGGGGGCGGTTTGGGCGGTGGAAGGCACGATGTGCACGCGCACGAAGATGCAACGAAACTAATTTCGAAGGGATATAGCCGCTCGACGGTTTCCGATAACCTGGTCGTTTTGCGCGGCGGCGACTTTGATCGCCTACGGAACACAAACGACGACTTCATTGACGCTGAAGTCAGCGACGCATCGGCTGGCGACCCGCAATCAAGCGATGCCCCCACCCAGGAAACGGATGATCTTGATCGCGCGCCAGAGCCAAGCGAAATCGAGGATCAGGTCACCCGGCTAGCAGAAGCCCTGCAGCAGTCTGCGCCGCGGGGACGTCTTGCGGACCCAACAGCATCCCAGCGCGAAGCCCGGGTGAAGGGGTATGAGGGCGACGCCTGCAGTAATTGCGGACAATTCACATTAGTTCGCAGCGGTTCGTGCTTAAGGTGCGATAGTTGCGGCGCTTCAACTGGATGTTCTTAACACGACGTAATACCTGACAAATCGTTCATTATGCTTTTTACGATATCCTTAAACGATCATTGAGGCTTTAACTCCTATTGATAGCGCGTTCGGCCGACGCGATCGGGAGAAGCAATATGGTCCGCATGTTTTTGCTGATCATTCTGTTCTTAATCATGATTATGACGATCCTCGCAGAAATCCTGGCGGAGCGGCGGGGCAATGGCGTCATTTCAAATCCCGTGCAAGAATTTAAGCGCAGCTTAACGAAACGCATCGACGACGCCGATCGGTTGGCGCCAACGCTTACAAGCGCCCTTGAGCGCGTCGAATTCCGCCTGCCTAAACTTGATTCAGATAACCCGGATATCCGCGCCGTTGCCGATTTCGCCGCCCAGGATTTCACGGGCGCCCAGCGGGCGGGTGAAAACTTTGCTGGTGCGCGTGTTGCGAAAGCGCGGTTTGCGCGGGCGCTGCTCGACGGAGCTTCATTTGAAGGCGCGACAGGCGCTGGCGCAATGTTCCAGGGCGCGCGCCTCGCCGGGGCTAATTTCTCCGCAGGCGGATTTGACGATGCGGTATTTTCCGCCGCAGACATGAAAGAAGCGGTTGCCCGGGCCGCAAACCTGCGCGACACGGATTTCGATCGGGCTGATATCTCTTTCGCGCGGCTGTCCGGGTCCGATTTGGACAAAGCCGATTTTACCGACGCCTATGCCGCGGGCGCTTTTTTCGTCGGTGTAAGCGCGCGTGACGTTACATTTGACGGCGCGACGCTGACCGGTGCGCGTTTTGATCGGGCCGACCTGCGCGGAGCGCAGTTCAATGGGGCTTCACTGGACGCCGCGACTTTTAACGGCGCTCGCTTAGACGGCGCGGACCTGTCGAAAGCGACTGACCTAACGGCCGAACAACTCGCCGGCGCCTGTGGGTCCATTGAAACGAGAACCCCGACCGGCATTCCTATTCGGCTTTGCCCGGGCCTTTAGAGCCCTGCGCGCGGTTAGACTGAGCGTCCTAAGCGTTTTCCGACGAAGCGGGGACCAGTTGGGCGTTACTAAACGTTACAAAACAGAATTAAGGGCAACGACGCGGATTAGATCGCCTCGAAATTGCTCCGCCGCTTCCACCGCTCAGGCGGAAAATCGGTTTATCGAAAATCTCGTGCTCGCCGCGCCTGCGCTCGAATCAACATCACCGTTCCCAAGCAGGTGGTCGGACAGAATTTCCGATGTTTCTGGCGCAAGGAGAACACCATTGCGGTGATGCCCTAGCGCCAACAAGATCCTTTCATTATCCGGCAACGGACCAAGTATCGGCGCGCGATCCGGCGTCGCTGGGCGCAGACCCGCCCACCGGCTATCCTCTTTACACGTTGTAATCTGTGGGGCGGCAGCCTCTGCGCGCATTCGCAAGCCCTCAACCCGCAGCGTGTCAGGGGGCAAAGTCCACTCGCCTTCGGCCTCCGTTGCCCCTATAACTAGCCGTCCGTCTGACTTTGGGCACAAGTAAGCGCCTGGCGCCCGTATGGGGCGCCCGATAAGGCGACCAGCGCGCAACGACAGCGCTTCACCCTTTACGGGCGCCAGCACATTCGGCGAATTTATTGACGAGAGCAGACGCCCCGCCCACACACCCGCGGCCACGACGAGCCGATCGGTCGTGACCGCGCTAGTCTTACTCATTTTTATACTGATTTTATTGGTCCGTGACGATGGCGCCGGCGCGTCCACATGAACCGCCTCATCCCCGATGAGCGCAACCCCTCGGCGCGCAATCGCAATCCGCAAAGCCTTTAAAAGCTTTACCGGGTCAACCTGCCCATCGTTTTCCGAGATCAGCCCAAGGAGGACTTTCTCGTTGACGGCTGGCTCAAGAGCCAAAGTCTCGCGCGAATCGAGCAGGCGCGAGCGAATATCGCCCGACGCAAGGGCGTTAGCGGCAAGAGCGTTTGAGGCGGAACGGAGTGCGTCCGCTTGCTCATTGGTGAAGGCGACCCCGAGAATTCCCGCTTGCTGAAAGTCAATATCGACACCGGCGGCCGTCGCAATATCACGCGCAAAAGACGGCCACCTGGCGAGGCTTGAAAACGAAAGCGCGCTCAAAGCCTCGCCAATACTGCTTCTTTCAGTTTCAAAAGACGGGGCCAACATGCCGGCGGCGGCAATGGTCGCTGGCGGCTTCTGGCCAAGGTCCGGAGTGCTGGCGTCGTCTGCCGAATGCTCGATCGGCGAACCGGGCGTTGTAGCGATCGGTTTTGACGTTTCGGGCGCCCCGGAAACTGAGTGAGCCAAGGCCCCGGCGCCTCCATAAGTGCCGCCCGCATCGATAACGGCGATCCGCCCGCCCCCGTTGCTCAGACGCCAAGCGAGTGAGAGGCCGATAACGCCGCCGCCGATAATGACAACATCGAAATGCTCCATCCGCCTCCCATCGCGCGGCGAGAGGGCGCAATCAAGTCTTTGGCGTCTGGCGCATGTTGTCGCGTTCGGCAGGCAGGCGATCACTGTTGAGGCCTGGAACGAGCAAGCGTGTCTTTTCCTTTGAACCCGCCGACGATCCGAAGAAATAGCTGACAACCGCCGCGGTCATGGTCGCTAGGGCGCCGAGCATGATGGAAAATTCTGTTTGCGCATCATCAGGCAAACCGCCTGCAATCATCAGTCCAAGGACGGAGAAAAAACCTAAAATGATTGCAACGCCCAACGCGGTCGGCCCCCAGTCGCCCATCGAGACCTGGCGCGCGCGGGCGCTGGCGCGATCGCTTGCGTGGATTTGCTCATGGTCAACGGCAAGCTTCGCGATTTCGGTCCGAAACGCGTAATCAGCACTCCGCAAGGCCGCGAGATCTGACGCCGACGCCGAATGGAGTGCGGCCTCTACAGCGGCTTCCTCCGCATGCTCATCGCCTAGAACAGCGCCCGCAATGGCCGAAACAGCAGCGCCGGCGAGCGGTCCGCCAAGGGCATGGGCAAGCTGTGGAGCGACACTGCTCACCACCTTTTTGATGCGGCCGCGTCGCGCCTTGCGACTCGGTTTATCTTCAACAGACAAATCATCGCCTCCTCAATTTGTTTGGCGACACTCTAATGCGCCCAACTGATCCGGGCGCCGATATACCCACTATTGTTGGAGGGTTTTGCGTCCGATTTGTTTGGCGAACAAACAATTTGCATTTCTATGCGGATCAACGCACTTTCCGATGCGTTGATTCGAACACGCGCAAGCGTTTTTTAAAACGTTCCACAATCAAGAACGCCGACATATTGAGCTAGTTTTCGTCGGTACTAACGAAACGGTAGACAGATAATAATGACGGGCCCTATCACCGCGGTCTTTTTTTTCATTGCGTTCGTCAGCCTTGCAGCGACGCGGCTCGGCCGAAAAGCGGCGTCAGCGCCAGCGCTGCTCCTGATCGCAAGCGCCGCCATCTCTCTCCTTTATCGCGCCGTTGAGTTGCCGACGGCGCCGGACGATTTTGTGGTTTCAGGCGCAAAAATTGGTCTGGGCGCGCTTGTGTTTGCGGCCGCTATCCAGTTTCGCATTTCTCAGCTTTCACGGACGCCAGCCGCGATGCGATTGGCGCTCGGCGGCGCACCTTTGTTTGTGCTTTTATGTGGGGCGGCTGCCTATTTCCTTCTGCCGCAGCTCGGCTTTGCCGGCGCCTTGCTTTTGGGTGGCGCACTGATG
>JBCCTV010000042.1:0-17767 GCA_039197915.1 Pseudomonadota bacterium | reverse complement strand
TTTCTGTCTGCCGGGTTAGGGGTTTTCTGAATTTCAAAGCCACAGCCAACACCGACCCTTTTCGAGAGCTGCGCCACACGTGAATAAGGTCTATGCGGACGCGCTAACCTTCGAGCATTAGAGTCATTTTGAGGTCTTCGTGGATTTCGCATTATCCTTCGGTGAGAGTTTTTTAGGGCAACTACGGTCGCCTACGCTGGCGTTTCTTCTTGGCGGCATGGCGCTTGCCGCCACAGGAAGCAGACTCTCAATTCCTGATGCGATTTATCGCTTCATTGTCTTTATGCTGCTCATGTCAATTGGACTTGAAGGCGGGATGGAAATCCGCGAGGCCAACCTTGGAGAGTTGGCGTTGCCGGCGCTTTTTGCGGCTTCAGCTGGTTGCATATGCGTCCTGATCGGCCTGTTGACCCTTACACGGTTTCCTGGCGTCCGCCGCGAGGACGCGCTGGCGACAGCTGGCCTTTTCGGGGCGGTCAGCGCGTCAACGCTTGCAGCCGCAATGATTGTTCTTGACGAAAGTCAGATCCAGTTCGAGGCGTGGGCGCCTGCGCTCTATCCTTTCATGGACATTCCCGCGCTGATATTGGCGATCTTGCTTGCCAGGCTAGGGACGAAATCTCCCAGCGATTCCGAACGTCCGCATTTAGAAAAGGTAAGTATCAGAAGTATTGTGGTCGACAGCTTGCAAGGCTCGGCCCTGTCCGCACTCATCTTGGGTTTAGTTCTAGGCCTTGTTGCGCAACCGGCGTCTCTCCATGAGGAGTTCTATGAGCCGCTGTTTCGCGGTTTTCTTTCAATCCTGATGCTGATCATGGGGATAGAAGCTTGGACGCGTTTGGCCGAGCTGCGCCGTGTGGCGCACTGGTACCTCTTGTATGCCGTTGCAGCGCCAATTATCCATGGATTGATTGGGTTTGGTCTGGGGTGGATCGCGCACCAGACCGTTGGCTTCAGTCCAGGCGGGGTTGTTATCCTTGCTGTCATCGCTGCGTCAAACTCGGACATTTCTGGACCGCCCACGCTGCGAGCGGGCATTCCTAGCGCCAACCCCGCCGCTTATATTGGCTCGTCGACAAGCGTAGGTACGCCAGTGGCGATTGCGGTGGGTATCCCAATGTTTATCGCTCTCTCTGATATCGTGTTCATGTAGCTGCTGATAAGTCGATGACGGAGGAATTGATGTTTCACCCTGCGACCAAAATCACGATTATCGCCGAACGCCTTCTTCAAAGGCGACTGATCACAACAATCGAAGAGGCCGGCGCGTCCGGCTATACAATCGTCGATGGGAGCGGCAAGGGAGAGCATCTCATCCGCTCAGGTGACAAGGCGGCGTTGATCAAAGCTTTCTCGATCATCCGTATGGAGGCGGTTTTCGCAGACGAAGCCAAGGCTCGAACTCTGGCAGCCGACATCGCTGAGACTTATTTCAACGAGTATTCCGGCATCGTTTATATTTCGCCCATCGAGGTTATTCGCAAGGAAAAATTCTAACCTGCGAATACGCTTCTAGAGCGCCGGATGATCACATTGGATTAGGCGCCCCGCCAGCGCCGAGGGCGTGGTGGACGTCGGCGAAGCTGCGCGTCACCGCTGTGCGGCTTTCGGCGAGCGCCGCTTCAGCGGAGAGTTGTCGGGCTTCGGCGTCTAGAACGGCGAGGAAGTCGGCTACGCCGCCGTCATAGCGTGTGCGCGCGAGATCGGCGGCGCGGCGCGCCTGGGCGGGGGCTTGCTCAAGGGCGTCGAACCGCACTTTTTCCCGACCGTAGACCGCGAGGGCGGTTTGGGTCTCCTCAAGCGCCGTCAGCACCGTTTGTTCGTAGTCGGCGTAGGCCGCTTCGGCTCTTACCCCGGCGGCTTTCACTTGCGCTTTGACGCGCGGCAAGTCGAAACCCGCCCAGGAGAGCGACGGACCGACGCCGTAGCCGAATGCGCCTTGGTCGCCTAAACCGGAAAGCGTTTGAGCCGACGCTGATACAGCGCCGACAAGCGTGATCCGCGGGAAGTATTCAGCTTTTGCTATGCCGATCCTGGCCGTCGCCGCGGCGAGAGTTCTCTCAGCCGCGCGGATGTCTGCGCGCCGATCGATCAGTGAGGAGACGTCTCCTATGGCGAGCGCATTGGGCGGCGCTGGGAAGTCAGCGTTCTCCGCGAGGATCGCTTGCACATCTGCAACGGGCTGGCCCGTCAGGGTCGCGAGGCGATTGGCCGAAGCTATGCTCGCCGACTCCAATGGCGGGATCGACGCTTCGGTCGTGTGCGCCTGCGCTTCGGCGCGCGCCACATCCAGCGCCGAGCCGAGGCCTTCTTCGAGGCGCGTTTTCGTGAGGCGCAATGTGTCCGTCTGAACACGAAGGTTTTCTTGCGCAACGTCCAATTGGAGCGCGGCGCCGCGATAATCCGTGTAGGCACGGACGGTCTCGGCGGCGACAAGAACTTGCGCATCTCGGCGGACGGCTTCCGCGCCGCCCAGCTCAGCGAAGGCTGCTTCCGTCCCGCGGCGGACGCGACCAAAGAAGTCAAGCTCCCATTCTGCGCTGGCGCCGACGTCGAAGAAATCCGTATCGGGGAACGTCGTGTCTTCAAGCCCAAAGGCTGCCCCGGCGAGGCGGCGACGTTGATAGTCGGCGCCGAGTTCGCCTTGCGGGCGTAGGTTCACATTCTCCAACCGGAAGGCCGCGCGTGCGGCTTCGACGTTGGCTGCGGCCTGGCGTAGGTCGCGGTTTTCGTCGAATGCTGTTTCGACAAGACGGTTGAGCGTTTCGTCATTCAGCGCCAGCCACCAGGTGTGGGCGGGCTCGTCAGCTTGGGCGACGATTGCATCGTCCGTTTGCAGAGCGCTCGGCGCGAAGCCGTCATTGGCTGGCGCGGCGTAGTCTGGGCCGACGGTGGCGCAAGCGGCGATCGTGAGCGATGAGGCGGAGGCGATGAGTGTTTTGAAGAAGGTCATTTGATTCTCTCCTTTTAAATTGAGATTTGCGGCCCCGCTTCGTCGGGGAGGGGATGAACGACGAAGCGGAGCCCGTGGGGGTTAGGCGACCGTTGAGGCGTGGTCGCCGTTGGGAGACGGTTTGGAAGCCCCGGCGCCGAGGCCGCGGGTCACGACATAGAAGACCGGCGTGAAGAGGAGGCCAAAGAACGTGACGCCCAGCATGCCGGAGAAGACGGCGGTCCCAAGGGACTGGCGCATCTCGTAGCCAGCGCCGGTCGCCAGCATCAACGGCACAACGCCGAGTATGAAGGCGAATGAGGTCATGACGATCGGCCGCAGGCGGAGCTTCGCTGCTTCGACCGCCGCGTCGAACCGCGACAGGCCTTTGTCTTCGGCTTGCTTGGCGAACTCCACGATGAGGATCGCGTTTTTCGCGGCGAGGCCGATCAAGACGACGAACCCGATCTGCACCAGGATGTTCATGTCGAGGCCGCGGGCGAGGACGCCCGTCAGCGAGGCGAGAAGCGACATCGGCACGATCAGGATGACACTGAGCGGCAGCGTGAGGCTTTCATACTGGGCCGCCAGGAGAAGAAATACGAACACGACCGCCATGGTGAAGGCGATGATCGCCGTGCCGCCGGCCAGTTTTTCCTGCAGCGCAAGCTCCGTCCATTCGAAGTCGAAGCCCGGGGCGAGGTTGTCGTCCGCGAGTTGCTCGAGCCGATCGAGCGCTTCGCCGGTGGAAAAGCCTTTGACGACGTCGCCCTGAACGGCGGCTGCCGGGTAGAGATTATACCGTGCGACGCGGTTCGGCCCGGTGATGTCGTCGAAAGTGGCGACGGAACCGAGCGGCACCATGTCGCCGTTCACGTTACGGGTGCGGAGGCGGGCGATATCGTCCGCAGACTTACGGAAGTCTTCCTCCGCCTGTGCGGTCACCCGGAAGGTGCGGCCGAAGGCGTTGAAGTCGTTCACGTAAGCGGAGCCGAGATAAACCTCGAGGGTGGCGAACACGTCCGACACGTCGACGCCTAATTGTTCCGCCTTCACACGATCAATATCGGTAAAGAGCTGCGGCGTCTTGGTGTTGAAGGTCGTGAACGATGAGGTTGTCTCTTCGGCCGCATTGGCGCCGCCTGCGAGAGTCCAGGCTTGGGCTTCGAGGGCTTCGTAACCAATCCCGGCGCGGTCTTGGACATAGCCTTTGAAGCCGCCGGCGTTGCCGATACCGCGAACCGATGGCGGCGGCACGACGAGAACGAAGGCGTCTTGGTAAGACGCGAACGTTCCCCGCAAGTCGCCAAGGATGCGGTCGCGATCGAAGCCTTCGCCGACGCGGTCTTTAATGTCCGTCATGGTGAAGAAGATCGCAGCGGCGTTGGAGGCGGTGGTGAAGGTTGCGCCGTCGAAGCCAGCGAAGGCGGCGGCATGCTCGATATGGGGATGGGCAAGGCCATCTTCGATCGCGCGGTCCATGATTTCCTCCGTACGGGACAGGGACGCCCCTGGCGGCAGGGAGATGACGGTGATGAGGTAGTTCTGGTCCACCGGCGGGACGAACCCGCGCGGCGCATTGGCGAACTGATAGCCGGTGAGGACGATGAGGCCGCCATAGACCGCGAGCACCGCGATTGACATACGCGTCAGTTTACGGACGATCTTGGCGTAACCGTTGGACGCGGCGTCGAAGCCGGCGTCGAACTTACGGAAGAAGAAGGCGAGCGGCTTCTCCCAGACTTTGAGGTCGGCGGCGTTTTTCTTCGGTTTCAGGAGAAGCGCGGAGAGCGCCGGCGACAGGGTGAGGGACACCGCCGCGGAGATCACCGTCGCCGACGCGACCGTCACCGCAAACTGGCGATAGAACTCACCGGAAATGCCTTCCAGGAACGCCGTCGGAATGAACACGGCGGAGAGCACAAGCGCGATGGAGACAAGCGCGCCGCCTACTTCGTCCATGGTGGCGAAGGCCGCGTCTTTCGGCGAGAGGCCCTCACGCATTTTGCGTTCGACGTTCTCCACCACCACGATCGCATCGTCGACGACGATGCCGATGGCGAGGACAAGGCCGAAGAGCGAGAGGTTGTTCAGCGAGAAGCCGAACATCTGCATGACGGCGAACGTGCCGACGAGCGAGATCGGGATCGCGATGATCGGAATGATCGAGGCGCGCACGCTCTGTAGGAAGACGAAGACAACGATAGAGACGAGGATCACGGCCTCAAGGATCGTCTTCTCGACTTCGTGGATTGATTCCGCCACGAACTCGGTCGGGTTCCAGATGACCTCATAGGCGAGGCCTTCTGGGAAATTGTGGCTCATCTCTTCAACGGTTTCGAGGATGCTTTCAGCCGTCGCAAGCGCGTTAGAGCCCGGCTGTTGGTTGAACAGCATGGCGAGGGCCGGCGAGCCGTCGAGTTTGGCGTTGGTGTTGTAGTCCCGGGCGCCGAGTTCGACGCGTGCAACGTCGCGAAGACGTACTTGCCGTCCGTTCTCGCTGGTTTTGACGATGACGTCTTCGAACTGTTCGGGTTCGGAAAGGCGACCGAGCGTTTGGACGCTGACTTCAAACGCGCCTTGGGCGCTCGTTGGAGGCGCGCCGAGGACGCCGCCGGCGACCTGGACGTTTTGCGCACGGAGCGCCTCGACGATGTCACCGCCCGTCAAGCCGAAGGACGCGGCGCGTTCCGGGTCGATCCAGATCCGCATGGAGAACTCGCGGAAGCCGAACGACTGGATTTGTCCGACGCCGTCGAGGCGTTGGAGCTGATCGCGCATTTGGAGGCGCGCATAGTTGGAGATGTACAGCTGGTCGCGCGACTCATCCGGCGAGTAGAGGTGGACGACGAGAAGCGCGTCCGGGTTCGCTTTGATTGTCTGGACGCCGAGGCGGCGGACGGGCTCCGGCAAGCGGGGCTCGGCAAGGGCGACCCGGTTCTGGACAAGCACCTGGGCGGTGTCGAGATCCGTACCCGGCTCAAACGTGACCGTCACTTGCGCCGTCCCGGCCGACGTCGATTGGGAAGTGATATAGAGCATCCCCTCAACGCTGTTGATCTCTTCTTCGATGGTGGCGGCGACGGTATCGGCGATGGTTTCAGCCGAAGCGCCCGGATAGACCGCATTCACCTGAATTGTCGGCGGTGCGATGTCCGGGTACTGTGCGATCGGCAGCTGCTTGTACGCAATGGCGCCGACCAGCACGACAATCGTCCAGATGACGCTCGCGAAGATCGGCCTTGAGATAAAGAAATGGGCGAATTTCATTTTGGTCTCTCCCTTTTTCCCGCGGGAAATCTGTTAACGGAGGTTCAGTTGCGCGAGGCGGGCGTCGTCCGCCTCTTGCGCGTTGATGTGCGCGTTCGCCTGAACGAATTGCGTGCCCGAGACGATGACGTTCGCGTCGCCGTCGAGGCCGGCGCGGACAACCCGGAGGCCGTCGACGATAGGGCCGAGTTTAACTGGCTGCCGCGCGGCGACGCCGTCATTTGTCGCGACCCAGACGAACTTTTCCGATTGATCGGTTTGCACCGCGGCGTCCGGGATCATCACGGCGTCGTATGCGCCGGAACCCAGAAGCTCCAACCGGCCGAACATGCCTGGCGCCAGAACGCCGTCAGGGTTCGAAAGCGTTGCGCGGCCGCGCATCGTGCCGGTCGATCGGTCGATCTGGTTATCGACAAATGAAAGCACTCCTTCGTGGGCGAAGCTTTCTTCGTCCATCAATTTGACCCGCACCGGGTGCTGTTCATCGCGACCGGAGACCCGAGCGCCTTGGCGATCAAGGCGAAGGTACTTCAGATAATCCGCTTCACTGGCTGTGAACTCGAAATAGATCGGGTCCATCGAAACGAGCGTCGACAAGACCGTGCCGCCTTGCGCGCCGCCGACGATGAGATTGCCTTCTGAGACAAAGTCGTCAGAGATGCGACCGGTGATCGGTGCACGGACCTCCGTGAATTCGAGGTTCAATTCGGCCTGTTCGACATTCGCCTGGGCGGCCGCCCAGTCAGCTTCGGCGACCCGTTGCGCCCGCAGGCGATTGTCGACCGCTTCCTGGCTGATCGCTTCTTTCGCAAGAAGCTTTTTGCCGCGGCGGTATTCGGCGCGGGCGTTGCGAAGCGAGGCGTCTGCGCCCGCCAGGTCCGCCTTGGCCGCGGCGAGCGCCGCTTCGTATGGACGCGGATCAACGCGGAAGAGAAGATCGCCTGCCTCGACGATCTCGCCCGGCGTGAAGGCGATCTCCGTCAGGTACCCAGATACGCGGGCGCGGATTTCCACATTGTCGATTGCTTCGAAACGGCCGGTGTACTCGTCCCACTCTACGATCTCTTTGACGGTCGGGTGGGCGATGGTGACCGTCGGGCCATTTTCGGGTGCGGTGATTTCTTCAGCAGCTTCCGAGTTGTCCGTCTTGGCGGCTAGTTGCGTGGCGCCAAAGCCCGCAAGCACCACGGCGGCTGCGCCCGCTAGGGCGAACGATCGAAATTGGTTTCGGGTTGGTCGGGTTTGCTTAGTCATAGGTCAAAGCTCCAGCGTTCGCGGAATCGTCTGCTTCCGCGTCAGGTTTAATTTCGATTTCAGGCGTCCCGCATCACCGTGGCTTGGCGGGATCTTGGAAACGTGGCTGCTAACGAGCCATCGTCCCTGTTGTTACAGCGCCAACCTAGCGCCTAAACATTCACTCGATTAGAGCCGTAGTACTTTTTACATTCGAAAGCATAGATTTTGAATTAGAGGTGATCCGGCTCCGCCGAGGCGATATGTCCGGCTGGTTCGTATCAAAAATGATCTCTTCTTCAGAGAAGAAGCTCGCGGAATTGGCGAAATCGACGAACCTGCGTTCAGCGTCCACAAGGGCGTCGACGGCAGCGATGCCGGCCGCGGATCCAGCGCCGGCGACATAGTCCTCAAGGCTGTCCCACCAGATTTCGATGACGCCGTCATAGTCAGATGAGCCCAAATCACGAGCATTTGAGACGCAAGCGTTACAGACCGTGTCGAGACGGCGGCTCATCGCATAGCGCATCGCGCGCAGGGTTGGCGCGAGTTCTTCAACGAGACGTGCATGGCTCTCACGCCAATAGGTCTCAAACGCTGCGTCCGTGAGGTCCTGCCGCTTCTTGATGAGGTAAACGAGTTTGATCATGGGGCGGCCTCCTTTCGACCGCCAACCTAGCGTTCGCCCGAACGAAGGATTAGATTGGCAAAGATTGCAGGAGACGAAAGAAGAGGTTTTGAATGTCGCGGCATGCATCCACATCGCTCGGCTCATTCATGCGAGCGGCGGAACTTGGCAGCTTCGCGGCCGCCGGGCGGGTCCTGGGGATCTCCGCCGCGGCGGTGGGCCAGAACGTGAAGCGCCTTGAAGACGATTACGGCGTGAAGCTGTTCAACCGTACGACGCGCAAGATGAGCCTCACCGCCGAGGGCTCGCTGCTTTTCCAAAGGGCGCGTGATCCGCTGCGCGAGCTTGATGAGATCGACCATCTTTTCAATGAGGCGAGGGGACTTGTCTCCGGGCCCCTAAGGATCACGGCGCCGAAGCGGCTCGCGTATCGCACCGTTATTCCGCTGGTTTCTGAGTTTCACGAAGCGCACCCGAAGGTCGAGATCGATATCGACGCCAGCGACAACGTGAGAGATCTTGTCGACGACCCCGTCGACCTCGGCTTTAGGATCGGCGCGCCGAGCGATTCTACGATGATCGCGCGTCCCTTGTCGAAGCTGCCCGTCTATACGCTCGCTGCGCCAAGCTATCTTGAGAAACACGGCGAGCCGACGCACCCGCAGGATCTGTCCGACCACGAATGCATTCAGTACCGGTTTCCGTCGTCCGGCGAAAAGTGGCTATGGGCGTTTAACATCGACGGCGAACCAAAGCGCATGGCGACCCAGGGCGCGTTCATGTTCAACGATCCGGAAGTGATCCTCGCCGCTGGACGAGAGGGCCTCGGCGTTTTCCAAATGGACGGATACTACGCGGGCGATGACGTTCGCGCTGGGCTCTTAAAGCCCATCATGACGCAATTCGCCGCCGACCTGCAGAGCCTTTATCTCTGTTACCCCTCGCGGGAGAACCTTCCGCTTCGCGTTCGCGCCTTCATCGATTTCGTCTTGTCACGAATTAAGAAGGACTGCTTTGCGATGTCCGACTGCATCTAGTACGCAGTGAGAAATTTGATTACAGACCAGTCGTTCTAGTCTCGCGTGGTATACGGATTGACAATCATCCAAGTGCTGATAGCTGGTTCGTTATGTAATCAACGAACCGGGTTAGCCGCATGGGTCGACCGCGTTCCGGCGCGTAAGCAAGCGTAACGTCCAGGCTCGCGGCCTTTAACCCCGGTGCAGCGTCGACGAGGGCGCCTGCGGCCAAGTCTGACTTGATTAGCCAAGTGGGAAGTATCGCGGCCCCAACACCGCGGAGTGCTGCACGTCGCGCAGCCTCGATATTGTCCGTACGCAACGCGACTCTCGGGCTGTGTTGGTGTGATACGCCATGCCGATCGAACAGCTCAACGCTGCCCCGGAAAAACGGGGTTAAGGCGATGACCGGGTGACGCCACCATTTTGGTGTTTGGGCCGCCAGCGTCGGGCTCGCCACGAGGAGGCGCTCGGCGACCGCCAGACGACGGGACACAAAACGATCGTCAGTCGTCACCCCTATCCGTATCCAGATATCCGCCTCACCCGACATCAAGTCGATATCGTGGTCGGTCAACCGCCAATCGATTTCGACCTTTCTATTCTCCGCAAGGAACTCCGCGGCTGCATCCACCAAGACACTTTGGCCGAGGCCCACTGGCGCTGCCACGCGAAGCAATCCTTGGGGTTCGGTGTCCCGAAGCTCGTCTAGTCCCGCCTCCCAAGATCCGAGAAGGTGCTTGGCAAGGACAAGCAGTCGATGACCCTCATCGGTCAGGCTCAAAGAATGAGTGGTGCGGTGCAGGAGCCTCGAGCCGACAAGGTCCTCTAGCTGGCGGATCCTGCGGCTAACGCTCGGCTGACTGACGCCAAGGCGGCCGGCGGCCCGGCTTAAGGCCCCTTCTTCGACGACGCAGACAAATGTCTCGAGGAGGTCGATCCGATCTGCTGACTTCATGCGCAATGTGCATAGCAGATGTGCGTGGTGATGCGCTACCAGAAATTCGCCTTTCGAGCCAGGTTGCGGACGTCGACGGCTACCGGCCGTCTGGAAAACAAGCAACGGGGCCTCTCATGCTAAAGCAAACCTTCGCCGCCGCTTCCATCATTCTCGCCAGCTTCGCCCATCCGGCCTATTCGGAGCCCGTCGCAAACGACACAGCTCGGAGCATCTCCTTCGACCACATGTCGATCAACGTCGCCGACTTTGACGCGGCGGTTGAGTGGTACACGACGAAATTAGGGTTCGAAGTCGACGTCGCTTGGCGCGTCGAACCCCTGGACGGAAAACGCCTTGCGTATCTTTCCCTGGGCGACGCGGTGATTGAATTGGTTGCGGCGGATCAAGGCGGCATCGGATTGCCGGCGGCGACGTCGTTCCCGGACCATTTTGGCCGCACAGGCTACGGCCATCTTTGTTTCGAAGTCGTGGACGTTGACGGCATGCTGTCGTCGCTCGAGGCGCTCGGTGTGCCGACTTTCGTTGCCGGTGAAACCTATCCTCTCGAAGGCACTGTTTACGAACGGCGCGTTGGGTTCATTCAAGACCCAGAAGGAAACGTGATCGAATTTGCAGAGCCATTGTCGCGGCGAATGTAAGGTACGGCGTCTTACGAGCCGGCAAACCCCTGCCGGCTCGTAAGCCCCAGGCTTTGCGCGGTTACGGCGTTCGCGGATATCTAAATTCGTCTGTCGATTAGCGAACGGTGCCCACGCAGACCGGCATGGTTGCGTCAATTTACGGCAAAGGAAACTCTTGCGACAACGTGGTCGTCGAAACCTTGCTTAACGACGAGGAAAGCGGAACTCGTTTGGCAAATGAGTTTCGCGTCATGCATCGAAGCGACCAAGGACATCGCTCAGTATATCGACGGCTTTTAAAACCCCGTCAGACGACCTTCAGCGCTCCGTTATCAATCACCGATTGCTTATTAGGGAATAGCTGCGTAGGGAACCGGCTCTCCATTAAACCGAGGCGCGTCCGATAATAGGACTACCAATTTCAAGGATTGATTCCGCATGACACACGTTGCCTTCAGGCGGATCGCGATCTAAGCATCGGCGCAAGTACCGAGCGGTCGAATGGCCGATAACACATCGAATAAGGGAGTCCGATATGGCCGTGCAGCAAGCAAACACCTCCGGGTTCACGCGGAAATCCACAGCTGAAGACGTCACCGACGGGGTCGACCTCGCAGGCAAAGTGATCCTCATAACAGGCGTCGCTTCTGGGCTTGGCAAAGAGGCGATGCGCGTGCTCGCAAAGCGCGGCGCACACGTGATTGGGCTCGACCGAACGCTAGAGGCCGCAACGGCGGCTTGCGCCGAAGCGGGTGGACACACGACGCCGCTCGCATGCAATTTAGCGGACCCGCAATCGATACTTGCATGCGCGAAGGATATCAAAGCGCAGTTCCCTGCAATCGATGTCGTGTTGACGAATGCTGGTATTATGTGTCCTCCGTACACGGTTGTCGATAATTATAAAGAACCCCTAGAGATTCAATTCGCAGTCAATTTCCTCGGGCATTTCGTGCTGATTAATCAGCTTTTAGAACAGATAAAAGCAGCGAAGAACGCGCGCATTGCGCTCGTTGCAAGCGAGGGCTACGCGACCGCGCCAAAGAAAACGGGCATCCAGTTTGAAGACCTCGATTTTAGCGAGGGGTATGTGCCTCTTAACGCATACGGACATTCAAAGCTCGCGGTTATGCTTCTCAGCAAGGAACTTGCAAAACGCTTAGACGGATCTGGCGTTACTGCGAACTCGATTCACCCGGGCGTCATCAAAACGAACCTCGCAAGCGATACTGAGAGCATTGTCGTAAAGATGATCTCTTTATTCGCGAAGCCGTGGTTGCGGACCATCGCCCAAGGCGCGGCCACACACTGCTATGTCTCTGCGCACCCGAGCATTCAGGGCGTCACCGGAAAGCACTTCGCGGACAGCAATACAAAAGAGCCGCAGGATCATCCGTTGGTCAACGACATGATGCTTGCGGGGCGCCTTTGGGACAAGGCGATGGATCTCGCGCAAGATTACATCGTCGTCGATGACAAAGTCTTTCGCCCCGTTGCCGCTGGCTAACGCGCGCCTTAGGTCTGCGCTGCGAAGGCTAGGAGATAAAACCGTTTCAGGGGCGATGTCCGAGCGCAATTCCACCCAAAAAAATTGCAATGTCCGATCAAGCTCTAAAGCATTGAAAGCAACCTCTTTGATAGATGTGGCGGCTCCTGCTTTAAAGAATACCTGAGCCTCTTATGACCACTTCGTTCTGTATGAGAACGCCGCATCCCACATTTCTTCGCAACGCGCCTAATCGGAAGTTCCTCGATCCACAACTGGCCACAACCAGCCCCATGCAAGCCGCTAAAACCACGACTGACGGATCACTCCTGATCAGGTGATCATCGACCTTTTGCGAAGCTCTCGAGGCGAGACAAAAGTCACTCAAGATTCCGACGAAGACCCTCTTAGGACAGGCGATGTCGTGATGCTGATCACCGTCGCTGCGATATGGATCGGTATCAATATGTGCCGTACACCTTTAGTTGCGACGTTGCGCTTGGTGCGCCGTTATTCGCGTATGGATCGACGCTAGTCTATTTACCATGTTGGGTTTCGAGTGTTGGTACGCCTACGAAGCGTATACGCCGGACATCATCTTTCGGGGCGGTGGCAGTTGCTGCATCAATTGGTGGCTTGGTTTCGTAATCGCTTTCATTTGGATCCGCTTAGCGTGAGCGCGAGACCGGGAATGTGGCCACGAATTCTTCCACGCGCTTGAACGGGCGATTTCAACCCACCCTTAATGGACTGCCAGACCTTTGAGACTTGGCGATTTTTTTTGCAATAAAAGTGTCGATGGATCGTCGAGTATTGGCGCTTTGAACGTCGCTGGTCGACCACCCGGGTATGATGCTGCGGACGAGGGAACGCCGGCTGTGTTACGCGTAGATCAAAACAAAACCCTCCACGGCACCGGCGCAGGGCAAGTTGCGTTAGACCCGGCGTTTGTTGCAAAGCACACGTTGACGGACCGACAGGCGCAATGCGCATCGTTACTGATCGCAGGCGTTCACCCCTCGGACCTGGCGGTTGAGCTCGGCATCGCCCCGTCGACTGCGGAAAAGCACATCGCCGCGTTGCGTGAGAAGGTGGGCGCGCCGGATACGTTGTCGTTGTGCGCGATGATGGCGTCGCGGCGCACCAGTGAACAAGAAATTGCGTTCGGCTGCTGGAACCCGGTTCTGTCGCCGGAGGCGGAGGTTGGCGACCGTTCAAAGCTTGCAGGTCAACTTCAGACAGCCAGCACCATCAACGCGCAGCTCCGCCACTTAAGAAACTATCTTTCGCCCTACGGTGTTCGTCATATCTACTATGCCTTTGTGCCGCTTTCCGTGCGGGGCTTCCTGGCGAATGACGTTTGGGACTGCTTCGAGGCGCCCCCGGCGCTTCAAGAATCGTTTTTCGCTGCGGGCGGCCTAGCGGCTCAACCAATGGCGCTATCGCTTTTCAACGCCCCCAGTGAAATCGCCTCTATGACGTTTACGGAAGAAAACGCCCTGCCGGAACATGCGCGGCCCTTCGCAACCGCTTGTCGCGCGTATGACGTGGCGGCCGCAGTGGCGTTTGGCTTTCCGTCCGGCGGCGGCTTCACGGGGTTTGCACTTACCCTTGGGGACAAAGACGGTATTGCACCAATAAAGCGCCATGCGGATGAAATTCGTTCAGCGGGCATGCTTGTCCATGGCGCCGCGATAACAGGCGGGACGCTCGCTGCGATGGCCGATCTGACAATTCGTGAGCGCGACGCTTTGTCGGCGCTTGCGCGGGGTCTTGAAACATCAGCGGCGGCTGAGGAGATGAAACTCAGTATACGCGCATTTGGAAAACTCACGGCCTCCGCCAGGCGCAAGCTCAAGGCGAAAACAACAGCGTCTGCAATCTATAAGGCGAGTGCGCTGAACGCATTAGTCTTCCTGTAGAGTTTGTCGCATCTAAAAGACTTACGGCGTGGAACTCGTGCCGAAATCCCCCAAAAGCGGCGGCCTGGCGCCATTGCACCCTTCGTCCACACGCACAACGATCGTCACACCGATGGCAAAGGGGTTTTTTATGCGCGTTTTCTGCTGTTTTATTGTTTTAAGCCTGATCGGCGCTCCTGCGCATGCAGCGACGCTGAATTCGGCGTTTCAGACGGTTTCTGTGAGCGCTCGTTGCGGCGGAACACAACGTTCTGACACCGATGTTCTATCAGCAAATGCGACGTCTCGCACGGCATCCGCCAGCGGCGTTGAAGAAGGGCGCACGCCCTGCACGGCATCGGCCTTTGCATCAGCTGGCGGCGGCGTATTGCGCACGAGTGCGTCGATTGAAAACACAGGCGGCGATGAGGACACAACGCTCCAGAGTGGCGGGGCCTCAGCAGGAGCGTCTTTGGTTTATCAACTGCAGATCGCCTCAACGTCGAACGCTCCGTCCAACGAGCTTGTGCCGTTTTCTATCAACTTAAGTGCAAGCGGCGCCGTCAGCGCAACAAGCCAAATTTTGCTTGATCCTGAGACAGAGCAATTTCTCAACCCCGGGCAAGTCATCTCGTCTAGCTTGCGATTGGGCTATTCGCTCGGCAGGATTCAAGGCGGCGGCACCGAATCTTCTGAAGAAATCATTTCAGCGCGTGTAAACCCTGGCGAGTCCCAAAACATTAGTTTGCAAGGCGATGACCTGAAGACCGGAACGATTATGGTTAGGGACGGAGATAGTGTTAGCTTCAGTTTTTTCCTCAATAGCAGCGCGAGTGGACAGCTTGACGGGAAAGGCGGCTTCAGTCGATCGTCCGCAACAAGAAGTTTCTCGTTTGCCACAGACAGACCGGTGTTTGACCTACCCGAAGGCTTCACGGTTTTGATTAACGAGCCGCGAATAGTCAATAATCGGTACACGCCTCCGCCTCTTGAAGTCATACCCGTGCCCGGCGCAATTTGGCTTTTCTTGACAGGAGCTGCGCCGTTTGCACTCCGATGGATCCGAACAAATCGAATGACACCGAAAGTGGAGTCTATTTCGTTATCTCAGGTCGCGGGTCGGATGAGTTGGTCTAGGCGATTTGTTCACATTCCGGTGCGTGCGGCGGCGTAAAGATGGAGTGAGTAAGTAACCACCAGAACGCTTTAATTCTTCGATAAACGATTGGCGTTCTGGTGGCGCGCGGCAATTTCACTCGCATCCTTGTATACAAAAAGAGCCTTTAACCAATGCTATTTAGCGTTCGCTGGCCCCTTCGTTTTCGCGATGTATGCTGACTAGTCCTTGGCGATATCTCAAACGGCTTTCCCCTGATCGAAACTACCAAGTTTATCGACGTCGATCCACGGGCCTGACTGACCGGGGTTCTCAGCCAGATCGGCGACTGCAAGATCACCTGCCTCGACGAACACCCCTGATAGCGCGACGCCGCACAAGCGCGTAACTTAGTTCTTTCTTGCGCGGTCGGCTGCGTTCAACGGACGGTCGCCCTAAGCGGAATAGTCGAGCTTTGTTGGCTATACGCCGCGTCCAACAACCTCGTTAGAGTTTTGTGTCAACGAGCATCTTATCGCCAATCTTGGCGCGGTGGCCGGAATCGAACCCCCTCTTTGTACAGATAATCAGCTGCATCTTCACAAATGTCGTAAACTGGCGCGATTTGTGCCATTTCTTTTTCGCGCATGAGTCCGGATCAATCAGGCTAACAACCGGTTGGTTGTTGCGCCGGGCTTGGGAGCCATTGATGCTGGTGTAGACGAACGACCCCGGAAAAAGCTCCGATAGTCGATCCGCCGACGGTTTACGGTAATCGTTCTCGCCAGCTTTACTGATGAGGACGCGGGTAAACGCGATCATCTTTCGGACGGCTTCGCGGCCCTTGCGGCCCCCGCTCTTTCTAGACGCACGCCCGTACTGAACCTTGATGTCGTAGCGTTGACCATTCGACGCCCGCTGGTTTTTCAGATGCTCATACTTGATCAGCTTGTCGGGTAACGCACTGATGTCATCGGGTAGCTTTTGGGTTTTCGCCTGGGCAACGGACGTCATTGCAAACGCTAAGATGGCGAACCCAAAAATCGCAAGTAGCTTGCTTTGCTTCGACCAAAGTATACGGGTAATTTCTTTGCTGTGCATTCTCTCCCTCCTGCTTTGCGTCCCCTCGACATTTGAGTCTAGCGGCGAGAGGATCGGTACGCCAAGAACAGCGATAAGATGGGACGAAATTAAGGACCAATTCGGGCAGAAATTGTGGCGAAAAAGATTAGGCTCCGGCCTCGCCCTAATACCCGTGGGACTTCAGGAAAATATTAGGCCACAAAATTACCCGCCTCGACGAACTTGCCCGATAGCGTTATGCTTTGTCCGAAGTGTGATCGTTTCTTTAGTGCGCATACAACGGACGGGATACGGTCGAAGGGGGGGCATCGTGTTTAAGTGGGCGCTCGCTATATTTTTTGGGCTGTTTGTATTCGCGGTTTACGCGATAACTGCAATCCTTTCATTCGACACGCCGTCAACGCGAGAAGCGTAACCCTATATTATTGAAGAAAGTTTCTCTGCAGCCTATACATTCTCTCTTCCGTCGTGGTGGTTTTATTCCATAGCGGTGCCTAATCTGCCAGGCCTCTTGGGCGGCATATTACTTCTTTTACGACGACGCGCTGCGCGCCTCTTGCTAGGGCTCGCCTTTGCGCTGACGATTGTTCGCGCTTCCATTGAAGTTTTTGTCTTCGTCTCGGATGAATACAGAACGCTTTTCGGTCCATATGTAGCGATGGCCCAGTTCGGCGCGCTGCCTTTAGCGTCCGGCCTGTTCTACGCCGTCTCGCTATGGATCGCGGATCGACCCGCTCGGGATTGAAGCGCATGGCGCCGTCGTCTTCTAGAAAATCCCTGACTCTTGTTCATGCAACGCATTGTAACGCCTGCGCGGTCTAACATGACGACCCGCTAAGTCTCCGCTAATAGGCATTGGCGCTCGCGAAGCCGCATTGCCGTGACGTGAGATCAGCCTCGATGGGCTATGCTTCTTGACGGGAGCCCCGATGCAAGTTGTCTAACGGTCACGCCTTTCGACAGAGTGGCATTGCGTAGAGGATGGGTTGACCGGTCGCCGCGTGAACCTGCCATTACCCGGAAAGGCTGACGTCGCTCACAATTTGACACGTCAACGGGATTGGAGATGATTGACGGGCGAATATGGGCTTTCGACTAGCGAAATTGAGGGGTCCGGATTGTCTAAATCAACATTTGAGAAGACTGTACGCGGTCTAATGCGTGCGCCAATTGGAGGCGCGACCGCGGCGATTGGCGTTTTCGCGATCCTCTTGGGTTGCGCGCCGCCTGAAGACGAAGAGGCGATAAAGACATCAGTGCCCGTTGTGGACCAACTACATAGTCTGTGTATTGATAGTATAAAAAAAGACGTAAGCAGAGAATTAAACAAATATGAAATCGCGACCTGTCAGTGCCTAAGGTCGGTTGGCGACCGTGTAGTCGCAGATGATGATCCGGAAACAAAAATTACCGCTGAGTGGTACGCATCAACGCGTGTCCTCTGTGGAAGATACAATCCAGCATTAATGGAAGAAGTTGCCAAACGGAACGCTTTGGAGAAAGACTATACTAACGAAGAGCTTGACCGTATCGAAAAG
>JBCCTV010000041.1:0-17807 GCA_039197915.1 Pseudomonadota bacterium | reverse complement strand
GACACGAACAATGACTGCGCCGTCGGACAATTCAGAAAGCGCACGCGCTTCAAAGTCTGAAACGATCTCAGAAATATAAGGGTCAGCGTCGGCCTCTCCCTTCCACAAATCAAACGTCACGCCTAAGTCGTCGTAGTTTTCGCGCATGGCCGCGATTGATAGGTCGACAAAGCCGCGCCATAGGGCGCGATATCCTGGCGAACCATCTTGCAGGGCCTTTGTCGCTTTGCGGGCTTCATCAGCACGCGCCGGATCTTCCTTGCAAGCGGCCGCCGCGGCTGGGTACATCGCTTCCAAATCGTCAAGCGTAATCTCCGGCGCGGGAAACGGCTCTGACGCGTTCGGGTCGAAATAGGGCGCGTCTGGAAAGCGTCGCTGGTATTCGGTGATGAGCTGCCCCATTTGCAGCCCCCAGTCGCCGAGGTGAATGTCGCCGACAACATCATCGCCCACAAAACGGCAGAGGCGTTTCAGCGCCTCGCCGATAATCGCCGACCGCAAATGCCCGACATGCAGCGGCTTTGCAACGTTGGGCCCGCCATAGTCGATGATAAGTTTCGCAGGCTCCGGTCTGGACCATCCGCCAAGACGGTCGTCCTCGCTCAGGTGATTTATCTCGCGAGCGAGAAACGCGTCATTCAACGTCAGATTAAGAAACCCTGGCCCAGCGACGGAAACGGACGAGAACGTCTCTTCATTGGCGGAAAGTTCCTCCGCAATCTGACCTGCGAGATCTCTCGGGTTTTGTTTTGTCGCTTTGGCGGCCGCAAGTGCGCCGTTGCACTGGAATTGTGCGAGGTCTGGACGGTCCGCGGTGCGTACGGCGCCATACTTCGCTTCAAGACCACGCGCGGTAAAGGCGTCGCCCACCAGCGCCGACAGCATTGCCGTGATCGACACGCCTTATAGCTCCGGAAATTTCAGGCTTACGCCGGACCGATTAAACAGGAGCTGCTCTTTCGTCAGCGCCAGCCCGACAATGACTTCAAAGTTCGCGCCCGAAATATTTTCGTTCCGTCTCGGGATCACTATCTCATCGATTTTCACGGTCTTGCGCTTAACAAGTTGCGTACGGTCAAACGCGACCTTCTCTGTAAAGACGGCTTTCTCAATAACCTCGCGATTTTTACGCGTAACAGCGACGAAGTAATCAAAGGTCCGCTCGCGTTCGCCGCCGCGCGGGCCCCGCCCAAAGGCTAGATCGATTTCCACGCTCGCAATGACCGGCTTGTCGGCAAAGTAACGGCAGCCCAGCGTCACGCCTTCGATTTCCGCTGTATAGGCGACCGTCTCTAGCGATGGCGTCTCACTGTTAAAATCAAGCATCCGTGATGCGTCAGCCAAGACGATCGCAGCAGGACAAGGCGCGGGGTTTCTCGAGCGCGACGCACGAACTTCTGCATTGGACGCACAGCCGGCTGCCGCTATTGTCGCGGCGGCGAAAAACGCTGTCGCATACGGTTTGTTCATCAGCGATCGCTCTTATATCTGCGTTGCGGCTGGCGCTCTTCACAAACGCTGCGAGTCGCGCCGCTTAGTGTCAGTAAGTAGAAATTGGTGGTAACCGCAGTCACGCCTGCAAGCAATGGGCGCCGACGGGTCGCAACCGAGTGCAAATCATCGGACGCTGCGTGGAGGGAAGCTGCGCAGGCGGATCACAGGCCTTGGCAACTTGGCGCTGTTTAGAAAGTCGGCGACCGCATTGATGACCCGCGGGAGACATAAATGATCGAGGCAAAACCGCCCCTCAGGGTTTTGCTAGCCGCGCCGCGCGGTTTCTGCGCTGGCGTTTCCCGGGCAATCGAAACTGTGGAAGCTGCCTTGAGCGCTTACGGGCCTCCGGTCTTCGTGCGCCACCAAATCGTCCACAATCCCCACGTTGTGACCCGCCTTGAAGCGATGGGCGCTGTCTTCATAGAACAGGTTTCGGAAGCGCCATGCGATCGACCGCTTGTCTTCTCAGCCCATGGATCGCCGAAGAGCGCACACGAGGACGCAAAGTCCCTCGGAATTAAACTCATCGACGCCGCCTGCCCGCTCGTCCTGAAGGTTCACACGCAAGTTAAGCGGTTCATCGCGAACGGCTACCACGTGGTCGTTATCGGCCACAAAGGCCACGCTGAAGTCACTGGCGTCATGGGGCAGGCCGCGCCGGAGAACTTCACTCTAATTGAGACACTTACTGAAGCCGCAGCCCTTAGCCTGCCCGACCAACCCCTCGCCTATGTCACCCAGACAACGCTGTCGGTGGACGACACGCGCGCCATCATCAACGCTTTGAGAGCGCGGTTCCCGGACATCGTAGCGCCCAGCCGAGAGGATATTTGTTACGCCACGTCGAATCGGCAAAACGCCGTAAAAGCCATCGCGCCCTCGGCGGATACGTTCTGCGTGATTGGCGACGAAACCTCCTCCAATTCAAAACGCTTGGTTGAAGTCGCTGAAGTCAGCGGCGCGCGGCGCGCGATCCTCATCGGGGACCCGGAGGAGATTGACCTCATGGCCTTTTCGGGTGACCACACGATCGGCGTGACGGCTGGCGCCTCCTCGCCTGAGGAATTGGTCGAGAAGCTACTGACGCGACTGGCTGGGCAATTTTCGCTGGATGTCGAAACAATTGAAACCGTCCGCGAAGACGTGACATTTAAGCTTCCTGGACTGCAATAAGAATTATCGCCGATGGACGGCGCATTTGGGGCGATCTTTTTTTGGCCGTTTACACGCATGTACCGCGCGACGCCTTGGTCGCTTTTCTTGATGATTATGATGTGGGCGCGCTGCAAGATTTTCGCGGCGTTGTCCAAGGCGTCGAGAATACAAATTACATCGTCGAGACCGACGTCGGTCGATACATCCTCACCCTTTTTGAAAAACGCACCGACCCGGCTGATCTTCCGTTTTTTGTCGCCTTCATGGAGCACATCGCCGGCGCTGGCATTCGTGCGCCCTCCCCGATCGAAAACAAGGGCGGTCAAATCTTGCAGTCGCTTTGGGGCCGGCCCGCAATCCACGTGACTTTTGTAGAAGGTCGCGCGGTTGATATCCCGAACACGGAGCAATGTGCATCATTCGGGCGAACGCTCGCTAAAATGCATCTGGCAGCGGGAAGCTTTGATCAAACGAGAGATAACAAACTTTCAATATCTGGCTGGCGAGCGCTCGCCGAAAAATGTGGGGAGGACGCGAACACATTCTCTCCGGGGCTTGCGCAACTCATCAAAGAAGAGCTGCCAAGGATTGAACACGCCTGGCCGCAGGACCTAGCGCGCGGCGCCGTGCACTTAGATCTCTACCCGGATAATGTATTCTTCCAAGGGAATACGCTTTCGGGTGTTATTGATTTTTATTTTTCGTGCACAGATTTCTTTGTCTATGATATCGCCCTCGCCTTAAACCCATGGAGCGGAGAAGGCAATTTCGATCTGGCCCGCGCCCAAGCGCTTTTAAAAGCCTATGAAGAGGTTCGACCCTTGTCGGATGCAGAACGCGCAGCCATTCCCGTATTAATGCGAGGGGCGGCGATGAGAATTCTTCTGACTCGCCTTTACGACTGGCTTAACCAAGTGGACGGCGCGTCAGTCAATGTGAAAGACCCGGCGCCTTACGCCCAGATTTTAGAAGTCATGCGTTCACCAGGCGCCATTGACAGCGGACAGCTGTTTTCCTGAGAGATATACTCCGCTTACAAATAAAATTTTCCGAAAGGCGATGAATGACTGAAATTTATACGGATGGCGCATGCTCCGGAAACCCTGGGCCGGGCGGTTGGGGCGTTTATATTATAAATGGCGAGGCAACCGAGGAGCTTTTTGGCGGTGAGCCCGAAACCACCAACAACCGCATGGAGCTCATGGCTGCAATTGAGGCGCTGCGAGCAACAGAAGCCGAGAAAGCCATTACGCTTTATACGGATTCAACATACGTCAAGAACGGCGTTACCGAATGGATCACAGGCTGGAAGCGCAATGGCTGGAAAACCGCGTCGAAAAAACCGGTCAAGAACCAAGACCTATGGCGCGCACTCGATGAGGCGACCACCGGTCGCGAAATTGACTGGAAATGGGTCAAAGGCCACGCGGGCGACCCCGGCAACGAAAAAGCCGACGAGCTTGCTCGCCGCGGGATCTCTGCGATTTAAATTGCTTGCGAGATAACGCCAATAAAATCTGGCTGGCACGCCACAAAGACTGCGCCGAGTCTGCGTCAGCGTGACCGACAGCCGCGCTCGAGCGCCTGACGCTCACACTTAATCACGGGAAGATCGTGGCAGGCGCTCAAAACAAAGAATTTAGAGCATCGGGTTGATCCGCGCTAATCGCCCGATGCCCTAGGCTACAGTTTAGACAGCATATGTTCCGCGCTCGACACTTCAAAAGCGCCAGGCTCTTCGATGAAAAGATGCGCGACTTCACCGTTTTCTATCACCATAGAAAAACGCTGTGAGCGCTCGCCCATGCCGAAGGCGGCGCCATCCATTGTCAGGCCAAGCGCCCGCGCAAAGTCGCCATTGCCGTCTGCCAGCATGTGAACTTTACTGCTGGCGCCATGCGCCTCTCCCCAAGCGCCCATCACGAATGCATCGTTTACGGACATACAGACGATTTTTTCAACGCCCTTCGCTTTAAAGGCGTCTGCGTGCTCAACATAACCTGGCAGGTGCTGTGCGGAGCAGGTTGGTGTAAATGCTCCCGGGACTGAGAAAAGAGCGACTTTCGCCCCCGCCAAAATCTCAGCGGTATCAGCTTTCTCCGGACCGTTCGACGTCGCCATCATGACCGAAACGCTTGGTATCTTTTCACCTACAGAAATCGTCATAGTACTGGTCCTTCCCTGTGTTCAGCGCCCCGGGCTTTCTGCCCCGCGGCGTCGCAAAATTCGATAGAGCAAATGTGCGATTTGGCATAGGCGTGTACACACGCTTTCCGCCAATCATCATGTTCAAGTTGCTATCTCTATTGCGAAGGTTGGGTTGTTTCAATGGGCCGGTCGACTTAGGCTGAGCGAATGGGCGACGCGTCATCAAAAACCAATCACCTCACCGGACAGCTATTAATCGCGATGCCGAATATGGGCGATCAGCGCTTTGATCGCTCGGTCGTCTTGATGTGCAGTCACGCGGCTGATCATGCGATGGGCGTCATCATCAATAAGACGCTAGACGGCGCGGGCTTTGGGGAGTTGCTCGATCAGCTATCGCTTGAGGCGCCGGAGCACATCGCGGCGCAGCCTGTGCACTATGGCGGACCGGTGCAACAAGACCGGGGTCTCGTTATCCACAGCCTTGACTATCAAAGCGCCAATACACTCGTTGTGAACGATGAAATTGGCGTTACGGGCACGCGCGATATCTTATCGGATATCGCGTCCGGCGGCGCGACGCCGCGCTCCTATTTTCTGACCCTCGGCCACGCAGGCTGGGCCCCTGGCCAACTTGAAGACGAGATTGCTAGCAACGCTTGGGCCCACGTCGACGCCGACCGCGACCTCGTTTTCAGCGATGACGATATTTGGAAGAACGCCCTGGAGCGGCTTGGCGTAACCGGCGCGATGCTATCGCCAGAATGGGCGACCGCCCGCCCGTCAGACGCACCGCTGAATTAAAACGCGAAGTTAGCCATGCAATATATTCGGGAAGCGGACAATGTTACCCAAAGTCCCCGTTACTCAAATTCCCGCCGTATAGAGACTTATGATGAACACTGCTACGGGCGCCAATCCTAATCGAATGCCCCTGCGGGGAATCTATTTAGCACGTCCCCGTCGACCGGTGCCGAGGAGCGAGCTCGGGGGCAAAATCGCCGTGCGAAAGAAGCAAACGGTTCGTTGCCCGCTGCGCTGAACGCCTTAGATTTAACTGTGCACGTCTTTAAGCGGAATTTCAATTCGCTTATCCGCTCGGCACTCGGGGCCCTAAGCAAGCAAAACGATCCGCATGCAAAAGGCGCTCTTCGCGGTGGCGCTAAAGCTTATCGCACACCTCGCAACGATCTTTAAGAACGGCCTTTAGTTTGAGTAGCGGCAGAAAGCGGCGACCGCATAGGATATCGGTTGATTTTGTAAATTCAGAATCTTCACGGATTTTGGGAACGCCCCCGCAAGGGGCTGGCTTGACAACTATCCCGATATTCGCTCCGCAAGCGTCATTGCGCTCCATACATCGCGAAGTTGTCTAGGCTGATACCATGTTGTGGCGCTCAAATTCTGGAGCAACCAAGTCGAGAACGGCGCCAAAAAACGCCCCAAGTCAGTCTAGGCGCAACAATGGTGCACATGTCCTTTGGACATCGACAATTGTGTGTTCGCAATAGTCGCAAAAAACAAGAAAAACCTCTATAGACCTGATGGTCGGTAAGCTGCGAGCAATCAGTAATGCTGAATTTGTCAAAATCGACATGGCGAGCGTTGATAGGCTCAACCGTGATCATCGGCGCTTTTTTAGTATGGCTATACAAATTCGATCAAAGCAACGCCGCAGTACTTGAATGGATGGATTACGCCGAGATAATCGTTGGCTGGGTTGTGTTAGTTATTTTTGTGTCATTCAATGATTGGGCTTACGGCATAGGCTATCGATACAGACGAAAAAAAGGCGTTCTAAGCTTTGCTGTCGCGCTGTTGTTGTCAGCCATGCTGGGCGTTGGCGCTCACATTGCTTTTTTTGCTTTGATCGTCGGCGTGTCGCCCGGGCCATATAACGAATATATGTTTTTCGAATCGATGGATACACTCACAAACCCTTCGCCTACGATAATATGGGTGCTTGGGGTATCAATCGCTTATTGCTGGCTATTCACTGTCATCGGATACTTCGACTTGGAATAGCGTACTTAGCAATCCGAGAAACCTTGAAACTCAGATAGCCAGCAGAGCGCCGCCGAGTTAGTCAGCGTAGCTCGTCACTTTTGAAAACGCTGTCCTGAGCGTCCGCATATTCCTTCTCGTCGGAGACGGACTGCCTGGCGGTCTGCTTAGGTTTGTTGTGCGCACCATTCGCATAAGCCGATCGAGATTTTGCTTCGGACTGCATATCGGAAAGCTTCTCGGATAAAGCGGACGGCGACCCGCCTTCTTCAATCGATGCGTTCAAATCGTAGATTGTTGGCTCACCAAACAAGTACCCTTGGGCGAGGCTACACCCGCTCTCCTTTGCGGCGTCCGCGAGGGTTTTCGACGAGACACCCTCGGCGATGACGCCCATGCCGAGATTATCACCGAGCCCCGCTAGCGCCGAGACAATCTTATGCGCATCGCTCTTCGGGTCGGTTAGTTCCTCCACGAAGGATTTATCAACTTTCAAATAATCGAACGAGAACTTATGCAGGTTACTGAGGGATGAAAAACCAGCGCCAAAATCATCGAACGCCAACGCGGCCCCTGCGCGCTTCAGGGCGGCGAATGTCTCGCGCGCAAATGCGTCATCGCGTACGGCGTCCGCTTCCGTCAGCTCCAGCACTAAAGAATTTTTCGGCAAATCACGGCGTTCTATTTCTTCCGCGACAGCGTCAACAAATCCCTCTGACTGCAATTGGCCGATCGACGCGTTGAACGCCACAAAAAGACCGTCGACAGCATCCGGTTCCTCGAGCTTTTCTTCCAGGAAGCTTGCTGACGCCTTCAGCATTGTCTCCGCCAGGAGAAACCCGCAGCCCTGGCGTTGGGCGACGTTTACGAGCTCTTCCGTCGTCCAATCATCCAGGTCATCATTTCCAGTCGATATGCGCGCAAGGGCTTCGTACCCGCGGACTTTCTCGTCTTCCAAACTCACGATTGGCTGAAAAGCTGCACGAACGCGGCCATCCTTCAGCGCTTTCGCGAGCTGCAACCCGGATTTCGACTGCGAGGCATCGCCGCCGTCATGGACGCCATTCGCTTGCAAACCCTCAGAAGTCCCAACACCAGGTTCGTGGCGTGACGCCATCGCTTTGCCAATCGCCGCCGCAACAACGCCGCCGGCCGCTGCAGCTTCCGCTGCATTTCCAGCATCAAGCGAGACTATTGTCGGCGTCTTCGCCTGGTCAGCGGCGCCGACGCGTTCAACGAACATAACGACACGCTCAAGGACGCCGCCATCGTCAACGGCGCGCGCACCGCGCAGGCGCAAACGGTCGCCCGTTTTTAAGGACACCGAGAGATCAAACGGACCGTCGCTGGTTGCGGTCGCCACGATTTGATCAAAACGCAGCGCATCCGGCTCCTTGAGAAGTCGGCTAAATGTCGCCGGCGACAGGTCATCCATCGGTCCGAGCCCAAGCAATGAGCCAAAGGATGTGGTCTCTTGCGACCGCCGCGGGCTCCAGTCCCAAACCGAAACACCGGAATAATCGAGAACTTCCGCGAGCTGATTATTGCTGACGAGCGACGCCTCGCCCTGTGCGGCGTTCGTGCGCTCGCCGTCAGCACCTGGGGAGAGGTATTCGGATGCATCACCGCCGCCCGCGGCTATTGAGGCGTAATCGCCGTCATCGCTTGAACGCGGCGTGTAGCTCGGCGCGTCCCGCAAGTCAGCATAGCCGCCCGTGACCACTGTCGGCGCCCGCGCGATTGTCCGCCGTCCGTCCACCAATGTTATCAGACTTGTCGCGAGCACGCCGAAGGTAAACAAGGCGTGTGGCGTAATGATCGCCGCCTCGGGGCCGCCGAGCCGACCCGCAAATGGCGCGACCGCCATAATGGCGACGCCCGGCAGCAACATACGCGCTGCAGGGTCGCCGCTGATGGCTTGGCTCAACACCAAGATTCCCGAAAAAGCTGCAACGCCATAAAGGCTATAACGAACGGGCGTCGCCGCATCGAAATTCATGGCGATGGCGAAAGCGCCAAGGCCCAACATGCACAAGGCGCCGGCAACCATCAGCCCACCAACGATGGCGCTGCGTTTCGCCAATTGAATTGACGACGCTAAAAAGAACAAAACGCTCGCGCCGAACAGCCCTTGCAGAAACGTCATCATCGCGGCGCTTGGCGGCGAAAATAGTTTAATCCAGGCGAATTCTAAGAGCGCCGCCGCAATCACCATAACGAGCGCTGATACCGGGGCCAATCGACGTTGGAATACCGCGACCCCCGTCAAAAACGACACGCCAATGACAAACGCGCCGCCGATTGCGCCACGCACAAGGTCCGCCGAGCGACTGGCGTCTACGCCTTCTGAAAGCGCTACCACCAGACCAATTGTCGCCTCGAGACCCATATTTCAGTCCACCTAATACCCACGCGCAGCGCCGCTGCTTTCTGCCGCCCCCATGTCGCGCCATATCGCGCAGTGCTCTCACGAGCTCCCCAAACTGGCGACAGAACCACACCCATTGGCGCGCGCTAAAGCGCGAACCCCCAACACATATGCCGTAAATTGGCGTGATGCGCCATGCGCGCACAGTGAAAAAGCGAGCAAGAAAGTGGCCAATACGTTTTACTTTTCGTAAGGCGCGGCCTCATCGAAGATTTTTGCGGGCTACATTGAAGCGCAACCACGAGCGCAACAAAAAGCCCGACCGTCCCGCATCGATCGAGTACTAAGGCGCCGCCGCAACGTAATGCGCTAACGACTTATCGCCTATGGGGATTTTCAGAGTGTTCGCACGCGGTTTTGGCGTAAATGATATGATCTCGCCAACGCCCATTGATGCGCAAGTAGCGTTCTGCAAGGCCCTCGCGCCGAAACCCCAACCCTTCAAGTAAACGCGCCGATGCGCTGTTGCCGGGTTGGCAAGCCGCTTCGATGCGGTGAAGGCGCAACGTTTCAAAGCCATGTTCAAGAACAGCGCCTACGGCCTCGCTGGCGTACCCGTGCCCGGTGAACTTCGCGCCAAGCCAGTAACCGAGCGTTGCGCTTTGGGCGGCGCCGCGAGAAATGTTGATTAAATTCACCCCGCCAATCAGGTCCGCCGTATTGCGCCGGAAAACAAAATACGGCGCCGCCACCCCACGCCTTGCCGCGCGCGCATAGCCGCGGACCAACGCGCGATAAGACGTCAAAGAGGCTTCCTCATCGGTCCAGTCGGGCTCCCAACGAATCAGGTGTTCCCGACTATTATCCCGTAACCGACGCCACGCGTCATAGTCGTCAGCGCACCCAAGCCTCAATGTGACGCGCCCTGAAGACAACCGCGGGGCGGCGTTGAAGATCGGAAAATCAATTAGCGCCATCGCTGATCTCTCATGGGGTGAGAATATCAGAAAGCCGATCAAAAGAAGCGGGACCAACTACCGCAAGCGAACGGGCGCCGGCAGCCAATACACGCGCGGCGGTGTCTTTGACATCCTCACAAGAAACCGCAGCAAGCTCATCAAGACTTTTTTCGATCGGAACGGGTGCGCCAAACGTCAGCGTTTGCACAGCTGCGCGCTCGATCCGCACCATTGGGCTTTCAAGGCCCATCAAAAGCGACGAGCGCAACATCGCCCGCGCGCGCTCAAGCTCAGAGGCCGTCGTTTCCGTTGCAAGCGCTTCTAGTTGCGCCAAGGAAAGCCGCAGCGCATCGGCCGCATCCTTCTCATCAACGCCGAGGTAAAACCCTAACGTGCCGATATCATCATAGGCGTCGGCATAGGCGTATACGGAATATGCATAGCCGCGCTCTTCGCGCACTTCCTGGAATAAGCGCGACGACATCCCGCCACCGAGGACTTCGGCCAAGAGCCTCGTTCCGTAGTATGAAGGATCACGAACGCCGGCGCCTGGCAACGCGACCGCAATATGGGTCTGTTCCAACGGCCGATCGTCATGGCGACGACCAAACGTCAGCACCGATTTCCGGGCGGATGCTGAGCTATCGGCGGAAACGCCATTTGGCGCCGTTGGCATGGCGCCAAACGCGTGCTCGGCCAAATCGATGATCAGCCCCGGGTCAACGCACCCGGATACCGCGATCACCGTATTTTTGGGCGTGTAATGGCGCGCTATGAACGCACGCAGCGACGCCTGCGATTGATTGCGCACTGTCTCGGGCGTTCCCAAGATTGGGCGACCGAGCGATTGATCCGTATAAGTTAGGCTTTGAAGGTGCTCGTAAAGGACGTCGTCAGGCGTATCGGCGGCTTCGCCAATCTCTTGGATGACGACCTCTTGTTCTCGGGATAATTCATCGGGATTAAGCGCTGCATTAAGGATGATATCGCTCAAGACATCCATGACGCGGGCTTCATCGCCCGCCAGAAATCTAGCGTAATATCCTGTGTACGGATAACTCGTCGCCGCATTTATATGGCCGCCAATCGCTTCAATTTCTTCGGCAATCGCTTTGGCTGAACGCCTCGCGGTTCCCTTGAACGCCATATGCTCAAGCAAATGCGCCGCGCCATTTTCTTCTGGACGTTCGTCAAGCGCGCCAGCGGCAACCCAAACGCCCATCGCCACTGACCGCAGGTGCGGCAATGGCTCAACGAACAGTCGAACGCCATTAGAAAGCGTCGTCAGTTGGGGGTGACTATCGGGCATCGTCTAACCGCCGACACGCGTTCGGTCTCTCACGATCGCTTTGATGGCCTCAACCTCATTTGCGGCGTCGAGCAGTTTTTCCGGGCGATCATAGAGGTCGCTGAAACGGTTCGGCAGCGCCGGCTCGCGCCCGCATGCATCTTTAACCGCTTTCGGGAACTTTGCCGGATGCGCTGTTGATAGGACAACGGCGGGTCCTGGAATTTCGCCGCGCAACCGCGCCTTCTCAAGCGCCACAACGCCAACAGCCGTATGCGGATCAATGAGCGCATCAGTTGCCGCCAGATGTGCAGCGATCGCCTCCGCCGTTTCATGTTCGTCTGCTGTCTCGGCAGAAAAATCTCGTCTTATCTCAGCGAGCGTATGGGGGTTCATGCGCGCGCCAGTGGGCGTGTCGACAGCTGCTATGAAAGCGCGCGTGTCTTCGGCGTTCCGTCCGCCCGCCTCATATATCAGGCGTTCAAAGTTGCTGGCGACTTGGATATCCATTGACGGCGACGACGTTATTCTGACGCCACGCGGCTGGTATTCACCGGTGTTAATCGCGCGGGCTAGAATGTCGTTATCGTTCACGGCGACGCATAGTGTGTTCATGGGCGCGCCCATCCGCTTGGCGGCATAGCCCGCAAATATGTCGCCAAAGTTCCCCGTCGGAACAACGAACGATAACCTTTCTCCGTCCGCCGCGTAATCAGCAATCGCCGTGAAATAATAAACGATTTGGACGGCAAGCCGGACCCAATTGATTGAATTTACGCCGCCGAGACCGACGCTTTCTGAAAATTTCTGATCACGGAACATTGCTTTGACGATGCGTTGGCAGTCGTCAAAAGACCCTTCGATCGCAATGTTGTGGATATTCTCGTCTTGGACGCTGGTCATGATCCGGCGTTGAACTTCAGAAACGCGACCCTTTGGGTGAAGGATGAAAACGTCAACGCGGTCCTGGCCCCGAAAGGCTTCGATCGCCGCCGCACCCGTATCGCCAGACGTCGCGCCGATGATCGAAACCCGCCGGTCGCGCCGTTCGAGCACCGCATCGAATAATCTGCCTAGGAACTGCATGGCCACATCTTTGAAGGCGAGCGTAGGCCCGTGGTGCAGCTCCATGATGAAGTCTTTTGCGCCCAGGCGCACGAGCGGAGCCACAGCTTTGTGGTCGAAGCTCCCATAGGCTTTCTCAGCGAGCCCATGCAGCGCCTTGTAATCAAAAGCGCCGGCGGCGTAGGGCGCGAGCAAGCGTGCTGCAACCTCAGCGAAAGTCGCGCCGCGAAAGCCTGCGAGCGTTGACGACGAAATTGTCGGCCAATGCTCTGGCACGTAAAGCCCACCGTCCGGGGCAAGCCCGCGCAAAAGCGCCTCTTCAAAGCCAACGGCCGGCGCTTGGCCGCGTGTCGAGTGATAGTCCATGACGTTCATGGGCGTGGATTGCCACACAACGACGCCTCCGTCGACGGCGAATGCGGGGGTCGACGGCGAATGCGCGGTCGTTTAGCAGCCCCGCGTCGCTTAGGCTCGGACTTAGGTCGGAACGCGGCAGGTGAGGTACTTGTCGGCGAAGGGCGCGCCGATTAACAACCGATCGCCTAGGCGGGCAGTGGCTGTGGCGCCGGAAAGCGCCGCCCCGGTATCGGCCAATACGGGCGTCGCTTCAAAGACGCCTTCAGTGTTCAGCTTTAAAACGTAAATCGCAGACGGCGCGACGTCGGCGCGATCGCCTTCTAAAGCTGACACGGCAAGCGGCTTTGGCCAAGCCGCAATCCAAAATTCATCCGCCCCTGCCCGCTTGATAGAAAATGGCTCCGCGTCGAGGTCAACGACCGATTGAAGCGTTAAATTCCCGGTTTCAAGAGACCGGTCAAAGATGCGGATTGCACGAAGGCCCGCTTCGGCAACGAATACTTGTGCGCCGTCTTCACTCAACGCAATGCCTGAGGGCCGCTTTAATCCGCGGGCGGCTTCCCGCCAAGCGACGCCGTTGAAATGCAGAACAAAGCCGGTCGATCTTGGTGCGACGATATTATGGCTCCACGCGCCGTTCGCAGCGCCCGGATCAACCACCGCATAGAACGCGTTTCCACCAACGGCTGCGACCCCCACCGGCGCCGTCAACCGCCGTTCAACATAGCTTTCCCGGTATTCAAGCGCGCTCGCGCCGTTGACCGTAAACGCGTCGATTGTTTTCGCCGCGATGTTCGCAACAAACAAAACACCGCCTGTCGGCTCATCTGCCCGCGCCGCCGCGTCTCTCGACCTGAAAAGATCGATCGCCCGCGGTGAAAAACGCACAGGCGCGCCACCTGTTTGATCCTGCCACCCAGCCGCATCGAGCGGGTCATCCAGGCTCGCCGAGTAGATGACGCCGCGGCGGGATTTGCCCTGCTCCAAAGCTCCGATGAACGCGCGCCGCGTTAGCCGGTCGATATGAATAACGCCCGGCGCGATGGCCCCGCGCACCGGTGTGCAAGCATCGCTAAAACTAGCCTGGACATCATCGAAAAAGTTAAGCGTATCGAGTCGTTCGGAGATAAATGCGGCAACGCTGGCTGCGATCACGACTATCGCGCAGCCCCAAGCCATTATTCGCGCCATACGTTACTCGCCTCACCCTGCCTTCGCGCATGACGAGCCTAAGTCATATTATTGCACCGCGCCAAGCGGCGAATGAGAATTTGCGCGAATAAACGGTTGCGTCGTCGCCGCGCTTTGCCTATTCAGCCGCTTCGCGGGGATTTGCTCTGCGAAAACAACCTCTCCGATCCGACCACAAGGCGCCGCGAAATGAAAAAAGATATTCATCCCGAGTATCACACAATCAAAGTCGTGATGACCGACGGATCGTCGTTTGAAACACGCTCGACCTACGGCGAGCCTGGCGCCGTTTTAAACCTGGACATCGATCCGGCGAGCCACCCGGCTTGGACAGGCGGCCCACAACAGGTCCTAGAGCGCGGACGCGTCTCGCAATTCAATAAGAAGTTCGGCGCTTTCGGCCTGAAAAAGTAGGCGCGCGTCTTTCCACTGAGCTTGGGTTTTTCAAAACCTGGTAGGCACCCGCGCGATCGACGCGGTTCATCGCGTAGGTCACGATCAGCCGTTTTAAGCGTTAGTTTTGTCCGAACGCCTGAAGCAAAGCTTCCTGCTGCGCATGTGCGTCTAAGGTGGGCGCTTGAACCTGTTCACCGTTGAACAGTTCCAGGTCTAACCGCGCAATACGTTGGTGAAGCGCGAGCGCTCTAGAGATCAGTGCGGATAACTCCTGCGGCGCGTCGGCGTTTAAGCTTTCCGAGACCGGTTCGATCTTAGAGCGTACCCTGTACTTCTCATCGCAGGCCTCAGTGATCGACATCTCGCCTTCGCGCAACGCCCGCATCACGAGGAGCCAAGAGGCGATTTGCATAAGCTGTGTGGTTAACCGCATCGACGACGCGGCATAGCCGAGCGCTGCGTCACGCGGCAGCGCCTTCGATGTTATCCGGCCGTCCCCGTCGAGATAGTTCGCCGTCTCTTCTACGAGGGTCATCCCCTCGCTGAAGGTTCGCGCAAAAAGCTCCGACTTAACGAAATTGACGGCCCCACTTTCCGTCTTCATTACAGCATTCCGATGCATCACCCACAGTATCCTTATCGCAAGCGCCCCTCAGCGAAAAGACGCATTTTCCGTTTCGTTCAGCATGTCGAAGCGCGATGCATCACGATCACAGCGAAAAAGAGCAACGCCCATGCCAGCAACTAACGGGGGAAAGGCCTCGTCCCCCTTCGTCTTGGGCGTCGATGGATGCCGCGCCGGCTGGGTTTGTGTGCGCCGGCCCCTAAAGGGCGGCGCTGCGAGCGTATCGGTTTGGCCATCCTTTCAAACACTGTTCGATGGGCCGGGGCGGTTAGCTGTGTCAATTATGGTCGATATACCAATCGGCTTGGTTGATGAGGGTCGAAGAGGTTGCGAATCATTAGCGCGCAAAGCGCTGAGCCCGAAGCGGCACAGCTCCGTTTTCCCAACGCCGCTGCGCGGCATGCTCGACGCGCGCACCTACGAAGAGGCGAACGCATTCGGCAAAGCGCGCGGCGCCGGTCTGCCAAAACAAACCTGGTTCATCCTCGATAAGATCCGTGAGGTCGACGCCGCCATCTCAAAGCATGACCAAACGCGGCTCAGCGAGGGACACCCGGAAGTCGCCTTCTCCAGGCTGAATAAAGGCGCGCCCTGCGACCATCCGAAAAAAACCGCGCTTGGTTTCGCAGAACGGCTTCGCTTGCTCCAAGAAAACGGGCTACGCAACGGCGAGCGCCTCTGCGATCAAGCCCGCGCGATCGCCGGAGCCAAAGGCGTCGCAAAAGACGACGTCCTAGACGCATGCGTCTTAGCCATCGCCGCTAAGGCCCGCCTTTCAGACGAAGCCATCCGATTTTCCGACGACGCCCGCGACGCCCGCGGATTGCTGATGGAGATCTGGGGGTGATCCTGGGCGCAACTAGAAAATGGCATTTGAGTTGTTTACGGAATATAAAAGGCGTGCAATCTTACGCATATACACAAGCTTTGATCAGACGCCCGCGCTCATGCCCGGATCTAAAACCCGAATACCCAAACGTTTTTGCAGTATACCTCGGTCGCACCATTCCATACATCGCTAAGTTGTTTGGGCTGATACCATGTTGTGTCGCTCAATCCCTTGAGCGACTCCGTAGATAACAGTGCCAAAAACCGATCCCAACTGATCTCTGACATCGTGAATTTATGATTCTGGACCGGCTAGGATTGGCTAAAATCTGCCGTTCACTTGGCAACATGCCAACGGCTGCTTTGCGGGACAAGGCGGTTATTGGACTTCTCAACCTGAATGTTAACTTTGATGACAGACCAGGGGCTCGACTGGCGAATTCCTTTAAACATTGACTTGAACATGCCAGGTTGCAAGTACACATTGTAAAAATGCCAATGATGGCTTTGATCCGAGGTAGCTTAGCAGCAAAGCACCGGGCTCTGGACCCGGAGAGCGCGGGTGCAAGTCCCGCCCTCGGACCCAACCGAGACAGCTATGGCCGAGCAACCTGGTGAGAAGTACGCACTTCTTAATCTTGCCAAAGCCCTGAGCGCTAGAAGCAAAAAAAAGATAAGACAATGGCGAGCTGTTCTTGCCGCGATGAAGTCCGGCGCCCTCACCGTTGGTAGTCGGACACCCGTGGCGGGCATGCCGAAATGGGCAACGCCCGAAGTGGTTCGAGGTGGATTTGCAACCACAGCATACTCAGCTGGCGGGAAACTAAGACAGCATGAAATCGCTATGGCGGAAGAGTTGGGCTTGCCAAAATCCAGTACCGAACGCGCACGCCTTGCGCTCAACAACTGGCACCTGACAGACAGAGGCCTCAAAAGACTCAACCAGCAAGCAATATCAGGCGAGTTTGTTGCACAGACACCCGAAGAGACGGCGCTGCTTACGGTCTGTCTGCTGTTGGAGCATGATCCCGACGCTGCGGAGGAAATCTTAGCTGAGATCACCCCGTTCTTTGGCCAATTAAGGTTCTACCCAGAGCCCAGTGCAGCACAAAAACCGGCGGGAACGTTTGTACGGAGCGTTCGAGAAATCCGAGATCAACTCAGCGCGAAGGCTCCACGTGAACAGATAGTCGTCCAACACAACACCCTTACGCGATGGATTCCCATCTACGACAGTTTGATTGATCTGCTCGCGGACCACGGGTCAGATGGGTGGGATATGCGCGCAGATAATTGGTGTGCCGACTACGAACAGGCCCTTTCCGCGCCAACAGCGCAACGCTGGAAAAAACAGTCCGGCCAATTCCAAAAGGCTCGGCGCGCACTGCTCGCCTTGATGGCGGGTGGCAAGCCCATCGATAACGTCGAGACAATAATTGAGCGACACAGGTCAAAGTACGGCGATGCGGAAGAGAGACGCGCATACCGCCGAACCCAAGCTGAGCAAGATGTAAAAGTCTGGCACGATGCCGTTGCAAAGATAGTTGCAGCGCGCCTAGCTAAGCTGCCGCTTGATGTCGGTATTGCCGATCCATATAGCGTCTCCGGCCCGATTGGATCGGACGAGGAAATCGTCGGAGGTCCATCGGGCACCGAGCTTCCGAGAAGTTTCAAGCGAAGCATTCAATCAGTCAGGATGGCCTCGATCGACAAGCTTGTCGAGGGCGGGCAGATTGGAGCCCCTGAAGTACTGGCCGAGGTCTTGCCGCAGATAACATCCGGCATCTATACATCAGGCCTTCCTACAGAAGCTGAAGCTGTGGTCGGTCGCGCCCTATTTCGTGCGTTCAGCAACAGGCGGTCTCTCCTTTTGTTGAACTTGAATTCGCAAGTGCGGCTTGAAGAATTGCCGTGGGCACAAGCTCTTTT
>JBCCTV010000040.1:0-17871 GCA_039197915.1 Pseudomonadota bacterium | reverse complement strand
CGAGACCAAGATCATCCCGGGCCACGGGCCGCTCGCGGATAAGGCAGCGCTTGAAAAAGCGACCGCCATGATAAGAGACGTCCGGGCGCGTATTTTGCCATTCGTTGAGCGCGGCGCGTCGGAGGCGGAAACGGTGGCGGCTGCGCCGCTCGCTGACCTTGCTGAGGAATTCGGTCAGGGCTTTGTCAACGAAGAACGCATGACGCGAACGGCCTACCGCTCCTTGAAGGCGACCCTAGCGAATTAGCAGCCGTCTTGCGGATGTTTTGGGTTCATGGCCGCCGCTTAGCCGACGGGCAAAAGGTCAATCGACAAACGCCGCAAACGCCTTACCTCTCCAAGACCGAAGCGACCTAAAGCGATATCCAAGAAAGTCGGGACCGGTTCGGCGCAAGAAGACACGACAAAACAACAACCGAGAGCAACGAAGCGGTTCAGATTGATGCGAAGTTGCGCTAGCGGCGCCTAAGTTACCCGCGTTCCTAACCGGGCGCACAAAAAACGCCGACTCTTTGAGCCGGCGTTTTCGCATCTGGCGGGCGAGACGCCCGAAAGTCACAGAAGTTACTTTGCAGCGGCTTCGATCACTTCACCGCGGCGGATTTTGCAAACGGCGTCGAAAGACTCTTTGCCCTCGGAAATCGCGATCATGCGGAGGGTAAGCGTTTTCGTCGCACCGCCACGCAGGCCTTTAAAACGCGAGCGGTAATCCGTTGAAGACGCCACACCGGCTTCTTCGAGCGCCGATGCGCACATTGAAAGCTGCTCTTGCGTGCTGTTAGCCGAAGCGACGCTTGCGAAGGTTGCTGCTGCAGAAAAAGCGGCGATTGCAATCAGGTTTTTCATGTCTTGGGTCTCCTAGATAGTCCATCAAATCTCTAATTAGGCATTACGCTAGCACGACACTCACTGGTTTACTATACTTTTTTAAAGTGTCAAATATATTTTCTATTGCCATCAGACGTGTTATGGATCGAAAAAAATCGATAACCAGCGCGGCTAGCGCGCGTGGAACAGGGAAGAAAGCCTTTGTCTCGGAGCTATAATCAGGATTGTATTCTCGCCTTTGCGCTCGACATGCTTGGCGAGCGTTGGACCATGTTGATTTTGCGGGAACTCTTTTTGGGGCCCCTTCGCTTTGGCGACATTCAAGCCGCCCTGCCTGGCATTGGCGCCAATCTTCTCTCAAAGCGGCTGAAATATTTGGAGCAAGCGGATCTTGTCGTGGGAACCGACGGCAGCCGTGCGCGCTATCGCTTAACGGAACAAGGCAAAGCGCTGCGCCCGGTCGTGCGCGCGATGATGTTGTGGTCGATAAAATACTTCATGGACAGGCCGGAACCGTCCGAAGCGAGAGATTGCGTTTACTCAGACGACTTAAATCCGGACAGCGTCGCACTCGCGATCGAACTCATGGCCAATTTAAAGCCAGATCCACACAGCAATTACGTGGCGCACGTCTTTATTGATGATGATCCGTACTCATTCTTTTTCATGAATGATGAAATGACCGCGAGACGCGGCGTCGATGTGCCAGCCGTTGCGTCACTGTCGTGTGACGTCGGCACGTTTATGAAAGCGATGCGCCAGGAAGTCACGTCGGGCGAGTTTAACTCTATTGCCCGCATGAGCGGCGACCAAAGCGTTTTGAAGCATTTCGTCAACGGCATTAGCCATGGCGGCCGTGTGGAAGAGGAAGTTGCGAAACTCATCGAAGCGGACGCGGCGCAGAAATAAGACTCCTAAAGACCTTTCAGAGTAAGCTCACTTTTAGATCAGCACCGTGAACAATGTTACGCGAGCGCTAGTCACCGAAAGGCCGCTCTCGTAAATGCTGGTTTTCGTTTATTCACGCCTGTTGAAATCACTGTCCACCACACTTGAGGCAAAACTCAAAATCTCGGGACTTGGTCAAAACGCCAGAAACTAGAGCGTTTTCCGACCAAGTGGGGACCGGTTGGGCGCAAGAAAACGCGATAAAACAAAAACCTAGAGCAACGAAGCGGTTCGGATTAATGCGAAGTTGCTGTAGGCCATTACTCGGGTAATTTCGGTAAATTGGTTGCCCGCGCATCATCGAGATACATAGCGCTCGTCGGTGTTAGCGAGCCTTCGCGCAGCTCAATAATCAGCGGGTTACCGGTCGGGATTTCAACATTGACTATTTCCTCGTCGGGAACACGGAAAAGCAGCTTCACAAGAGCGCGCAAGGAATTTCCGTGTGCAGCTATTATGAGACCATCTCCCGCCAATAGACGGGGCGCGAGTGTTTCCTCCCAATAGGGCGTCACCCGGTCAAGCGTCAGCTTCAACGATTCCGTACGCGGTACATCCGTCGCGTTTAACCCAGCATAACGCGGGTCGGCGCTGATATCGTGTGGGTTGCCCTCATCCATCGCGGGGGGCGGCGTATCATAAGACCGTCGCCATATTTTGACTTGATCGGCGCCATGCTTTTCAGCTGTTTCTTGTTTGTTGAGCCCGGTCAGCCCGCCATAATGACGTTCGTTTAAACGCCACGATTTTTCCACCGGGAGCCAAAGCCGCCCCATCTCCTCCAGCGCAAGGTTGAGGGTTTTAACGGCCCGGGTGAGGACCGAGGTGTAAGCGCCCGCGAACTCCAAGTTCGCCTCGCGCATCAAAGCGCCAGACTTGCGCGCTTGTTCAACACCTTCATCAGTAAGCGCAACATCGACCCATCCGGTAAACCGATTGGCGAGGTTCCATTCACTTTGTCCATGACGGAGTAACGCGAGTTTTGTCATTGAAGTGTGTCCTTTGGGAAGATCGCTGATGTGCCCTGATCAAGCGTTGATGGCAAGCCATAGGGCCGGCCTTTAACCTGAGACGAATTGCAAAGCGTCGCGGCGGCAAGCAAGCGACACGTGGTTAGCGCATGGGCGAGCGCATTACCGAGCCAGCAAAAAAATGCGCCAGACGGCCTATAAGCCGGGTTCTGTGCTCCGCCATTGCGGCGGGCGGCGACCATTCATCTGGGACGGCGCTTGCGCGCCGCCTCAAGCAACCAACCCGAACGGCGCAACTGCGGAGACGCAATCTCCCCAACCGTCACCGGCGGGGGAAAGCCGTTCCTATTCGGTTTTGCTCCTGGCGGGGCTTGCCCTGCCCGCCCCATTGCTGGCGCGGCGGTGCGCTCTTACCACACCTTTTCACCCTTACCGTGAGGCGCCCAAGCGTGAACGCTCGGATGCGACGGCGGTATTGTCTCTGTGGCGCTTTCCCTCACGTCTCGCCTTTCAGCGATCCGCGGCCGGGCGTTACCCGGCGCCATGCCTCCGTGGAGCCCGGACTTTCCTCAACGCCGTCACAAGGACGCCGCCGCGGCCGCCCGGCCGTCTAGCTAACGCGACCCTTTAGTTTGGCCGCCAGCCTGTCAAGGGGCGCTTTATCAAGGGCCGCTGGGCACGGACTAAGTGGTCAACGATCGTTTTCGCTGGACTTGAGACTTAAGGCTTTCACGCATGTAGCGCGCTATCTACCGCCGCATTTCCTCAGCGATTGCAACCAGCGCCGCCTTTGTCAGGGGGTTTAAGGCCTGCCCAAGGGCCTGCGGGCAAAACCGGCGCTGAAACGCAAGCACAGCCGCCGCATGGGCGCCGGGCGGCGCGGCATAGCCAATATCTGCAAGTGCGATCAGCGCTTTTTCGTAGGGTACGGTCGGGTCTGGATCACCCGTGTACGGCGCAATTGCTAATCCCTCCGCCGCCAGACGGTCCCAGGGAAACTTCTCGCCGGGGTCTTCTTTGCGCTCAGGCGCCACATCCGAGTGGCCGAGCACACGCCGGCGGCTCACATTGTGGCGTTTCATGATTGCGCGCACGAGGGCGATAACGGCCTGAACTTGGGTGTCAGGAAAGTCTGTATACCCCCATTCATGCCCAGGATTAACGACCTCAATCCCCACAGACCGCGCATTCAGATCGCTTTCTCCGTTCCAGGAGGATACCCCGGCGTGCCAGGCGCGTTTTTCTTCTGCCACAAGACGATAGACGCGCCCATCAAGTTCAACCAGATAATGGGAGCTAACCTTCGCCTCGGCATCGCGCAAACGCGCCAGAGCGTCAGGTCCCGATGTCATACCCGTATAGTGCAAGACAATTGAATCGACGCCGCGGCCACGGTCGTCGAAATTGGGTGACGGCGCATCGATCACATCAACCATTTCGTCCCTTTCTAAACCGTTAGTTCGTTTGCCGATCACGTGCGCGGGGTAAGCGCTTGAAAACACAACGCCACAAAAACGGGCGCGAACAAACGCTCAGACTGCGCCACTTTTCAGCTCGCTCTCCCCAAGCCCCGTATCGCCAATCGCCCTGTCACTTATTGCCCTATCACTTATTGCTCTGTCACCAATCGAAGCATTCTCCAACTGACGCCCCTGAGTAGCGGTATTTTGCTTAGCGTTGCGTAAAAGAATGAACCCGACGGCGCTCAACGTCGTCAGCGCGCCAATGACCATCCAACCGTTCAAACGCTCTCCCAGAAAGACAACGCCGCCGATTATCGCAATGATCGTCGCCAACATAATGCTGGGCGCAATCTGGCTCACGGGCAAGCGTTGTAAGAGCCAATAGTAAGACGAGTGGGCAATGAGCGATGACCCGAGCGCTGAATATAAAACGGCGCCGATGAGTATGGTCTTATCAGCCGACGCTAAGCGAGCAACGTGGTTCGTCTCAAACACAAGCGTCGCTGGCCATAGGACGACCACGCCGATGACTGAAAACCAAGCCAACAACTCAAACGGCTTAAAGCCGAGGGCCTTCTTTACACTGATCGTGCCCACCGCTTCGGAGAACACAGAGGCGCCAACAAGGCCGACACCGATTAACATTGCGCTGGCGCCAAGGGGCGACGTCGTTGTTGCACTCGCACCGCCAAAGGCGACGAGCGCGACGCCAGCAAACGCGAAGGCAACGCCGCTCGCGCGGCGCCACCCCACATGCTCCCCCAGAAACAAAGCAGACAATATCGTCGCAAACGGCGCATAAAGTTCGAGCGTGATGGCCGCGGCAGTGGTCGGTGCGCGGGTCAGACCTGAAAACAAAAAGGCGTAGTTTAAAGCGCCAAGACACATGCCCGCTAGCAAAACCGGTTTCATGAGGCCCGCACGCCAACGCAAAAGCGGAGACAAAAGCACCGCCACTAGCGTCATGCGAATTGCGGCGTATAGCAGTGGCGGGAGTTCTGCGACGGCGATTTTTATAACGACAACGTGCATCCCCCAAATGATGCACATCACGACTAATACAGTTGCCTCTCGCACGGTCATGGCGTTTCGTGCGCGAATTGGTCCCAAGAAACAACCCGCTTAAGGACGGGCTCAGATAAAAATTAGAGATCTCTGCGCCCAGCAAACGGCGCTCAATAATCAAAATGAGGAACGTTGCGGCTTTTTAAAACACCATCGAAAGTTAGGCGGCGCGCCAGCCGGTGGACCCGTTCCGCTGGGGCACGGACCCTAAAATCGCCGAGAGCAGAATCGCGAACGGCGTCGCTGCTGCAATCATCACAACCACGCCAATTGTGGCGGTGAGCGTCAAAGCGAAAAGAAGGGTATCAAGGAGAAAATCAATCGGTGTGCGCTTTTTCGCCAGGTGGGAGGCGCACTCCTCGGCGATGCTGCGCTGCGGAATACTGGCTGCGGTTTTCGAAGACCTGCTTATCTCGTTAACCGTTTCCACTAACCCGCTCCCAGAACACAAGCGTCTTTCATACGTTTAAACGGTAATATGAGGGTTGCTTCACGTCCAGCAATTTGCCCTATCCGAGGCCGCGGCGAGCGGACGCTATCGTTTCATAAGCGGAATTTATCGCCGCCAGACGCCCTTCTGCTATCGAAACCAGGCCAGACGGCACCCCCCGCGCAATCAGGGCGTCCGGGTGATTTTCCTTCGCCAAGCGCCGATAAACCTGTTTGATCTCTTCGTCCGACGCGTCCACGCCGATGCCGAGAATGGCGTAAGGGTCGTCCTCGCCAACGCCTAGATGGACTGATTTGAGCCGCCGGACAGCACATTCCGGCAAAGCAAAGACTTCAGCGGCGGTGTCAAGCATCGCAAGCTCGGCCGGATGAGCCACGCCATCGGCGGCGGCGATATGGTAAAGGCAGTCTAAAACGTCTTCGAGGACGATCGGCTGATCGCGGAAAAGACGGGCCACGCGCTGTAGGTAATACTCAAAACCAGCCACATCCTCCTGGGCCAGCCGATAAAGCATGCGGACGCGGTCAGCGTCTTTTTCTTCAAATGAGAAAAAATCCTGGAACGCGGCGATTTCATCGTCAGTGACCACGCCATCGGCCCGCGCCATCTTGGCTGACAAGGCGATGAGCGCGGTTGAAAAAGCCGCGCCGTCGCGGCGCGCTTTGCCCTCCGCGACGGAATCTAACACCGCATCAATTGTGCGCTTCTTCGCAGCATCAACGGCTGCGCCGATCGTGGACCACCAGGTCATTCTCAAAGACTATCGGAAGTTGCTGCGCTGCGCAAAAAAAGCGTCAACTGATGATATCACTCCGGATCGTAGGCGAGAATCGGCGAAAGCCAGCGTTCCGCCTCGCTCAGCTCCATGCCCTTGCGACGGGCGTAGTCTGCGACCTGGTCTTTATCGATTTGGCCGACGCCAAAATAGAGAGACTGCGGATGGGCAAAATAAAGTCCGCTCACGGACGCTGGCGGCGTCATCGCAAAACTCTCCGTTAACGCCATATCCGCGTTTTCGGTAGCATTTAAAAGACGAAAAATTGTGTCTTTTTCAGTATGGTCCGGTTGGGCCGGATATCCAGGCGCCGGGCGCACGCCTTGATACTTCTCTGCAATAAGCGCTTCAGTGTTGAGCGCTTCATCACGGACGTATCCCCATAGCTCGCGGCGCACCCGGGCGTGCATATGTTCTGCGAACGCTTCGGCAAACCGATCAGCAAGCGCTTTCGCCATGATTGCGGAGTAATTGTCGTTCGCTTTATCAAAGCTCTCGGCAAAGGCTTCCTCGCCGACGCCGGCGGTAACAGCGAAGCCGCCGACATAATCCTCGATGCCGGTATCTATGGGAGCGACAAAATCTGAGATGCAAAAATTCGGCGCGCCGTTGTTGCGCTTCACGATCTGCTGCCTGAGCCCGTGGAGCCGCGCCAGCTCCTCACTCCGCGTTTCATCAGTATAAAGGACAACATCGTCGCCGTCGCTATTGGCGGGCCAAAAGCCAATCACGCCATGGGCCGTTATCGGCTTTTCCTTCAACATCCGCGACAGCATCGCTTGGGCGTCGGCATATAACGCGCGGGCTGGCTCACCCACAATTTCATCGTCGAGGATCGCCGGAAACTTTCCAGCGAGATCCCAAGACGCGAAAAACGGCGTCCAATCGAAATACTCGGCGAGCGTGTCGAGATCATAATCGCGGAAAGAGCGCACGCCCGTGAAAGAGGGCTTCGGCGCTTCGTATCCGGACCAATCGATCGCGAGTTTGTTTTTTCGCGCTTTGGCGATCGGCAAGCGGGGACTGCGCTCGCGTCCTTTCTCAAATTGAACTTTGATACGATCATACTCTTCCCGAATTTCGCCGAGATACCCAGATCGCTTTTCCTCTGAAATAAGGGACCCGGCCACGCCCACGGCGCGGCTCGCATCTGAAACATAGACAACGCCGTTTTCATAGTTGGGTGCAATTTTCACGGCCGTGTGGGCCCGGCTCGTGGTCGCGCCGCCGATCAACAACGGCACATTAAAGCCTTGGCGTTTCATCTCGCTTGCAACGTGGCGCATTTCATCGAGGCTCGGCGTGATGAGCCCGGAAAGCCCGATGATGTCGACGTCGTGCTTTTTCGCCTCGTCCAATATGGTCGCCGCCGGCACCATAACGCCAAGGTCGATCACTTCATAGTTGTTACACTGAAGAACGACGCCGACGATATTTTTGCCAATGTCGTGGACATCGCCTTTCACGGTTGCGAGGAGAATTTTACCATTCGCCTGGCCCTGCTCTAGGCCCTGCTCTTCTTTTTCTTTCTCCATGAACGGCGTTAAATAAGCGACGGCCTGTTTCATGACGCGCGCGGACTTAACAACCTGGGGCAAAAACATCTTGCCCGCCCCAAAGAGGTCACCGACGACATTCATGCCGTCCATCAGCGGGCCTTCAATGACGTAGAGCGGACGCCCGAGTTTTTCGCGCGCTTCCTCGGTGTCTTCAATAATGAATTTGGTGATGCCTTTTACGAGGGCGTGGCGGAGGCGTTCCTCTACGGAGGTTTCGCGCCAGGAGAGGTCTTCCTCTCTCTTCTTTGCGGCGCCGCCGCGATATTGTTCAGCGACTTCGAGGAGACGTTCAGTTGCATCAGAACGCCTGTTCAAGATCACATCCTCAACCGGTTCGCGCAAAGCCGCTGGGATCTCATCGTAAATTGCAAGCTGCCCCGCATTCACGATCCCCATATCCATGCCGGATCTAATGGCGTGGTAGAGGAAAACCGAATGCATGGCTTCGCGCACGGGCTCATTGCCGCGAAACGAGAATGATATGTTCGAGACACCGCCAGAAATCTTCGCGCCGGGGCAGGCCTCTTTTATACGGCGGGTCGCATCAATGAAATCAACCGCGTAATTGTCGTGCTCTTCGATCCCCGTCGCGACGGCGAAAATGTTCGGATCAAAGATTATGTCATTCGGATTAAATCCAATTTTCTCCGTCAAGAGATCATATGACCGTTTACAGATTTCAACTTTGCGGTCTGCCGTATCGGCCTGTCCGACTTCGTCGAACGCCATTACCACAACCGCAGCGCCATAGCGCTGAACCTTACGCGCCTGTTCGAAGAAAAGCGCCTCGCCTTCCTTGAGCGAAATTGAGTTGACGATCGCCTTGCCCTGGACATTCTGTAGCCCCGCCTCGATGACCTCCCATTTTGAGGAATCGATCATGATCGGAACGCGCGCGATGTCCGGCTCACTCGCGATCAGGCGCAGGAAATGCGTCATGGCGAAAACGCCATCGAGCATGCCCTCATCCATATTGACGTCTATGATTTGAGCGCCGTTTTCAACTTGTTGGCGCGCCACTGTGAGCGCATCATCGTAGCGTTCTTCTTTGACGAGCTTACGGAATTTCGCAGACCCGGTAACGTTCGTCCGTTCACCGATATTTACGAATGTTGAAGTGTTCATGCGGCCGTTTCCTGCACGGACTTAACGTCCTCGTCGACGGTCGCTAAAACGGGGCGCACACCGAGCATGTGACACAGCGCAAACGCAACTTCGTCGCGGTTCAGCGTATAAAAGTGAAAGTCCTTGACGCCATTTTCGGCAAGGTCCAGGCACTGCTGAGCTGCCGCCGTCGCCGCCACCAGACGACGGGTCGCTGGATCATCATCTAAATTTTGGAAGAGCTTCACGAGCCGCCCAGGGATTGTCGCGCCACAAGCATCCGCCATCCGGCGCAGACCCGTAAACGACGTGATCGGCATGATGCCCGGAATAATCGGTATATCGACGCCGGCTGCGCGCACTTCGTCAATATATCGATGGTACACTGAATTATCATAGAAGAACTGCGTGATCGCCCGGGTCGCGCCGTTGTCAATTTTCCGCTTCAGTAGCTCGATATCCGCCTTGATCGACGGCGAATGGGGATGCTTTTCTGGATAACATCCAACGCTGATCTCGAACGGCGCAATTTTTCGGGCGCCCTCTGCAAGCTCGGCTGCATTGGCATATCCACCAGGATGGGGCGTATACGGTTCACCGACGCCGCCGGGCGGATCGCCCCGCAAAGCGACGATATGCTTGACGCCCGCCGCCCAGTAATCCTTCAACACGTCATCAACTTCATCGCGTGTCGCCGCGACACAGGTCAAATGGGCCGCAACCGGCAGACCCGTTTCGCGGACGATCCGTGCGACCGTGTCATGGGTGCGTTCGCGCGTGGAACCGCCGGCGCCATAAGTGACAGAAACGAATGAGGGGTTTAGCGGGCGAAGCTTCTTAACGGACCGCCACAGTGTTTCATTCATTTTTTCCGTCTTCGGCGGAAAAAATTCAAATGATACATTTAGCTCAGACATGATCTTCCATCCCACAATCGTGCTTCACAAATCGAGCAAGCACATTTTTACCTAAACGTCCCATTTCCACGTTAAGATTCTTCCGGCATCACGCGACCTTCGATTGGCGCAACCCGCCTTCCGCCCGGCACGACCAAATCTTTACGGTGAGCTGCTCGCCTTCAGATCCGGTAGGCGACAGGGTTTCAACATTGTCCACATCGAGGCTTGCAGCGGCGCACCAAGCGGCGATTTCATTGTCTGCAAAGCCTAAGCGACGGTGGGCGTGGGCCTCACGTAAAAATTCGATCCCATGCGGTGCAAAGTCTGAAATCAAAAGGCGCCCGCCGGGCCGCAAAATGCGCGCCGCCTCGGCAATCGCCGCTTCCGGTTCTGTTAAAAAGTGTAAAACTTGGTGTATACAGACGATATCAGCAATATCATTATCAAGGGGGAGCGCGTAGAGATCGCCTTGGCGCAACTGGGCGTGGTTTACGCCCGCGCGCTCTAGGTTTGCCCGGGCGAGCGAGAGCATATTGTGTGACAGGTCAATACCCACGCCTTGGCTGTAGATATCAGCAAAGACCTCTAACATGCGGCCTGCCCCGACGCCGAGGTCAACAAAGACTTCCGTGTGCGTATCGCCGATCTGATCGCGCAGTTGGGCCTCAATGTCCTTATCGGGAAGGTGTAGCTGGCGCACCCGATCCCACTCTGCAGCATTCGCCTCAAAGTAAGCCGCAGCGGCCGCGGCGCGCGCCTGGCGGCTTTGCTCAAAACGCTCCCGATCGCGCTCGATGACGCGGTCGCGTTCGTCGAGGAGACCGGCGAGCGCCTCCCGCACAATGGCGAGGCGCTTCGCTGTCGCCGCGTCCGTGACCCCGCCCTCAAGCGGTGCGCGGTAAAAGGTCCAGGCGCCTTCCCGAAAACGCTCAACCAGGCCGGCGTCAGCGAGGATCTTTAGGTGCCGGCTCACGCGCGGTTGGCTTTGCCCAAGGATTTGCGCAATCTCAGTGACCGAGAGCTCGCCGCGGGCAAGCAAGACCATGACGCGCAAACGCGTTTCCTCGCCAATCGCCCTGAAAATGTTAAGCGTCGTATCGAGCATAACCCTGACTTTCAATGAAGGATATAAAGATATCTTTATGCGTTTTGCAATAGCGCGCGAACGGCTTTTGAGGGCGGAGCCTTAAAATTGTGGGCAGGCTGGTCGCCGCATCCACGCCGGGCCCGGGATCCCGTCCCAAAACAGAACATTTGATCAAGAAAACGGTCTCTACCGGCTACTGTATCGCGACGAAACTGCCTATTAAGAAGGAGACGACCGGGCAAACGATCGGGAGGGCGCTATTTTTAAAACCAGCAAAAGCGGTGTGAGCGCCGCGGCAATCGCTCTTTTATTTGCAGCGTCGAGCGCTGCGAACGCGCAGCTTTATTTACCGATCGGCCAGCTCACAGGCGAGATTGACCCTGACATGGCGGCGACGGACATCGCCTCCGCCGCGAATGCGACCGCAAACGGCTTGGCGCCCGATCCCTGGGAAAATCTCAACCGCCGGTTCTTTGGCGTCCATGTATTTCTAGACGACAACCTGCTCGTTCCTGCGTCACGCGGTTACCGGGTCGCCGTGCCTAAAATTGGCCGACGCGGCTTACGGAAGTTTCTGGCGAACGCGCGCGCGCCGGGCATTTTTATTAATGACATATTGCAGGGGGAGTTTAAGCGCGGCGGTGAAACAGCGGCGCGCTTTGTCATTAACTCTGTGTTCGGAGCGGGCGGTTTTGCCGATCCCGCCGCTAAACTCGGGATCCCGCAACACAGTGAAGACTTTGGCCAAACCCTGGCGGTTTGGGGCGTACCCTCCGGCCCGTACACGATGTTTCCTGTGTTCGGCCCTGGGACCGTGCGAAGCAACTTCGGTAATCTGGGCCAAATCGCTATGAACCCCCTCATTTATGTGCGCACGCCGTCCGCCAATATCGCACGCAACGCTCGCGCCGGCATGAGCGCGCTTTCCGCGCGGGAGCCATTGATCGAGCCTTTAGAACAAATTCGGGGTAACTCGCTCGATTATTACGCCTCATTTCGCAGTTTTTACCTGCAGGCGCGCAAGCGGGAGATTGCAAATGGCAGGACTTCGTTCGACGATCTGCCGGACATCACGGACTTCGAAGATTTCGATGAATTCGACGAGATTGGTGAGGAAGAATAGGGGCGCGGGCCTTATGGTGCAGAACACTCTTTTTTCCCGGCGCGGGGTGATCCTTTCAGCTGGCGCGTGTGCGCTCGCCCCAATCGCGGCGTATGCTGATCAGCCGGCGGAAACCTTCATATCTGGCGTCCTGACGGAAGCGAACGCTTTCATAGGCGGCAACGAGCAAGCGCGCCTCGACGGTATTGCGCGCCTCGTTGATAAATATGTGGACATGCGCCGCATCAGCCGCTTTGCACTCGGGCAATATGCGCGCCAGATCACCGATGCTCAGCGTGCAGAATATGAGCCTTTATTTCGGCGCTATGCTAAACTCGTCTACCAACAAGCGCTCACCACCTATTCGGGGCAACCTTTGGAAGTGACCGGATCGATTGACCGGTCAGCGCGGGATATCATCGTTCGCTCAAAAGTCATCGCCGCCGCCGGGTCCGAGTTCGCCAATCTCGAAGTTCTTTGGCGCGTGTACCGCGCCCGTGACGGCGCCATGAGCGTGATTGACGCGGGCGCGAACGGCATCTGGCTCGCGATCGAACAGCAAAGTCAGTTCAAGTCTATCATCGCGAATAATGGCGGCGGAACGACCGGCATTGACGCCCTGATCCGCGAGATCAAAGCGCAGCTAGACCGCTAGAGCTTGTTGCAGCAAAAGTGGATCACCGGTTTTGCGGTTCGCAACAGGCTCCAGCTAGACTCTAGGGACTTTTGCTCACCCACCTTGATTGCAAACGGCTCTAGAGTGTTTTCCGACCAAGTGGGGACCGGTTAGACGCAAGAAAACGCGAAAAACAAAAACCTAGAGCAACGAAACGGTTCAGATTGACGCGAAATTGCTCTAGATGCTGTGCTGCATTGTGCGGCTTAGCGCTAGGACGCATACAGATCTATCGCCGCAAAGCTAAGAACTAAGCCAAGACACCGCCCAACAAAAAAGCGCCGGACGATTTTGCCGGCGCTTCTTGCTTGCTTCTTTTGATCTCGGTTAAGACGAATAATATTCGACGACCAGATTTGGTTCCATGGTGCAAGGGTAAGGCACCTCGGCAAACTCTGGCGCGCGAACAAAAGTCGCCGTCATTTTCTTGGGGTCGACATCAACATATTCGGGAATGTCCCGTTCGGCGCTTTGCAGCGCTTCTAAGACGAGCGCCATGTTGCGCGACTTCTCTTTAACTTCGATCACGTCGCCCGGTTTGCAGCGATAGGACGGAACATTTGTCTTCACGCCGTTCACTTTTACATGGCCATGATTGACGAACTGGCGCGCGGAGAAAACCGTTGGAACAAACTTCGCGCGGTAGACAATCGCATCCAACCGGCTCTCGAGAAGCCCGATGAGGTTTTCCGCTGTATTGCCGCGACGGCGGACCGCCTCGTTATAGGTTCGCGAAAATTGCTTTTCCGTGATGTTGCCGTAGTAGCCCTTTAGCTTTTGCTTCGCCATCAACTGCAGGCCGTAGTCAGACAGTTTTCCCTTACGGCGTTGGCCGTGCATCCCGGGGCCGTAATCGCGTTTGTTTATGGGTGACTTTGGGCGGCCCCAAACATTTTCACCCACCCGGCGATCAAGCTTGTACTTCGCGTTTGTGCGTCTCGACACGATTAACCTCACTTTGCGCAATGCCGGCCAGCAGGGGTATCCCGCGGGCGATTTCAACGGCGGCGTTTGCGCGTCCCGTCATTCCGCGGGTGGGGGTATGGCGTAGGCGCGAAGATGTCAAGAAAACGCAGCGATCCGGTTGTCCTCACCGCGGGTTCACGGCGTTTCAGTCGGCGACCGACGTCCCGTAAGCGCATAAGCCCCGAAGTCGGCGCATTGTGGGATAAGGCCTTCAGGAGCGCACTGAAAAGGGTGTGAAGTCGGTCTCGGCGTCAAACACGTCAACGCCTTCGGCGCGCTTCATAAATCCGATTACCTGGTAAGTGACGGGCGTCAAAAGCGCCTCCCATAGGACCTTTAGGAGATAGTTGGTCACAAGCACGGTCGCCACTTGCGTTGGCGTCCAGACGCCGAGGAAGGCGACCGGATAGAAAATCAGGCTGTCAACGCCTTGCCCCACAACCGTCGAACCGATGGTTCGTGTCCAGAGGTGTTTGCCGCCTGTCGCCACCTTCATCCGCGCCATGACATAGGCGTTCGACAATTCGCCAGCCCAGAAGGCCGCCATGGAAGCAAAAACGATACGCGGGGTTAGACCGAAGACCGCTTCGTAGGCCTCTTGCCCTTCCCATCCCGGCGCCGGCGGCATCGCCACGACAAGCCAGGACATAAACGCCATAAAACCGACGGCCGCGAACCCCGTCCAAACAACACGGCGCGCCCGGGCATAGCCGTAGACTTCGGTTAAAACGTCGCCGAGGACATAGGACAAAGGAAAGAAAAGAATACCGGCCCCGAAGACCCCGAGGTCTACCGGACCAACCGAGAACGAAAAGAATTGAACGAGCTTTGCAGCGCCGATTAAATTCGAGCAAATTAAAATCGCAACGAAGGCGGCCATCGCGAAATCGAAATACTGAAAATTGTGGTCGTGCAGGGCGTCGCCGCTATCCACCCGCTGAACAGGGTCAGGCGAAGCGTTAGCCGCCCGGTTCGTTGCCCGGTTCGTTGCCCGGTTCGTTGGGGGAGATGTTGGGTTCGTTGTCGTCATTGTGCGGAAGACCATCCTGTCCAGCCGTAACCGCGCACGAAGCGACGGACGTCGTCGCTAGTGTGTCCGGGGTTATCTAGGGTCGTAACGCCATCCACCAAGAGCTGCTCAACGTCAAGTATCGTCCGCTTCGTGTTTGGGAGGCTCCCCCCGGCTTGCCTGCGAACGTGCAGCGCCGCGACCGCGCGACAACGCTTTGATCACGCCCCGCAGCGTGCGGGTCTCACTTTCGGTGAAGCCCGCCCGGGCAAAAGCGGCGCGCAGGTTTCTCGCCATCAAAGGACGCTTTTCTGGCGGGTAAAAAAAGCGTGCGGCGTCAAGCTCCGCCTCTAGATGATCCATCAGCCGGTCAAAGTCTTCACGGCTTGCCGGCAAGGTGCGGTCGATCGCGCTTTCATAAGACGCGCGGCCATCAACGAGCCCCCATTCATAGGCGATGACAACTGCGGCTTGGGAAAGGTTGAGAGAGGCGAAAGCCGGGTTCACCGGGATCGATACGATGGCGTCGGCGCGCATCACGTCTTCATTGGAAAGACCGGAGCGTTCGCCGCCGAACAGAACGGCGCAGCGCTCGCCGGCGTCGATGCGCTGCTTCATTTCTTGGGCGAGCGCGCGCGGATCCAACACCGGCAGCAAAATCTCGCGGGACCGCGCCGTGGTCGCCGCAACAAAAGTGCAGTCGGCAACGGCCGCTTCCGTACTTTCAAACACGCGCGCGTTATCGATGACGAGGGTTGCGCCGGAAGCCGTCGCCCCGGCTTTCGGGTTTGGCCAGCCGTCGCGCTGCGCGACCAAGCGCATGGCGGTCAAGCCAAAGTTTAACATCGCCCGGGCGGTCGCGCCGATGTTTTCACCCATTTGCGGCTCGACCAGGACAAATGCGGGCGCCGCGCGCACCGCGCCGGCTCCGTCTCGTCTGCTGATGCGTTCGCCCGCCATGGGGTCGGCGACCTATCAGTGCGATAATGCGCTATCAAGCCCTAAATTTTTGCTGGGTTTTGCGGCAATCCCAAATCGGAATTTTGATCCGACCGCTCCCTATTCGACCGCTAGACAATTGACCAATGCCGCACGCATCGCAGAGCGCATCGCCCAGCAGGTCACTTGGCACACCGTTGCGTTCGGCGGCAGCAATCAAGGGCTTAGGCCGCACCCCAGATCCAAGGACAGGGGACGCCCGCAGATGCATTGTTATGTCGCGGACAGAAACCGCCAGCGGCTTTGCGCCCACCTGAACGCGTTGCTATGACTGTGAAAACATGAGGTTGCACCTCAAACGCGTCTCACTCCCGCCCAATAACCGTAATTGAACGGAACCCAGCCCATGCAAAAAATTAAGGTCGAAAACCCCGTTGTAGAAATGGACGGCGACGAGATGACGAGGATCATCTGGCAGATGATCAAAGACAAGCTCATCCACCCTTATCTCGATATCGATCTGAAATATTACGACCTTGGCATAGAAGCGCGGGACGACACCGACGACCAAATTACAATCGACGCGGCTGAGGCCACCAAGAAATACGGCGTCGCAGTAAAATGCGCCACCATTACGCCCGACGAGGCACGGGTTGAGGAATTCGGTCTCAAAAAAATGTGGCGTTCTCCGAACGGGACAATCAGGAATATTTTGGGTGGCGTTGTCTTCCGTGAGCCAATTATTATCCAGAACGTACCCAGATTAGTCCCAGGCTGGACCCAACCGATCATCATCGGCCGGCACGCTTTTGGCGATCAATATCGCGCCACGGACCTTTTATTCCCCGGCAAAGGCAAACTCTCGCTGAAATGGGAAGGCGAAGACGGAAACGTCATTGAAGAGGAAGTGTTCGAAGCGCCTTCCTCGGGCATCTATATGGGCATGTATAACTTAGACCAATCGATAAGCGATTTCGCGCGCGCTTGCTTTAATTACGGCGTACAACGTCAGTATCCGGTTTATCTGTCTACAAAAAATACCATCATGAAAAAGTACGATGGTCGATTTAAGGATATTTTTGAGGAAATTTACGAAACGGAATTTAAAGAGAAATTCGCTGAGTTTAACGGAACATACGAGCACCGATTGATTGACGACATGGTCGCCTCATGCCTGAAATGGTCGGGCGCCTATGTTTGGGCCTGCAAGAACTACGATGGCGACGTCCAATCGGACACGGTCGCCCAGGGCTTCGGCTCACTCGGTCTGATGACATCCGTCTTGATGACGCCTGACGGCAAAACCGTCGAGGCGGAAGCTGCACACGGAACAGTGACGCGCCATTATCGCCAGCACCAAAAGGGCGAGGCGACATCAACAAATTCCATCGCCTCCATCTACGCATGGACGCGCGGGCTATCCCATCGCGGTAAGCTTGACGGCAACACTGCGCTGATGACTTTCGCTGAAACGCTGGAGAAGACTGTCATCAAAACCGTTGAAACAGGCTCAATGACGAAGGATCTCGCCCTTCTAATCGGTGCGGACCAGAAATGGCTGACCACCGAAGGCTTCTTGGAAAAAGTTGACGAGAATTTCCAGAAAGCGATGGACAGTTAGACCTTACACTGAAGGGTTTTCCGCCCCGTATTGAGCGTAAGACTACCGAGACCCGCGCCCAGTTAGGGTAGCGGCTGCCCTTTTGGCGAGAAATTAGCCGCCCAAAGACGTTTCTGAGTTGCATTGAGCTAACCGCGCGTCGTCGCGACGGCGGCAATTCAACGTTTTTGCCGCCTAGGCCACTAAAACTAAGGCCTCTCGGTGCTGGCTCCCAAATTTCGCCTTGATCCAATGCGTGTTATGATGAGCGTCGTTTGACACAAGACGTAAGGATACCGAGCTCTTCCAATCGCTCGCTCCGTCGTCGGTTGATACGAGACGCCCAAAAGAAACCATTAAGTCCGCAACGCTCAGCACAGTTTGTAGTTTGGAGGTCCCAAATGCCAAATGCTCATCAAGCCACCACGG
>JBCCTV010000039.1:0-18241 GCA_039197915.1 Pseudomonadota bacterium | reverse complement strand
CGCAAACCAAATCTGGCTTTGTGGAACGCGCTCCACCTTAATTGTTGCTGCCGGAAGCGGCGGCCTGGTCAAACTTTACGTTTGTTTGCTGAACGACCGATTGGAACGTTTTCTGGTCGTCGCCAACCGTGACCGTCGGCTCGCACTGGGACATGCAGTTATAGGTGGTCCGACTGGGGCCCCGCTGAACAAAAAGCATCGCCGCGTCGGAGGACCGTACACGAACGGTCATGTTCTCGATCTCTTTTCCATCTTCGTCGAAAATGAAGATGTTTGTCAGTCCCGGGCCTTTTCCAAAAAGAAGAAGCCGACTTTTGTCCTGCACAGAAACGTCCGCGATCGCGGGATTGCCGACGACAATTTGACCAGCTTCCTGTTTCAGAAAATAGGGCTGCACTTGATCCATCGTCAGCCAGATTTGGCCAGCCTGGGCTTGCGTAAATGCCGATGCACTGATCGCAATAGCGGAAGCAACAATGTGAAATTTCATGACGCGACCTCGTCTTAGTTCGACCGTAGGCTTACTATCGCGAGGTCAATGAAGCCTTAACGGTGGGATTTGGTCACGATTCTTTCTACTTCTTTAACTAGAAAGATTCACCGCGTTTTAAAACGCTCGCGCGAAAGTGTCGGAGTTTAGCCGGGGTGTCACATGACTGCGTCGTCCGCTCAGCTGAGTGATGTAAGCGTCGAAATTGACGCGCGCTTGCGCGAACTTCCTTTGTTTGCTGAAGCGCCCGAAAAGGCGATCGCGGCGGTCGCCGAAGTGGCCGAGCGTCGGCTTTATGCGCCGGGCGAGACCGTCTACGCCATCGGACAGTATGACGGCGAGGAAGCGATTTTTGTTGTCGACGGCGCCGTCAATGCAACGTACCCCGATCGCTCCCAAGGCGCCGTTATTATGGAAAGCTGGTCGGCGGGCCGGATTTTCGGCGCCGATGCTGCGGTCATCGAAGAAACGCCCCCTGGCGCCATCGCGCTCACGGTGGTCGCCGAGACCGCGGCTGAAATCATTACCGTTCCTTGTGACGCCCTCCGGTCAATCATCGCCCAGCGCCCGTCGCTCACCCGTTTATTTATGCTTCACTTTGCGCGCATGCTTCATGAGCGCCCGGTCGCGCTAGAGCCAGACCAACCGACGCCCGAGCGGAAAATCATTGATCGCTTGGCGACCCTTGCCGAGCATGACCCGTTAGGAGGCTTCTGGCGCATTGCGCGGATGCCAAAGCACCGTGAGCTTGCCGGTGAGACCGATACTGATGAAACGACGGTCGCCAATGTTGTCGCCGGCTTAATCCATAAGGGTGTTGCGCGCCGCGACTATCCAGGCCTTATCATAAGCGACATGCGCAAGCTCGAAAACATGGTTAAGTAAAGCAAAATAAATACATATAAAATTAGTACAAAAATAAATCGAAAAGTAAACAAACCACTTCACCGAATTTTAATTCCTGCACGGGATATTGCATTTGTCTGATCCGGCGTTTCACCGGCTCAGCGGTGCAGATGTAAAGTGCAGCAGTCAGGAGTACGCCATGAAAGCTCTTATGGGCAAATTTATCCGCGAAGAAGACGGTGCAACGGCTATTGAATACGGCCTCATTGCAGCGTTGATTTCAGTCGCCATCATCGCGACGATCCGTGTCATCGGCACGAACCTCGAGACGACGTTCTCGACGATCGGTAACGATCTGGCCGCGCCGGCTCCGTAAGGACCCGACAAAGTCGACTATCGGAAAAGGAGGCTTCGGCCTCCTTTTTTATTTTGCGCTCTCTTATTTTGAGCCCAGCTATTTTGCACTTGTTGTTTCGCCGTCTGTTACTCCACTCGGCTGAAACTTTTCTCCCTACGAATGCTTTGGCGTGATTTAGACCTAAGCGAACCCTTCCAATAAAGCTTGAATTTTCATTAAATTGTTTGACTAAGGAACTTTTAATACCGCGCTGGTTTAACGATCTCCACACCGACTAGGAGACCCGCGCATGATCGCGCTTTTGGCCATCGCGTCGTTCCCGGCAGCTTTGATTATCGCCGCCATGAACGACATCTACGAGTTTAAAATCCCAAACTACGTGCCGGTTTTACTGGGCGCGGGGTTTTTGGTGACGAGCCTTGCGCTTAGGGCCGACGCGCGCATCGTCCTTGATTGCCTTATGATCGCGACAGCCGCGCTGGTCGTTGGGTTCGGGTTATTTGCACGCCGGATCATTGGCGCTGGCGATGCAAAGCTCTTTGCCGCGACAATGCTCTGGGTCGGGAGCAGCGCCATCATCCCGTTTTTGTTTAATATCGCCATAGGCAGCGTTATCTTGACGCTGTCCTTGCTGGTGTTCCGCAAGGCGCCGGCGTTTCCCGTTTACGCACAAGCACCGTGGCTCCTTCGCCTTCACCAGGAGCCGAAAGATATTCCTTACGCGGTGGCAATTTGTATTGCCGGTCTCTTAACGTTTCCGGAGCTCGTTTTCTTTCGGCTGGCGTTTATCGGATGAAAAGTCAGTTAACCGTCTTTTGAGGGATTTAACGGACACTGCGTGCAAAGCAGTGTTTCAAACTAAGGGCAGGCGATTTCCATGAACGTTTCTCGGTTAGTCATTCTCGGCGTTTCGATCCTCGCCGGCATCGCCGCATTCGTCTTGATGATGACGGGTAATAAGCCGGCGCCGGGCCCCATTCAAATCGTCGAGCGCAACACGGTGAAAACCGTGCGCGTGTTGACGGCTAAAAAATCCTTCGGCCGCGGCGAACGCATTGATCCTGAAAAACTAAAGTGGGTCGACTGGCCAGAGAACGCTGTGGCGGAGACATTTCTGACAGATAAAACGACGCCGGAAATGGAATCGCTAAGCGGGTCAGTCGTTCGTATAGCGATCGTTGAAGGCGAGCCAATGACCGAGGCGAAGATCGTTCGCGCGGGCAATTCCGGCCTTATGGCGGCGGTCCTTTCCCCCGGTATGCGCGCCGTGACGATGCGGGTCACGCCTGAGACAGCCTCAGGCGGCTTTATTTTACCGGGCGATCGCGTCGACATTCTATATTCACAAAATGACGACCGGACAGAGCAAACCCGTACACGCACGTTCTTGCAAAATGTCCGCGTTCTCGCGGTCAATACAATTTATTCAGAGCAGACGGAAACGCCCTTTATCGAAGGCAACAATGTCACGATCGAGCTGGCGCCGGCTGACGCGGAGTATTTCGTGAGCGCGCAAAACTCACGCGGCACCTTGAGCTTTGCTCTCCGGAGTATTTTTGAGCCTGAAGAGCAGATTGAAATCGACCGTCGTGATACGGACGTTCAAGTCATTCGTTACGGGCGTTCATAGGCGCGCGAGGAAAAGACGCACTTAGAGGCGTTTAGGGAAGCGTTCAGGCGTTTTGGTGGGATAAACCGATGCAACAATGGAATAAATTAACAAAGACATTACTCGCAGGAATTCTAGCGGGTGTGTTCCTGGTTGGCGGATCGGCGAACGCCCAGCGGGGCGCTTATCCGGTGAAGATTGACGGTGGCGGTGAGAGCGATGTGTCGCGTCGCTTGGTCCTGCCGCTCGATAAAGCCGCGATTGTCGACTTGCCACGCGCGGCGTCCGATGTTTTGGTTTCCCAGCCGACAGTTGTTGATGCGGTCGTTCGTTCGCCGCGTCGGGTGTACCTCCTTGGTCTGACGGTTGGACAGACAAACGCGTTTTTCTTTGACAATCAGGGCCGTCAAATTCTGAACCTGGAAATCCAGGTCGAGCGCGATCTCGACGCACTGGTCGAACTCATCAAGCGTTTGATGCCCGATACGCGGATCGAAGCGGAGGCCATCAACGACACGGTCGTCTTGAAAGGCGAGGTTGGCAACGCAACGCAAGCCTCCAACGCGGTCAGCATTGCAACACGGTTTATTGGCGACGAAGAAAAAGTCGTTTCAATGCTGTCGATTCGTGACCGCGAGCAGGTGATGCTGAAAGTGCGCGTCGTCGAAATGCAGCGCAACGTATTGAAACAGCTCGGCGTGGACACGAGCGGGCTTACCGCCCTTTCAAACTCAACATTTGACGCTGTCGCCAGCAGCATCGCGCCGGGCGCCGGCATTAGCGGGCTTCTTGGCCAGGCGACGCGGGTCTTTGGCGGCCAGTCTCGACTGGACTTTGCGTTCCAGGCGTTTGAGCAGAGCGGCCTTGTGCGGATTTTAGCCGAACCAAACCTAACGGCCGTCTCTGGAGAGTCGGCGAACTTTCTCGCGGGCGGCGAGTTCCCAATTCCGGTTGGTCAGTTCAACGGTATCGTCACCATCGAGTTTAAAGAATTTGGCGTTGGTCTCGGCTTTACGCCGATTGTGCTCAGCAAGGGCCGCATCAACCTGAAAGTTTCAACGGAAGTCAGTGAGCTGACGAGCAGCAACGGTTTCACGCTTGCTGGCACGTCGGAGACCATCGTTGATGAAAGCGATGAAGATCCGTTTCTCCTCATCGACCAGGACGGCGACGGTACGCTCGACGTGGTTCCGAACCCCAACTTTGAAGACGACAATGTCTCGACGACGACGACGCCGGGCTTGACGATCCCTGGTCTCGCTGTCCGTCGGGCGAAAACGACGGTTGAATTGCCTTCGGGCGGCAGCCTCGTGATGGCGGGTCTGTTGCAGGAAGATATGCGCCGCACGATCAGCGGTGTGCCGGGCCTCATGGATACGCCTGTTCTGGGGCAGCTCTTCCGCAGCCGCGACTATCAAAATGAAGAGACCGAGCTTGTGGTCATCGTGACGGCCTACCTCGTTGATCCAACCCACGAGAGCGAACTCACCGATCCGTCGGAAGGTTTCGTGCCGGCGAGCGATCTTCAGACGATCTTCCTTGGACGAATGATGTCAGCCTATGGCGTCAAAGGGTCAAATGTTGGCGAGAAAACGCTGCAAGGCCCCCTCGGATTTATTGTGGACTAAGGAGTCTCAACGTGCGCCAACTTAAAATATTAGCAATATCGGCTTTATCAGCGGCGTCGTTGTCGGCCTGTGTCGGCGGCTTCAACGGTCCCGATGCGCCGGTTGATTTTCGCGAAAACCATCCGATCGCTGTGGACAGCCAGGTGGTGACCCTGACGATCGATGTCGACCAGCGCAACAATCAGCTGAGCGCGCGTGATGAGGCGCGCGTGAAAGCCTTCGCCGCTGCTTACCTGCGCAACGGCCACGGTCAGCTGACCGTCAGCGCACCGTCGGGCGCGGTCGAAGACTTCGACGGTCAGGAGCTTTCAGCCGATATTCGAAGTGCGATCCACGAGGCTGGCGTCGACTGGGGGCAGATCAACGGATCAACCTACCGGACGAGCCAGGACTTAGATCGACGCATTATTGTTTCCTACACGCATTATATCGCGACAGCGAGCAAGTGCGGTGTGTGGAAGGGCATTCGTGAAGCGACGCGGAACAATCTGCACTCGCCTAATTTCGGTTGCGCCACACAAAACAATCTAGCCGCCATGGTGGCTGACCCGCGCGATCTCATTCAACCGGCCGCATTTGCGCCGGGTGATTCCATCGCGCGGATCCGCGCGCTTGATCAATACCGCGCGGGTCAGGTTTCGGCGACCGAGACCGATTCGGAAATCGAGGCGCAAGTTTCAGACCAGTAGGGCCTTTGGCGACTTAAAGGCGGAGAAGAATTCATGGGTAAGCTGACGAAAACCACAGCTCAATCGGAAGCGCCGGAGCAGTCATTGTCCGCCGGCGGGCGGGCGACGCCGCCTTCGCTTGTCGCGATAAGCGGTTCAGACCTTGATCTGTCCGATGAGGCCTGGCTTGACGAGGAGCTTTCCGACGAAGAGCTCGCGGCTCTTGGCGAAGAAGACTTCGCCGATCTCGACTTAGACGATGAAGAGCTGTTGGCGGAAGCGGCGGGCTTGCTTGAAGACCAGACGGGCGCAACCGCAGAGCCGGAGACGCCTTACGAAGAGCCGGTTGAAGCGGCGGCGCCTGAAATAGCGCCACAGCCCGCTATGGAGCCAGCTGAGGACCCAGCTCCATTTGAGCCAGCGCCGTTTGAAGAAGACGAAGCGTGGTTTGATGAAGAAGCCTCGCCGCTTGCCGAAGAGGCTCCGCAGAAGGAAGAAAGCGACGATGAGCTGCGGGCGTCGAATACTGTGCTCGTTGCGACGCCAACGCTTGCAGAGAGCGATGATCCCGACGCCCTCACGGTTGATGACGAATATGATTCTGACGTCTCAGAGTTTGGCGATGAAGACGTCGATCACCGGCCTGTCCCGCGCATTTCGATCCACGCGTTCTGCGAGACGCCGACGACCACGGAGCTTTTAGAAAAAGCCGCCGTCGACCGCCGCCTTTCAAAGGCGCATATGACAATTCACATGGGCGGCGTTTCTAAGGCAATCGACCATTTCCAAAATGCGCCAACGCCAAACCTGATCATCATTGAGACGGTTGAAGGCGGCCGCGGGCTGTTTGGGCAACTTGAAGAGTTGGCGGAGGTTTGCGACCCCTCCACGAAAGTGATCATCGTTGGTCGGATTAATGATATCGGCCTTTACCGTGAGTTGATTGAAAAAGGCGTGAGCGATTATATCGTTCGTCCGAAATCGCCCTTAAACGTTATCCGCTCGATCGCCAATCTTTATATTGACCCGTCGGCGCCGCCGATCGGCCGCACGATTGCTTTTGTCGGCGCGCGCGGCGGCGTTGGATCGTCGACGATCTGCCACAATGTTGCTTGGATCGCGGCGGAAGAATGCGAGACTGATACGATTATTCTTGATCTCGATTTGCCCTTTGGAACGGCGAGCCTCGACTTCGATCAAGACCCGACTTCTGGCCTATTAGAAGCGCTGTCGTCTCCGGAGCGCCTCGACGACGTGCTTTTGGATCGCCTACTTCAGAAGTATACGGACCGGTTGAGCCTTTTTACAGCGCCAAACCTACTCGATCGCGACTATGATCTGACCGACGATTCCTTTGAGACGGTTATTGATGTGGTGCGCGCAGCTGCGCCGACCATCGTTATCGATGTTCCGCATCTCTGGACGAATTGGTCGCGGAAACTTCTACAGACTGCTGACGAAATTGTTGTCACAGCAGCGCCGGACCTGGCGTCATTCCGAAATACGAAAAACCTGATCGACGTGATCGCCGCGGCGCGTCCGAACGACGCCTCGCCGCTTCTGGTGTTAAACCAGTTTGACCAGAAGGCCTCTTCGGTGCCGGCGGAACAATTTGTCGAGCATGTGGGGATTGAACCCGCGCTTACTATTGGTTGGGAGCCGCAGATTTTCCATGCGGCTGCGACAAACGCGGCGCCGATCAGCGAAGTTGCGCAAAAATCAAAGACCGCACAAGGGTTAAACGCCCTGACGATGCGCTTGCTTGGCCGTGACGAAGCGATGTCGAAACGCGCAAAATTCAGCCTCGCGGGGCTCTTTAAGAAATAGTAGATTGATCAATGTTCGGAAAGAAAACCGCTGAAGCCGCTGCGCCGCCGCCGCCCAAACCTGCGGCGCGTCCTGCTCAACCGAGCGCTGGCGAAGCAGCGAAACCTGCGAAAAAACCAGCCGCGGAACCAAAGTCCGCGCCGCCACGCGTCGCCGCACCTGCGCCGAAGCCCGCGTCCGGGCCAACGCCGATTGAAATTGGTGGGCGCTCGGAGGAATATTTTCGAACCAAGACGACGATCTTCAATGCGCTGATTGATACGATTGACCTTTCCCAGCTGTCGCAATTGGACACGGAAGCGGCGGCGGAAGAAATTCGTGACATCGTCAACGAAATCATCTCGATCAAAAATGTGCAAATGTCGATTGCGGAGCAAGAGGCGCTCCTTCAGGACATTTGTAACGACGTCTTAGGCTACGGCCCGCTGGAACCTTTGCTCGCGCGGGACGACATCGCCGACATCATGGTAAATGGCGCTAATCGCGTCTTTATCGAGGTTGGTGGTAAAATTCAGCTCACCAATGTTCGCTTCCGCGATAACGCCCAGTTGATGAACATCTGTCAGCGGATCGTGAGCCAAGTTGGCCGCCGGGTCGATGAAGCAAGCCCGATTTGTGACGCGCGCTTGCCGGACGGCTCGCGTGTCAACGTGATCGCGCCGCCCCTATCGATTGACGGCGCAGCGCTGACCATTCGGAAATTTAAAAAAGACAAGCTGCGCATCCAGGACCTTGTCAATTTCGGATCGATCTCGCCAGAGGGCGCGAGGGTTCTAGAAATCATCGGCCATTGCCGGATCAACACCCTAATCTCCGGCGGTACGGGTTCGGGTAAAACGACGCTTCTGAACTGTTTGACCGGCTTTATCGAACACGATGAGCGCATCATCACCTGCGAAGACGCGGCCGAGCTACAGCTGCAGCAGCCACACGTTGTTCGCCTGGAAACGCGGCCTCCGAACCTTGAGGGGCAGGGCGAGGTGACCATGCGCGACCTCGTTAAAAACTGTCTGCGGATGCGCCCTGAACGGATTATCGTCGGCGAGGTTCGTGGCCCCGAGGCGTTTGACTTGCTTCAGGCCATGAACACCGGTCACGACGGCTCCATGGGCACCTTGCACGCAAACTCGCCACGGGAAGCGTTGCAGAGGGTTGAATCGATGATCACCATGGGTGGTTATAACCTGCCTTCTAAGACCATCCGTGAAATGATCGTTGGCTCAATTGATGTAATTGTGCAGGCGGCGCGCCTTCGGGACGGGTCGCGTCGCATCACCCATGTGACGGAAGTGTTGGGTACGGAGGGTGATACGATCATCACCCAGGATCTCTTCATCTACGATATGACGGGTGAGGATGAAGGCGGAAAAATCGTTGGCAAGCACAAATCAACGGGTATCGCGCGCCCGGCCTTTTGGGACCGTGCACGCTACTACGGCAAAGAGGGCGAGCTCGCAGCGGCGCTCGACGCTGCGTCGGAGTAGGCGGCATGGATCAGCAGGTCATCCTCGTTATTTTGCTGGGCGTCGTTTGTTTCGCGGCGCTCGGTTTTGTGCTTTTGGCGCCCACGGAAAAAGACAAAGCACGCCAGCGTGTCAGCTCGATCGACACCGGTCGGGCGTCCCAGCGGCGCGGCGGGAATGCAGCCGCTGCGCAACAGGCGGACCAGGCGCAAAAGCAGCGCCGGCGTAAACTCAATGAGGCCCTCTCAAAGCTCGATGATCAGCAAAAAGAGCTTAAAAAGAAGAAGCGCGTAAGCCTCGCCCAGCGCTTGGAACAGGCGGGCCTTCCGGCGACGCCGAAGCAGTTTTATGTGGCCTCGCTCATTGTCGCTTTGCTCTTCGGCCTCTTAGGGCTCGCCACGGCTCAAAAACCGATCATTACTATTGGATTGTTTTTCATTGGCGGCGTCGGCGCGCCCAATTGGTTCGTCAGTTTTAACAAAAAGCGCCGCCAGAAAAAGTTCGCAGACGAATTTTCAAACGCCATCGACGTTATCGTCCGTGGCGTGAAGTCCGGTTTGCCTGTGAATGAATGCCTAAAGATTATCTCAATCGAAGCCCCAAAACCGGTCAACGAAGAATTTCATATGCTTACGGAGGGGGTTCGCATCGGTCTATCGATGGAGCAGTCGCTTGAGCGCATGTATGAGCGCATGCCGCTGCAGGAAGTGAACTTCTTCGCGATTGTGCTGACGATCCAAGCGAAAACCGGCGGTAACCTCGCCGAGGCGCTCAACAACCTAGCGACGGTTTTGCGCCAGCGTAAACAAATGGTCGGTAAAGTTCAGGCTTTGTCGGCGGAAGCAAAAGCCTCGGCGATGATTATCGGGGCGTTGCCCTTCCTCGTCATGGGGGCGGTTAAGCTTTCTGCGCCTGATTATCTGACGCCGCTATTTGTGACCCGCGTCGGCAACTTCATACTTATAGGCGCCGGCATGTGGATGTCGCTTGGCATTTTTGTCATGAAAAAGATGATGGCGATCAAGGTATAAGACGGGGACAGATCATGGAAGCCATCGTTAACGCCGTTACAGACCGGCAATTCCAGATTTCAACGCTGGTCGCCGTCGCATCAATAGCCGCGCTTTACACTTTGCTTGAGCCCTTCTTCGTTAAGGACAAGCTGCGTGAGCGGATGCGTTCGGTTGCTGACTATCGTTCGAAATTGCGCGACCAGCACCGGGAGTCTCTCAACAAACGGTCCGTTTCCCTACGGACGGCGTCCGCCCAAGGACCATTGAAAGAAATCGTTGAGAACCTCAAACTCTTTGAAGTCTTTGACGCCGCTGAAGCGCGGAAAAAATTGATGATGGCGGGCTTTCGCGGCTCGCGGCCCGTCTTCGTTTTTATGGCCGCGCGCCTCGGCATGCCGTTTGTCCTCGCGATCGTTAGCGGTATTTATCTGTACCTGGTCGACGACTTCGGGCTCGACAGCTTTTGGCGTTTGATTGCCTGTTTCTTCGCTTTTTTCATCGGCTTTTATGTCCCCAACGTTTATGTCAACAACGCCATCTCAAAACGCCAGCAGGTCATCCAACTGTCCTGGCCGGACGCGCTGGACCTGCTGTTGATTTGTGTGGAATCGGGCATGTCTATTGAGGCGGCCCTCGCAAAAGTGTCGGAAGAAGTTGGGGCGAACTGCCCTGAGCTTGCGGAGGAACTGGCGCTGACGGTTGCTGAGCTTTCCTACCTGCAAGAACGCAAGCAAGCCTATGGCAACCTTGCCGATCGTGTGGGCCTCGACGGTGTGAAGGGTGTTACGACCGCGCTCGTCCAGTCGGAAAAATACGGGACGCCGCTCGGGCAGTCGTTGCGCGTCATGGCGCAGGAAAATCGCGAAACACGGATGCAAGAGGCGGAGAAGAAAGCCGCCGCCTTGCCGCCGAAACTCACGGTACCGATGATCGGGTTTTTCCTGCCGGTGCTTTTCGCTGTTATCCTGGGCCCGGCGATCATGGGAATCATGGCCGTCGACTAGAGCGCCAGACCATCACATTGGATCGCACGAAGACCGTCTCGGGCGCTCAAAACAAAGCCGCTAGAGTACCGCACTTCTGCACGCTAATCGTCCGGCGCTGTAGCCTGCTTAGCCGCGGCCTGCCTGCACTTATTCGCGCAGCGCCCTAGCTATTCCAGGCCACAATTTTGTTGTGAGCGTCGTGGCCAATGTCAGCAGCCCCTAGAAAGTCTATGTGAGCGTCCATGCACCAGCGGCGGACGATCTCCTCGGCGGTTTCGCCAAAGTCAATGTCGTTCTCCGGAACATCTGAGATGCGCCCCAAGCGCAAGCCTTTTATTTCGCGGAAGGCCGGATTGTTCGAAATCACGCTCATTGACCGATCAATCGCATACAGATGTTCAGAGACTTCCTCGATGATCAAGGTTGCGCCGGTGAGGTTCGGCGGCGTCCCGCTCGCACATAGCGCCGTCAGGACCGTGAGGTTTAGGGCGACGCAGCGGCCCGTCGCGGTTTGGGGCTCTAGGCCGCTGTAATCCCCGGAGATAAAGTCGAGCGTCCGGTGAACGGCCGCCTCGCCGCCGTCGCGCAAAATGTCGGCTGGCATCGGCCCGTGGACGCGCGTTCCAACGCCCGCCCGGTCGAGGGCCGCAAGTAGAAAGCCCGTATCGCTGTAGCCGATAAAGGTTTTGGCGCTGGCATGTTCGTTCAGCTGCGAAACTGCGCTGCGCGCGAAGCGTCCGCTGCCATATCCCCCGCGTGCGAACCAAATAACGTCGACGCTCGGATCGTTTGCAGCGTCCACAAAGGCGTCGCAGCGCTCCTTGTCAGAGCCGGCGAAGTGGCCGGCTTGCGCGAAACACTGCTCGTGGAAATGCAGATCGATCACGCCTTCATAGCGCGCTGCGCATAAGCTTGAGACGGCATCGGCGGTTTCTCTTTCAAGCCGGCGCGCCGGCGCAACCACACAGACGCGCTGCCTTGCCTCGGTCCGAGGCGCTGCTCCGGACTTTTGCTCAGTCTTCGCCTTCGCCATAGGCTCAGACTTTACTTGTGGCGCAGCTTTTGATGGTTCGGTCATCGGCGGTCCTTCAGCTTGTTGCGTCGCCAGACGCAGCTTAGGCTAGCGCCTATGGCCTCGTCTTCAGAATATTTTTTTTGTGGTGTCGGCGGCAGCGGCATGGCGCCCTTGGCGGCGATTTTGCGCCAGCGCGGGGCCCGCGTCAGCGGTTCCGACCGGGCGCTTGACCAGGGCCGAACGCCGGAGAAATTCACCTATTTGCGCGGCCTTGGGATTGAGTTGTTTCCCCAAGACGGGTCCGGTCTTCAGGGTAAAGAGCAGATCCTCGTGGCGTCAGCCGCCATTGAAGAGACAGTGCCGGATGTGGCGGCGGCTCTCGCCCTTGGATGCGAAAGGCGCACGCGCGCAGAGGTTCTGTCGGAGCTTTTCAATGGGGCGGAGCTTGGCGTCGGGGTTGCCGGCACCAGCGGTAAATCAACCACCACGGCTATGCTCGCTTGGATTTTTGCAAGCGCCGACCGCTCGCCGACGGTCATGAACGGCGCCGTGATGAAAAACTTCGCCACACCTGAAAATCCCTATGCGAGCGCGCTCGCCGGCGCCGGCCCGGCGTTCTTGACCGAAGTCGACGAAAGCGACGGATCGATAGCGCTTTACAATCCCTCTATTGCGATACTGACGAATGTCTCCGAGGACCATAAATCGATTGAAGAGCTGCGCACGCTCTTTGGCGACTTCATCGGTAAAGCCTCCCACGCCATTATAAACTTGGACAACGCGGAAGCAGCAAGGCTCGGCGCCGACCTGCCTGGAGCGCTTACCTTCAGTCTAAAGAGTAGTGATGCGGATGTATCCGCACGAGATATCGTCGAAAAGCCGGACGGTGTGGATTTTGTTCTGACGGATGGTGTAGAGACTATTTCGCTCACGCTAAAAACCCCAGGGCGGCATAATGTGGAGAATGCCTTGGCGGCTGTCGCGGGCGCAAAAGCTGCAGGGATACCAACGGCCGCCGCCTGCGCTGCCTTGCAATCATTTCTGGGTGTAAAGCGGCGGTTTGAGGTCGTTGGGAGCGCGGGCGGCGTGACCGTAATTGATGATTTCGCCCATAACCCGGATAAAATCGCGGCGACCCTGCGCACGCTGAAAGCGTTTCCGGGCAGGGTGTTAGCGCTCTTTCAACCGCACGGATTTGGGCCGCTTCGCCTCATGAAAGATGGGTTTGTAGACGCCTTCGCCCAAGGGCTTGATGCGGACGACATGCTGGTCATGCCACAGCCAATTTACTTTGGCGGCACCGTCAATCGTTCGGTAACAAGCGATGACATCGTTGACGGTGTTGTCGCAAAGGGCCGCCACGCGCGCGTCTTCCGCGACCGCGATCAATGCGCGGCAACGCTCATTGGAGAGGCGCGGCCCGGCGATCGTATTGTGATTATGGGCGCACGCGATGACAGCTTGAGCGATTTTGCGCAACAAACACTCGACCGGCTTTTAAAGGCGTCGTAACTTGAATGCATGTCTGACGCCTTCAAAAAAGCCGCGGGGGAGGCCGCCGCGGCGCTCGTTGAAACGGAAACAGTTATTGGCCTCGGTACGGGCTCAACGGCCGCGTTTTTTATTGAGGCCTTAGGGCGGCGGCTTCGCGACGGTCTCCGCGTCGCCGGGATCCCCACATCTGAAGCGACCCGTAAGCTGGCGCTCGCCGCTGGCGTCGATATCATCGAACCGGATGAAACAACAAAAATCGCACTCGCAATTGATGGCGCCGACGAGATTGGCCCGCGCCTGTCGCTCATCAAAGGCGGCGGCGGCGCGCTTTTGAGGGAAAAAATAATTGCCGAAGCGGCGGAACGCTTTGTCGTCATCGCCGATGACACAAAAGTTGTGGCGTCCCTCGGCGCTTTTCCCTTGCCAATTGAGATTATTCCCTTTGGCTGGGCGATCACAGTAGGTCGCATACGGCGTATCTTCAACGACTTAGGCTTTGACGCTCCTAAAATTGATTTACGCGCTGCCGCGCCGTCAAAGCAGTTCGAAACGGACGGTGGAAATTGGATTGTGGATTGCCATCTTGGGCGCATCGATGATCCGTATGACCTTGACCAGGCGCTAAGACAGTTGCCAGGCGTCGTTGAAACCGGGCTCTTTGTTCGCATGGCGGACCTTGCGATCGTTGCCGGGCCCGACGGGCTTCGCCGTATCGAGCCTTGAAGCGCCCGTGATGAATTATCGTTCTTTAGACGGAGATATGAATGGCAGGCTATGACTATGATCTTTTTACGATCGGCGCTGGATCGGGCGGCGTTCGTGCCTCTAGGCTTGCCGCTCAATATGGCGCGCGCGTGGGACTTGCGGAGGAGTACCGGGTCGGCGGCACATGTGTCATTCGCGGGTGCGTTCCAAAGAAGCTTCTCGTTTACGCCTCCGAGTTTGGACATCTGTTTGAAGATGCGAAGGGGTATGGTTGGGCGAGCGAAGCCCCATCATTTTCATGGCGCTCACTGATTGAAAATAAAGACAATGAGATTGACCGGCTCAATGGGATTTATATCCGTAACCTGAAAAATGCAGGCGTTGATATATTTGAAACGCGCGCCGTTTTGGAGGACGCCCATACGATCAGGCTCATCGGCGAGGGCCGCACGATTACGGCGGAGAAAATCTTGATCGCGACGGGCGGGCGCCCCTGGGTAGACGAAACCGTTCCAGGCCACGACCTCGGCGTTTCCTCAAACGAGGCCTTCCACTTGCCAGAAATGCCGCGCCACGTTGTGATCGCCGGCGGCGGCTATATCGCAATTGAGTTCGCCTGCATCTTCAAAGGTCTAGGCGCGGATGTCTGTCTCGTTTATCGCGGCGAAGACATTTTGCGTTACTTCGATCGTGACATATCTGTTCAGGTCCATGCGGAGCTAAAACGGCTTGGCGTGCGCGTGATCACGCAGACCGTGTTTGAAAAGATCGAGGCCGAGGCCGGCGACACCAAACGGGTCACCCTCTCCAATGGGACAACGCTCGACGCTGACCTTGTGTTTTGGGCTGTTGGGCGAAAGCCGTATACTGATGGCTTAGGGCTTGAGGCGGCTGGCGTCGAGCTTGGTAAGAATGGGGCGATCAAAGTTGACGACTACTCCCGCACGAGTGTTGAGAATATTTTCGCTGTTGGCGATGTCACCGATCGCGTGAACCTCACCCCCGTTGCAATCCGTGAAGGTGCGGCTTTCGCCGAAACCGAATTCAACAGCAAAGACCAAAAAATGGACTACGCTTTCATCGCGAAAGCGGTTTTTAGCCAGCCGCCTGTCGGCTCAGTTGGCTATGCAGAGCACGAAGCGCGCAAGAAATTCGGCAAAGTCGATGTTTACAAAACCGACTTTCGCCAGATGAAAAATATGCTTACTGGAAATGAGCAACGCACCCTGATGAAATTGATTGTCGACGCCGAGACGGATATGGTTGTCGGGTGCCATATTGTTGGTGAAGGCGCACCGGAAATGGTCCAATGCCTGGCGATCGCTGTGAAGGCGGGGGTCACGAAAGCCCAGTTTGACGAAACCTGCGCGCTGCACCCCACGGCGGCTGAAGAGATTGTCACAATGCGAGAAAAATTTCAGCCGCGGTATTAAAGCGAGGTCATTCCGTTTGCAGTAAGCGCGATAGTTCGGCCGGGTTGCGCCGCCGGACGAACGCTTTTCTTGCGATAAAGTTCGGCTTAGCGTTCGGACGAGAGATCTTTTGCTTTGTGACTTATCGCATCCGCCTGGCGGAACAGAAGCAAACTCATCGGTATCAAGAATAAGACAAGCAGTGTGTGCGTAAAGACGCCGTGTATCTGTGAGTGGTTGCTCAATACTTCGTACCAAACAAAAGGCGACGCGGCGACCACGGCGATCGTTGGGTTCTTTCGAAAGAACGCCATGGCGCTGCGGCGGCGCGTGCGCTGCGCTAGCGGTAAAATGATAAAAACAATCAAGGCGGCGACGCCAAAAAATCCTTCATGGCCTCCAGGTTCTCAAGGATCGCCGCACCAGGCCATGGTTTTGTCGAGGGCGTTTGGCCATTGATCCGGAATAGGATGCGTTCAAAAGTCAACGACCAGGTGTCGCCGCCAAGGACGACGCTCGCAAGAATGAACTTGGCGATCCATAGCCCTGCGTACCCAAAACCCCAGAAGCCCGCGCAAATCGCGAACGCTTTGAGCGCCGCATATCCTCTGCTATCAGCCTGGTCGCTTGCGCTGTACACAGCCCAAATTAGGCTCGGGAGCATCAGGGTCATGAGCGGCGTCGTTAGCCAATCAAAATAGGCGGTAAGAACGCCGAGCACGAAGAACGCAAAAAATGGGCGTCGTCTCCTCGAAGGCGGTGCGTTGGCGATATAGATCGCGCCGCCAAAGGCGATGAACCATGTGACGGCCTTGGTCCATAGGATCAGAAAGCTTGCAAAATTGATGAAGAGGAATGGAAATAAAAAGGCAAAGGAAAATTTCGCGCCAAAGTCCCTGTAGAGAGCATATGCTAGTAGTCCAAACACAATCAGCGCGCCATTAAAGACAATGCTCCGGAAATCCCGGTAGGGCATTATGGAAAGGGCCAGTCGCGCGATCGCCGCCTGGCCATGCCAATATTGCGGATAGTCGCCTGAGGGCGTGGCGTTCTCTTCCGGTGCGTTGAGGTGCGCGCGCAGGGCCCCGCAAGATGTAAAAAAAGGCGCGCGAACGGCCTTCTCGACCGCCGTTTCCCTGGGCCCTGACCGTGGCAATCCAATACTCATGCCCAAACATTCAGTGAAATTATCGATCTTTCGCCCATTAAAAGAAGGCGGGCCGTCATATTGAAAATACTCACGGTCGGTATGCAGATTGTCTATGATTGGTGCGTCTGGGAGCGCCATCGCGGCGGCAAGCGCAAAAACCCCCAGCGCGCAAAATACCGGCAAAGCCAATGCGGCGAGCGCACCTTTTTTTGCTACCTCAATAAAAGACAATGGCCTGTCCATCACGCAACCGTCAGTCTGCTAAAATTCCGAGAGCACCTGCGGGCCAATCTGAGCCGCTTCGTTGCTTTAGAGCCTTTCGCGTTCCGTTGGAATCGCTCGAGGTGTTCTAAGTCTGTTGATTTATCGCGCTTCTATAGCGGCGTTGACCGAAGGGAACCGTAACCCGCAAACATTTATCCTCGAAGCGCTCTGTTATTTCGTGGTTTCTTGGCCCCCAACCGGCCCATACTTGGCCGGAAAGCGTTCCCGCGCCAACGCGTTCATCCCTCGGGTAGTCTGACGTCATTGAAGTGCTAAATTACTCAGTGTCCTGTTTTAGACTTTCCGTGCAGCGGAAACGCGCTACTGGCGAAACACAAACAGCCTTGATCCGAAATAATTCACAAACATGCCGAGTACGGCGCCAAGAAAGAAGCCGATGGCGATGTTTTTTGGTGAAACACCAGCAACCATAAGGTAACCGGAATAAACGACATAATTGCTAAGGACACCAACAATTTGCGTCGCAAAATATCTCTTGATTTGTTGTTTCATCGACGCGGGACGCGCTGACGCGAAGGTCCACTGCCGATTGAGCCACCATGTAGCCACGACCGCAACGGGAAAGGAAAAGACGCGCGCCAGATAGGGGTCGACACCGGTAGACGTCAGCGCCCACAAAATTCCGCCATCGGTCGAAAAACCGACGCCGCCGACGCAGGCAAAGCGAAAGAGCTGCTGCAGAAGGGGCGCGTCAATTTTCACGATACAGACTGACTATCAGACCGCGATGGCGCTGGGTAGGCCAGGTAAGCGAGGCGCTTCATTTCACGCCGGCCGTGGGTCACCGTATCGAGGATTAGCCCTGCAAGGAATGTTAGGACAGAAATCACAATGATCGCAGCGGTTAAAATGGCCGTTGGAAACCGCGGAACGAGACCGGTCTCCAAAAATTCAACAACGAGCGGATAACCGAGGAGAATTGCGCCAGCAAATAAAAACGCGGCGGCGATACCGAAAAAGGGCAGCGGGCGTTCCTCTTTGACCAGGGACATAATGAGGCGAAGGATGCGAAAGCCGTCGCGAAATGTGTTGAGCTTGCTTTCGGACCCTTCCAACCGCTCGGTATAAGGGGTGTCGAAGTCTGCAATGGGCATGCGCAATTCAAGGGCGTGTACGGTTAGTTCGGTTTCAATCTCAAAGCCGCGTGACAGGGCTGGAAAGCTTTTGACGAACCGCCGCGAAAAAACGCGGTAGCCGGATAACATGTCCTTTGTCCGTTTGCCGAAGATGCTTGTGACCAGTTTTGTCAACATCCAATTGCCGAAGCGGTGGCCGGGGCGATAGGCGGCTTT
>JBCCTV010000038.1:0-18318 GCA_039197915.1 Pseudomonadota bacterium | reverse complement strand
GCGGCTTGAAGAATTGCCGTGGGCACAAGCTCTTTTGCAGCGGCGCGATGGTGGGCACGATGCTCGGGAAGTTCCTCGCCAAGCGTTGAACGAACTTGTGCGCTTGTCATTGACCCATTTCCCCCATGTGATCTTCCCAAACCGGCTGATCCAAGAGTTCTCGACGCTCGCAAATCTGGCAGGTTTGGATATTCCGTTCACAAAAGAGGTCGCGGCTGACATCTTCATGGGAGCGTTCTCAAAAGAGTTTGCGAAAGCGGCGGACGTAGGATTGTCTTACTACGCTTGCTCCCTCTACGCGCGCTACTACCACCTACCTGATCAAATAGGATCTCGGCCGCTTGCCGAATTCTGCGCGCATCGGGCTGGTTTGAGAAAGACGCGCAACTGGTCGGTCGCATCGAACGGAATGATCCTCGAACAACAACAAATCATCACGTCGCACAATCTGGCGCAAGTTTTGTCAGCGCTTGACCTAAGCGATCTCAATTTTAAGAACATGGCGTTAGGCTGCTTCGAGTGGATTTGCCGTCGCCTACAGACGCCTCTAACCGATCGGCGCGCTAAATTACAGATGACCAAGAACACGGCCTACGCGTGGCGCCAGATGATCGCATTCATGGCCGAGTTGCCCCCAGCAGAACAGGCAGCCGCATTCGAGAGCATCAAAACAATAGCTCGCAATCAATCCACAGAGTATCAAGCACGCTTTGCGCCTGCCCTAGCTGGCTTGGGGCGCGCTGTTTCTGGTGAAGAACCGTTATCTGACGAGGTGTTCTTGGGATGGGCGCAAGGAAGACATCCCTTCGCTCCATGACTTCGAAACAAATTCTTATACGGACAGGTTTAAAAAAAAAGCGGACAGCTGCGCGTACTGCAGCATTAGTCGCTTTGGGCTCAAACCGGCCTTTGGCCGCACCGCTAACGAATGACTGCTTCAGGCGAAAAATCGCCGTTTCAAAGTCTGGTGTTCACTTCTCAAACGCCGTTAGAGAACAGCACATTACCGTTCAGACAATATTTTTGATCAGCATACGTTCTTAATTAAACCGACCACACCCCCCAAACCGGCACACTAGCTCTTAAAAAGAGCATCAGCGGCAGCTTTGGCGCCGCCGCGTTCCTTGAGTGCAGCCCGGCAGCGCTGCATTTCGGTGTCGAGCGCTTGGATGCGTTCCTCTAAGTCTTCTACGGATAAATCATAGAGGTCTTCGCGCTGGAGCAGCGCGAGTGGCGTATCAGACGCCGATTGTGACCAACGGCTTTCGTTATCGTCTTCCATGATCGCCTCCTGTTAGCGCTACTCAACTCAACAATTTATACCCGAATATTGATTGTTCGCACCAGAGCGCCGAGTGATCACATTGGATCACGGGGAGACCGTCTCAGGCGCTCAAAACAAAGAATCGAGAGCATCGGACTGATTCAAGCTAATCTCCCGATGGTCTAGCACGAGCAGCGCCAATCCGACGCGGACACCAAGAAGGCCCCTATTCAAAGCACCAGCTGAGTTTGCGTGACGAGCGCGACTTTTTTGCCATCGGCCCGGGTCAAGACTATCTGCCAGACCGACAGGCGACGACCGGTTGATATAGGCGTGGCAATCGCCTTGATTTCTGATCCTGCAGGGGCGGCCGCCAGAAAGTTGGTCTTACTTTCAACCGTTGTTGTCCCGTTGGCGCCCTCCGATAAGTTCAGGTATCCGCCTATCGCGCCGACAGAGTCAGCGACTGCCATAATCGCCCCTCCATGCATCACGCTGCCTGTTGTGCAGAGGTCTTCCCGAACGATCAGCTCGCCAACAATCTCGTCTTTTTCCGCTTTGGTGATTTTCAAGCCGAGGCTCTTGGCGAATGGCATCGCGTCAGCGAACGCTTGCGACATGGTTTTGGGCCCTTCTCGATGTGGTCTTGTGGTCAATTATGTAGCGAATGCTACATAACGTGTAACTTACCCGCTTGACCTTCAGGACCGCAAGGCCGTACGCCACATCGCCCATGCACTTCATTTCTCCGCTCCAATCTGGCCGGCTCGTAAAGCGGTACAAACGTTTTCTTGCGGATGTCGTTCTCGATACTGGCGAGGAAATAACCGTCCACTGCCCTAACCCGGGCTCGATGATGGGCGTCGCCCCGCCTGACGCCCCATGCTGGGTGTCGATCAGCGACAGCAAAACGCGCAAGCTCCCGCACACGCTAGAGCTCGTCGATGTCGATGGAACGCTGGTCGCGATCAACACGAACAACCCGAACAAAATTGGCTTTGAAGCGATTGAGCGCGGCGCAATTCCAGAGCTTCGGGGCTACGGACGGCAAAAAGCAGAGGTAAAATACGGCGAGAATAGCCGCATCGACATTCTTCTGAGCGAGGGACGTGACGGGCGAGACTGTTACGTCGAAATCAAAAATGTTCACCTGCGCCGCCGCGAAACCCTCGCAGAGTTTCCAGACAGCGTCACCGCGAGGGGCGCTAAACACTTGCGCGAATTATCAAACATTGTCGCTGAAGGCGGACGGGCCGTGATGCTCTATATTGTCCAACGCGGCGACTGCACAGCGTTTCAAATTGCCGACGACCTCGACCCTGCCTACGCGAAAGCGCTCAGCGCCGCTATCGAGGCAGGCGTTGAAACGCTTTGTTATGATTGCGAAATCACAACAAACGAGGTTGTGCTACGAAAAGCGCTGCCGATCGAAGTCTAGTCGCACGCGTGAGGCGAACGCGGTCCTCGGGCGATAGCGAACCCGTGATCGCCTCTGGTATTGGACAGACCTGAATGCGGCGGAGCGCGAAGAAGCATAGGGTCAAATGGCGGACATTGTGTCGCTTACAACGAAAGAAGCACAAACGGCGCTCGTTTATCGTCGTATGAAAAAGCAGATGTCTAAGCGTAATCGATTAGATTAAGGTACAGTGATGGAAACCGAGGCCGTTCGCACAAACCACATCAAACTACATGGCGCAGAAGGCTTTGAAGGCATGCGCAAAGCTGGGCGTTTGGCAGCCTCTTGCCTGGATATGGTGACGGGAATCGTTGAGCCCGGGCGCACCACCGCTTGGATCGACGATCGTATCCGCGAATTTGTTTTCGACCATGGCTCGGTCCCGGCGACAATTGGCTATCGCGGGTACCGCCATTCGTCCTGCATCTCCCTCAATCACGTGATCTGCCACGGCATACCGTCAGACCGCGTTATAAAAGACGGCGATGTGATGAATATCGACGTCACCGTTATTGTTGACGGGTGGCACGGCGACACCAGCCGCATGTACTTCGCAGGCGAACCAAAAGTGAAGGCGCGCCGCCTAATTGACACGACATATGAATGCATGATGCGCGGTATTGAGACCGTGCGCCCTGGATCCACATTGTACGAGATTGGCGCCGCCATTCAGTCCCACGCCGAAGCAAAAGGCTTCTCGGTCGTGCGGGATTTTTGCGGCCACGGCTTAGGTCAAGTATTTCACGACGCGCCAAACGTCGTTCACTATGCAGAATATCGCGACCGGCGTATCGGGCTTCAACGCGCGCCACAAACGAAATTACGCCCTGGCATGTTCTTTACAATTGAGCCGATGATCAATGAGGGCAAACCGGATGTGAAGCTTCTCCGCGACGGCTGGACTGCCGTGTCGCGCGATCGGTCGCTCTCCGCTCAATTCGAACATTCGGTAGGCGTCACCGAAACGGGCGTTGAGATTTTCACAGCCTCCCCCGGCGGGCTTAATCAGCCGCCCTATGGCGCGTAGCGCACGGATCGCATGCCGCCAACTCCAAAGCCTCTGACGCCAAGCTTAGAGTCCCCACATGATCACGCCAAGGGGCACCGGGAAAGACTTCGTACACGGTTTAAGCGCGCCGGGGTCGACGGTCTGCAAGATTATGAGCTTTTGGAGCTTGTGCTTTTCCGCGCCATACCGCGCCGCGACGTCAAACCCTTAGCGAAGACACTCTTAAAGACGTTTGGCGGCTTTTCAGAGACCATCGCCGCTCCCATGGCGCGCCTAAAAGAAGTCAGGGGCGTTTCTGATGCGGTCGCGACGGAATTCAAAATTGTGCACGCCGCTGCGGTTAAGCTCTCGCAAGAACGCGTTCTGAAGCGACCAATTATTTCGTCTTGGAACGACCTAATTGCCTATTGCCGCGCAGCAATGGCCGATGAAAAAACTGAGCTATTTCGGATCCTGTTCCTGGACAAGAAGAATATTCTGATTGCCGATGAAGTTCAGCAACGCGGCACGGTTGACCATACGCCGGTTTATCCGCGCGAAGTGATCAAGCGCGCGCTGGAGCTTGGCGCGTCGGCAATTATTCTGGTGCACAATCATCCATCGGGCGACCCAACGCCCTCCCGGCAAGATATCGATATGACAAAACAGATTATCGCTGCAGGCGCGCCGCTGAATATAAAAGTGCATGACCACGTCATTGTTGGGCACGCGGTCAATGCGAGCTTCCGCCAACTTGGCCTCATGTGAAGCTGAAAATACGGCGTTTGTCCGGACAAGGACAGGTCCATCTAATGACTGCGCCCCCCGTGATGAATGCCTAATTTCAATAATAATATCCGTACAATGTTATTTCGCAGTTGCGAAAGACACTCGACAGTTTCCAAACAAAAAGGCTTTTTTTCGAAAAATCGGGCTATTAACCACGATATTGCCTGCGTTGGCGACAAGTCGCCTCATTCGCGCCCCAATTTCACATTTTCCTAAGCTCCGTAAACAAGAGTCGCAATCGCGGGGGCGCGTCGAAGCGACCAGTAAATGTGAAGGAAGTAAACCATGGGCGAAAAAGCACCGTCCGCTGCATTCACCACCGCGCCAGAGTACCGGAGCAGCGCCACGACGCCAAGCAGCAAAGTTAAACCGACCAAAGTGCAAATGCCGCCACCATCGCCGCGGCCAGCTTTTTATACGTGGACAGATTATTTTAATGCCTGACATTGGTTCGGCGTTGAGACCGCGCTCCTAAAACCACCAAACACTTTGTCGTGAGCCGGTTACTGTTCTAAGGAATGAAACGTTATTGATCATGGCTCCGATGGTTTTAGCCATCGCTAAGCTGATCCGTCTCCCACTCGCGCTACCACAGTCATTTGTTACGAACAAACCCCAGGACCTAAATCATAGGTCTAGGCGTAGAGGCTAGCGTCATAGTCTTCCCAAGAAGCGCCCGCCGCCTTGGGCTGAGGCGACGGGCAAACGCTAGCGCCTTCGGGCATGTAGGGTGCACACCAGTAAGGGGGCGGCGCCAGCGCAATTAGAATACGTTCAGCGGTTAGCGGAACGAAATAACCACGCGTGATCGACTTGGTCCGTACCGAAAGTACCGGCGGCCAACAGGATCCCAGTAAACCACTGCGCGGGATGGCCGATCCAAAGCGCGACCGGAACCGCTCCAAACCCAGGCGGACCGAGGGCAGCGCGTAACGCGCTCGTCACGACGGCTTTCCCGGCGATCAATCCTGTCTTCAATGCGATCTAGGGGGCCACGGTTCACACGTCTGTCGCGCCGGCTCTCCTGGCGGTCCAGCCGGTCTTCAACGAGATCCGGACATAATGCCGGGTTTAAGCGCCATTGACCGGCTTGCGCCGCCGATGAAACGCCCATCGCAACGGTCAGTGCGCATAAACCAAAGACAATTTTATTCATTTTCAACGCAAACTCTCCTTCACAACATGGGCCGCTGCGGTCATTTCAACAGCCCGGCAACCCCTGCCGACCTATTAAACGGGCAAGGGCGACCGATCCGTCGCAAAGAAGCGGAAAAAAATTTATTCGCTGCTTGGTGCAGGTTCCGGTATCCGGCCCGGGCGGTAGTCCCGGGTTGCCTCCGCAAGCGCCGCCTCCAAAGACAGTGGCGGCGACCGGAATTTCCGTTCGGCAAATAAAGGCGCTTGATCGGCGTAATGGGGCGACGTCTCGTCAAGCGTCGCGGCGCCAAACTGGTGAATTGTTTGAATGGCAGGCGGGCCAGATTGTATCGGCGCGCCGATCTCGCTTGCTTCTGGCGCTGGCCAATCCGCATAGAGAATATAAGTATCGCCCGCCATCGCGGTCATCGGCCCATCTTTCGGGTTATCGACCGAATAAACCGCGCGCAATATGTCGGGCCCGCCATCAAGCGGCCGGTCAACAGCGCCGCGACGCATTCGGCTAACCTCGCCCCAAGCAGGATCAATTTTCCCGAACCCTGCTTTCAATTCACCAACAGCCTGGGCGAGCGCTTCGGCTGGATCGGGAACGTCCACGTCAACCATGTCCAGAAGACCGCCAAGGGCGAGCTGGCCGGTGCGAATGGCAAGCGCCGCGGACGTCGACGTACGGTCAGTGGAGCCATCCCAAGCCGCCAACATTGCAGCGGCCTCGCTAAGCTCTGGGTCCGATGCAACCGCCGGCAAATCGCCGAGGCGCGCCATGAGTTTCATGATCCTCGAGTCAGGCGCGAAGTTCAGGTCATATTTATACTGAACAAATTCTTCGCCAGTAATGTCCTCGTCAGCGCCATATAAATCTTGAAGCCTCAAACCGCGATTTGAAAACCGTTCAACGACGCCAAAGTGAGGCGGAAAGGCCGCTTTCTTCGGGTTGTCGCCCTCGCCTGTCGACCGAAATGGCGTATGGTTCCCATTCACGAGATAGCCGCTTTTCGGATTAACGACGCTTGGCGCCGTGCCAAATGGGCGAACGCCTTTCCAAACGAGATCGGAATTATCGCCCGGGACGACGCCAGACCAGTCTTGCGTTGGCTCGCGCACGGGGATCGCCATGTTGTAGTAATAGGCGATATTGCCAAGGCCGTCCGCATACATTGCATTGAGGCTTGGGAGCCCGAGCATCGCCATAGCGGAGCGCCAATCCTCAAATGTCGTCGCCTTGTTCATGCGGTAATATTGTTCCACCGCTCGCACGTCGCGATATCCAGCAAAGGCCAACGCCACAAAACCATTCGGCGTCTCCAACACGGGGCCATGGACAGTGCGCCGAATTGGCCTCGACACAGGCAGACTAAAAGGCCCGAAGAGTTTCACCCGAAACTTCGCCACGTCCGTTTCAAAATCTCGCCATTCGCCATCGAGGCGATACTGCGTTGGGTTTTTGGCATCGTTGACCGTCAACGCATAGACGTCAGCGAGGTCCGGCTTATTGACGGTAAAGGCCCAGCCGAGTTTTGGCGTCGCGCCCAGGAGAACCACTGGCGAGCCCGGAAAAAGGCCGCCGATGATGTCGAGCCCCTCTTCTGACTTTACCCGAGCCTCGTACCAAGCGACGGGCCCGGTGTATGGCTGGTGGGAATTGACCATCAAGCGCGTGTGCCCGTCGCTAGAGCGCCTTGGCGCAACGGCGATTGCGTTTGATCCGAATTCCGCCCCCGGCGGCAGATGGGCAATTTTTGTGCGTGTTCGGAGCAGCGCTTCTTTGGTTTCCGGATCCTCCTCAAAGAGCTTTGTTAAAACGCCGTCTAAACCATAAAAAAACGGCTGCCTCGCCACGAAGCCCATCACAACGTCTTCGCGGGAAATGGGCGCAACGCCGCGGGAACAGCGGCCTGGTTCTTCAGCGCAATAGAGATTGACGCCGGTCACATAGCCGTCAACCAGCGCAAGCGTTGCGTCCGACAATTGGGACATGCCTTCGCGCACCGCGTTTTCGACATCAAATAGACGGACAAGATAGTCCGTAGGCGCAGCGTCTTGCCCCGTCTGGGCGGATAAGGTTCCACGCGAGAACAAAAGCGCATCTTCGATTGTGCGCATGTCGTCTTCCGCATGGGCATAGCCGAGCCCAAACGCTGCGTCAGCGTCGCGCAGGCCATAGATATGGGGTACGCCAAAGGAGTCGCGAACGATACGGACATCGTAATTTCCGGCAGCGGCCTTAGCTGCTTCCCGGTCAAAGGGGACGGGCGCGGGCGTTTTCAGATAAAATGCTGCGCCGATGCCGACCACAATCAGCAAGCCAGCAATCAATGATAGTATTTTCCCCATAACGCGCTCTTCCCCTAACCGAAGTTAACGACACACCTTACCCAACTGCACTGCTGTCGCGCACCACCTATTGTCAGCTTGACATAATTGCTGTGTATCGAGCCCGCAGCCGAATGAAGAATAGGAGACGGCGATGGGCCGCGCTTTGGCGATTTATATGGCAGGTTTTTGCGCGAGCATTTCACTTGCAGCCGCCCAAAAACTCGCATCGCCTACGGACGACCACTACTTCAAAGACGGCCAAGCCACGCTGAAAGCGCGCGAGGCCGTGAAACCAATCAAGCGAAAAGCAAAAAACGTCATTCTCTTCGTTGCGGACGGTATGGACCCGACCACGGTAACAGCGGCGCGCATCTTCGACGGGCAGACGCGTGGCGAGGAAGGAGAAGAGAACTTTCTCTCGTTCGAGAAGTTTCCACACCTGGCAATGTCCAAAACATACACGACAAATGCACAAACGGCGGACAGCGCCGGCACGATGTCCGCGATGGCGACCGGCGTTAAAACCCGCTCTGGCGTCCTATCAATCCAGAGCTCTGTGGCCCGGGGCGATTGCGATGGCGCGCTTGCAGCCCCGGCGGCGACGATTGCGGAGTATTCTGAGGCGGCGGGCCTATCGACGGGCGTTATCTCAACCGCACGCATCACCCACGCCACGCCCGGCGCCGTTTACGCTCACTCGGCCGATCGGAATTGGGAAGCCGATGTCGACGTTTTGAAAGGCGCACCCTGCAAAGACATCGCTAGGCAACTGATTGAGTTTCCCTTCGGCGACGGACTTGAAGTTGCGCTCGGCGGCGGACGCCGAAACTTTTTGCCCGCTGAAGCCGACGACCCGGAGGACGCTGGCAGAAAAGGGCGCCGCAAAGATGGACGCGACCTCACCGCTGAATGGGAGGCGAAATCGCCAGCTCATAAATTCGTCTTTGATAGCGCGGGGTTTGAAGCGCTCGGCGATGACGCCCGCGTACTCGGTTTATTTGAGCGCTCTCATATGGAATATGAGGCCGACCGCAAAAATGACACCGCCGGTGAGCCGTCGCTCGCCGAACTGACCACCAAAGCGATCGCGATTTTATCGAAAAACCGCGAGGGCTTTTTCCTACTCGTCGAAGCGGGGCGCGTTGACCACGCCCACCATGACGGCAACGCCGCGCGCGCGCTACGGGATACCCAAGCCTATTCGCAAGCAATCGCCGCCGCCTATGACGCGACCGACAACAATGAAACGCTGATCATCGTGACCGCCGACCACGGCCACACGCTCACCTTTGCTGGATACCCCGCGAAGGGGAACAATATTCTCGGTCTCGTGAACACCTATGGCGGCACGCCCACCAGCGCACCCGGATCGGCGCAACCGGCGCGCGACGGAAAACCATTCACGACGCTGAGCTACGCAAACGGGCCCGGCTCCGTCTTCATGAAAAACCGCTGGCGGACAGGCCGACCCGCCCCAACGCAAGAAGAGGTTTTAGCGCTCGACTATGTGCAACAGGCGCTAATCCCCGCCGCGTTGGAATCCCACGGTGGTCAAGACGTATCAATCTATGCAACGGGGCCCCAGGCCTATCTCTTCGGCGGCACCGTCGAACAAAGCTACGTGTTCCACGTTATTGAGAGGGCCCTGAACTTGCGCAAACGCGCTGAAAATTAGTCTGTGCACGTTGACGGCGCAATAAATGCCCTATTCCGCGGCGACGGCCCGCGCCCCGTCAACGGGATCAAGCCAGCCCCATTTATCCTCGGTCTCGCCTGAGAAAAGTCCGAAGAAGGCCTTTTGGATCGCCGCCGTCACTGGGCGTTCGCCCGACCCAATCGAGATTTCATCAACCGAACGCACCGGGGTCACTTCTGCGGCTGTGCCCGTTAGAAATAGTTCGTCTGCTGCATAAAGCATTTCGCGCGGCATGGCCTGTTCAACGACTTCATAACCAAGGTCGCCTGCGAGGGTGACAATCGTATCGCGCGTAATACCGCCAAGGATCGACGAGGCAGCGGGCGGGGTAATGATGCGTCCCTTCTTGACCAGGAAGATGTTTTCGCCGGCGCCTTCGCTCACCGTACCGTCATGGGCGAGCCCCAGGCCCTCTGCGAAGCCTCGGTCTTTTGCTTCCATACTGATCAATCGGCTCGATAAATAGTTTCCGGCCGCTTTAACTCCGGCTGGCACGGTTCCGGGCGCCACGCGTCGCCAGCTTGAGAACGCAACGTCAATCCCGTTCTTCAATCCATCGTCGCCGAGATAAGCGCCCCAAGGGAACGCCGCGATGCAGAGATCAGTATCGCACGCTTGCGAGGCTGGCCCCATCTCGCCATAGCCTAGGAAGGCGATCGGGCGGATGTACGCGGATGAGAGATTGTTGACCCGCACGACGTCCCGGCAGGCCTGCATGAGCGCCTCGACGCTAAAGTCGAGGTCGATTTTGTAGACTTTGGCGGAAAAATGCAGGCGCTCGATATGCTCGCGGTTACGGAACACGCAGACGCCTTTATGGTCCGTATTATAGGCGCGCATGCCCTCAAAAACGCCAGTGCCATATTGCAAGCCATGGGTCATGACGTGCGTGGTCGCCTCAGCCCAAGGGACCATCTCGCCATTACGCCAGATTTTCTCAACCTCTTGGATCGGCATCTTAAAAACCTCCCGCTAAACACACTATTATGGCGTGCCAAGCGACTGGGTCTATAGGCAAATGCGAGCGCGTCAAGAAGACAGCGCGTTAACCATGTTTTCTAATGCGTGCGCTGACCTGATTTGCAACGCGCAGCCTTAAGATGTAGCCCGCGAGAGATGACGAAATCACCGCCCCATCATGGCCAACCCAAAACCGGCGTGAGGTCCGCCGCCGATGTATTGGCGGCGAGCCGTAGGATTGTCGTCAAAGTCGGGTCGGCGCTTTTGGTGGACAGAGATGGACGGTTAGAAACCGATTGGCTTGCTGATCTCGGCGCAGACCTCCGGGCGACCGGCGGGCGCGGGGCCGAGATTATGGTCGTGAGTTCAGGCGCGATTGGTCTGGGGCGCGACCTCCTTGGATTAAAAGGCCGATTGAAGCTTGAAGAAAAGCAAGCGGCGGCCGCAGCCGGTCAGAGCAGACTGATTGAGGCTTGGCGCACGGCGCTTTCGCCTGACGGGTCGCCGCCGGTTGCGCAAGTCCTAATAACGCTCGCTGACGCCGAGGATCGGCGGCGCTACCTCAATGCGCGCGCGACGCTTTTCACGCTTTTGCAACTCGGCGCTGTGCCCGTGATCAACGAAAACGATACGACGGCGACACAAGAAATCCGGTACGGCGATAATGATCGCCTTGCCGCCCATGTGGCGCAGATGACAGGCGCGGACTGCCTCTTAATTCTATCGGATATCGATGGTCTCTACGATCAGGACCCACGGACGCACAAAGACGCAGCGCACATCCCGTTTGTGGAACAGATCGACGCCACGATACACAACGCTGCAAGCGGGCCAAACGAGGCGCGGGGCGCCGGTTCGGGGGGCATGCGCACAAAAATTGACGCTGCGCAGATCGCGGCTGGGGCCGGATGCTGGACAATCATCGCCAAGGGCGACCAGAAATCGCCCATATCAGCGGTGCTTTCGGGTGGTCGCGCCACCGTCTTTGCCGCGAAGGGCTCGCCCGAGCGCGCGCGCCGCGCCTGGATTGCGGGACGGTTGAAACCGTCGGGCGCAATTCATGTGGACGCTGGCGCGGCGGCGGCTTTGCGAAAAGGCGCAAGCCTGTTGCCCGCCGGGGTTATAGGCGTCGACGGTGAATTTTCAAAAGGCGACGCGGTCAGCGTAACGGATGGGGCTGGCGTCTTGATTGCCCAGGGCCTTTGCGCTTACGACGCTAGTGAGGTGGCTTCGGTCATCGGCTTACAGCTTTCTGAAGTGGAGCGCGTTTTAGGGTATCGTCGTGCTGCGGTTATTCACCGCGACGACCTTGCGCTTATATCAGAAACGGAGTGAGCGCTTTGGCCAGCGCTCAAAGGGTGCTTTAAAAAGGGGCCCAGATAGCGCAGCGGCGCTTGCGAAAGTGGCCGCAACGCAGACGGTTGGAACAACAGGTAGAACGATGAACGCGCCTTTTACTGTCGATGATTTGAACGCCTTGATGACGCAAATGGGCGTTAATGCGCGGAGCGCCGCGGCGATCTTGCGTCAGGCGACCACTGAGCAAAAAAATGCAGCGCTCGCGGCGGCTTCAGAAGCGATCGAAGACGCGCGCGAAAAAATTCTTGATGCGAACAAAAAAGATGTGGACCAGGCGATCGCCAACGGGCTCTCCTCGGCGATGGTTGATCGCTTACGTCTCGACAACGACCGCATCGACGGCATTCGGCAAGGAATCCAGGATATCATCGCCCTTCCCGACCCGGTCGGCGCTGTTATCAAAAGAACGGAACGGCCGAACGGCTTGGTTATTGAGCGCGTGCGCACACCCATCGGCGTGATCGCCGTCATTTATGAGAGCCGCCCAAATGTCACGATTGACGCCGGCGCCCTATGCCTGAAGGCGGGCAACGCGGCTATTCTGCGTGGCGGCTCTGAGGCGCTTGCGACATCATCAGCGTTACATGCCTGTTTGGCGGCAGGGTTGATCGAAGCCGGCTTGCCAGAGGTGGCGGTGCAACTTGTTCCGACGACGGATCGGGCCGCGGTTGGGGAGATCCTTGCGGGCCTCGACGGAGCAATTGATGTGATTGTTCCGCGCGGCGGCAAATCCCTCGTCGCTCGGGTCCAAACCGAAGCGCGGGCGCCGGTGCTCAGCCACTTGGACGGCATTTGCCACATCTATGTCGACAAGAGCGCCGCCCCGCAAAAGGCCGTCGACATAACCGTAAACGCTAAGATGCGCCGAACCGGCATATGCGGCGCGGCCGAAACACTGCTGATAGATAAAGCTGGCGTAGAAACCCACTTTAAGCCTGTGATTCAAGCGTTAATCGATGCCGGCTGCGACGTTCGAGGCGACGACGCTTCCCGTGCGGTTGACCCGTCTCTGACGGCTGCGACTGATGAAGATTTCTATACCGAGTATTTAGAGAGCATCATATCGGTTGCGATAGTTGACGGCGTTGATGGCGCCGCCGCCCATATCGCAAAATACGGGTCCGGGCACACTGAAGCGATCATCGCCGAGGACCAATCGGCCGCTGAGGCATTTATCGACGGCGTCGACAGCGCGATCATCATGCACAATGCGTCAACACAATATGCCGATGGCGGAGAATTTGGCCTTGGCGCAGAAATCGGTATCGCAACGGGCAAGCTGCATGCGCGCGGCCCCGTGGGCCTAGAAGAATTGACGACCTATAAAAATGTCGTGCGCGGAACAGGGCAAACACGCCCTTGACCAGTCTCTTTCCTTTGGGATGTCGCGCGAATCCATGACGGAGCCAGAAGACAAACCTGGCGGCGACGCTGGTCATGAGCTCGATCGGCTCGCGGCGATCATGGCTCAGTTGCGCAACCCAGAAAACGGCTGCCCGTGGGATCTTGAACAAACCTTCAAAACGATCGCGCCCTATACGGTCGAAGAAGCCTATGAGGTCGCTGACGCCATTGAGCGCGAGGACGATCACGCCTTGCGCGAGGAACTCGGCGACCTCCTTTTCCAGACGGTTTTTCACGCACAAATCGCCGCTGAGGCGGGCTCGTTCGACCTAAGCGACGTGGTCCACGCAATCTCAGACAAAATGGTGCGCCGCCACCCGCACGTGTTTGGCGACGCGAATGAACGATCGGCAGACGAACAAACAGCGTCTTGGGAAAAGCAAAAAGCTGAGGAGCGCGCCGCAAAAGGCGCATCTCGCCTCTTAGACGACGTGCCCGTCGGGCTACCAGGTCTGACCCGTGCGGTGAAACTCCAAAAACGCGCCGCGCGCGTCGGCTTTGATTGGACGCGAGCCAAAGACATTTTGGCAAAGCTTTCAGAAGAAGCGGCGGAGCTTGTGGAGGCGCAAACGGAATTGAGCGCTGACGCGATTGAAGACGAGTTTGGCGACTTACTTTTTGTGATGGCGAATTTAGGGCGCCACCTGAACGTTGACCCCGAAGCGGCGTTGCGCCGGGCGAATGCGAAATTTATTCGCCGTTTCAACTATATAGAGGATACACTGACGTCACGGGGCAAAGTGTTGGCCGACGTCGCCCTCGATGAAATGGAAGCGCTTTGGGTAGAAGCTAAGTCGCTCGAGAAGAACGCTGAGCAAACCGCAGGCAACAAAAAAGATTAAAGGCGGGTCGGCTTTGCTAAATGCCGCCAAACCCTCCGCGCGGCTTCAGCACATCACGCAGCACATGATAGAGCGGCAAAAACGACAGCAAAACCAAAAACTTAACCGCAATATCTAAAATCAGCCACGAGCCCCATGGCGCGCCCACCGACCGAAATAGCAACGGAAAATAAATCAGACCGCTGACCGCGTACCCAATCATTGCCGAGTATAAAGGGGCCCGCCACCAAGGACCGCCACCGCGCGTCACGTCGTAAACGCTTGCCGCCACGAACTGACCCGCCATGGCGGCGCCAACAAAGATGGCGACGAAACGCACCGGCGGGTAATCACCCGCGCCCAGTCCCGGCGACCAGTGCAATATACCGGCGAGAGCGGATATCGCCGCGACGCCCCAAGCTGCTGTGACAACCCGCGAAGCTTCATCCCCGCCAAAGCGGCGCGCGAATAAAATCACCAATAGCGGCGCAAAAGCCATGGCGAAGCCGCCCCAGGAGAGCCAGAGACTAGGCTTTAGCGCGTCCGCCGGAGCGAACCGATCGAGCGGCCTGAACGGCAGGTCCACCGTCATAAAAGACAGGAGCAATAAAGGCAGCAGGAAGACGGACAGCGCCGCTGTTCGAAGAAATGCGGTTAAGAAACTCGCGAAGTTTCTGGAGATCTTTTCGATGAGAGTTTTCGGCGGTTCCACCCTCTCAACGATTTTAACTGGCTCTGGCGTGATCGCCTCAATAGGCTCCGCCAGGATGGTCTCAACGCTGTTTTCAGCCATCAATCCGCGCCCTCTTCAATGCCGCATCGCTACGCCACCGAACAAAGAGCGCACCGATTAAGCGGCGGCAGCTTTGGCCAATTCGCGTTTCACTTTCAAGGCGGATGCGGAAAGATTGTCGTCTTTCGCCTTCGCCAGGAAAGCGTCCAATCCGCCGACATGATCGACGGTGCGAAGCGCCGCCGCCGTGATCTTGAATTTGAACGCGCGCCCAAGCTGGTCACTATGCAAGGTGACGTTGCAAAGATTGGGCAAGAAACGCCGTTTGGTTTTATTGTTTGCGTGGCTGACATTGTGCCCCGACATCGGGCCCACGCCAGTAAATTCACAACGACGGCTCATGGCAGCCTTCCTCTAATCTCTAGCCCGCGCTGGGCGACCCGTACTCATGCTTCGAAACATGTTTCAGAACGGCGCCAGTAGGCGCTGCGGGCAATCCGTATTTGAAGCGCGGGAATAGACGCGCAAGGCGGCTATCGTCAACCGCCAGGGCCCAAATAATGGGCCGCTATACGCCCTACCGGCGTTAGTCTTTATCGACACCCGGCGCTTCGTTGAAGAACGACGCATCCACTTTAAGATCGCGGATGTTCACAGCGGAAATGGAGATATCGTGCCCGTAGCTTGATAGGAACGTATCGTCGGCGAGCGAGCTTCCACCCTCGGCAACCTTGATCGCCATATTCGCGTTCAAAACGTCCGCCATGTCGTCGCCTGGCATCGGTTTGCCAGGGGGAACGTTCTGCACAGACTTACCGCCACTCGCAATGTATTCTTTGAACGAGACAGTGCTCGCGGAACCCTGGCCGATATAGTCGCCGAATTTGGTGACGATGCTGCCAAAGACCTGCAGATCGATGGCGAATGAGCCGCGGGTCAACCCATAATCCGCGATAAGGTAGCGGTGAACAACGGTCCCGCCATCCGTCACGATCGCTTTCGACGGAGGCGTTTCGTCATTATAGCGGTTGGCGGCGTCAAGCGGCGCGACGCCGCTATAAAAACCCATCATCTCCAGACCCACACAACCGCCGCCATTCGCTCCGCGGCACACGCGAGGCCGCAAGGCCACAACGGCGCCGTTAACGTTCAGGCGCAGGGCCTGGCGCCCGGCAAGCGTCGTCACTTCGAAGGGTACGCCGAGCTCGGTGATGACAGGCGCGAGCGTCACAAGATCAACGTTTGAAAGAACGCCGTATGGATTAGAAACCGCGCCTTGTTGAGCGTTCGCGACTGTGCTGACGAGCAATGCGGAAGCAGCCGCCGAAATGTTGAGTAAGGATCGAGAAAGTCGCATGGCCGCCGCCCCCATCTTTTTGGCAACGCCCACCGCGTTGCTCAATATGTTAAAGACCCCAAGCGCCAGCAAGCGAGAAACGCCTCGCAGCGCCATTAGGCAAAGCTCCCACGGAAACTGAGCGAGCGCTAGGGTCTAGGACGGACTTTCTGTGATTATTCATCTTTGGTGGGTGTAATTTGCTACGCCCGCAGACCTTAGACCGGCGCATTTGCCACAGAGCTGCTCCGGGCGTCCGCAAAGTGCGCAGACAATTTTGCAGCCTCGGTATCGATGTCATGCCGATCGAGTGCGCGTTCGCGGGCTTTTTCCCCCATTTGTAGAAGCGCGCTCGGCGACGCTTTCGATGCTTCTAGCATGATGGCGGCGAAGGCGCCGGCGTCGCCCGCTGGCGCGAGCCAGCCGGTCTCGCCATTAAGAACAAGCTCCGGGATACCTGCAACATAGGTGCTTAAGACGGGACGACGCAAAACCATCGCTTCCATAATGACAACGGGCAAACCTTCCGCGAAGCTCGGTAGCGCCAGCGCGCGCGCCTTCAGAATTTCTTCTCGAACCCGATCGGACGACACCCAGCCGGTGATCTCAATAGCGTCGCCGACGCCGAGCGCGCGGGCTCGATTTTCTATTTCGACCCTGAGGTCGCCGTCGCCCGCGAAAACAACGGTGGCGTCAACGCCCGCGGCCCGAACCTGGGCAAGCGCCTCGATCAGGATCAGTTGCCCTTTTTGCTCCGACAGCCGACCGACGCAGACAAAGCGCGGCGCCTCAGGCGGCGATGGTAGCGCGCCCTCTTGCGCCGGATCGGTTGCGTGGAAGGCTTTTTCAATGCCGCAATGGACCACTTTGACTTTGCGCCAGTCTTGAAAATCCGCCCAACGCAGCAACTGGCTGCGCCCATATGAACTTATTGCAACAACAAAAGCCGCGCGCGCGATTTTTTCTCTCATCGACAAAAAGCTCGGCATGTCGAATTCGTCCGGCCCGTGAACAGTAAAGCTAAACGGTTTCCCTGTCATCGACGACGCAAGCATCGCGATCATCGCGGAGTTCGTGCCGAAATGCGCATGCAGATGATCGACGCCAGCGCGCGCTAGCCGCCCGCCGAGAACACACGCTTCGCCCCAATATAGAAGATGCCGCAGGAGACCGCGATCAGAACGCCGCCCGCATTTGAGCGCTGTGGCGAGCGCTTCGAAAGAAGCGCCTGGCGACCGCAGAACGGCGCCGGCAATTTCTGAAATCAGCTTTAGCGGCGCCGTCTCCAGAAGACGGTCGGTTTTTTCAAGCTCCGCCAGATCGCCTGGATCAACGAGTGCGCTCGTGTCGGTGCGAAGCGCGAACCGCTCAATTTGAACGCCTTGTCTCTCAAGCGCTTCAATCTCGCGGCGAACGAAGCTGTGGCTTACCTTTGGGTACTGATTAATGAAATATCCGATTTTCATTTGTTTCCCGCGGGTCAGGCGCCGCCCCTGATAGATCTTGTACGTGGTTCTTGCTGTTATGCAGACTTATTGGGGCGATAGGGTTAACGCATCGACTTTTTTAGCCCCCATCAGTGAGAGACTTGCTGGGCGATTGGTAAACGCGGCGCTGCTGAAATGCGTCGCGCGCCCGCGCTGTGCAAACCTGCGCCAATGCGGCCTCCGTCAAACGGGATTTTCCCCGCCGCCGACCTTTTCTTCCCAAAGCGGCGCCGATAACGTGCGGCCATGGCGAACAAGGAAAAAGTCCGGGAAGATTTCAAGCGCGCATTGCTCCAGACGACGCGCGCCCTGTCTGCCCAGAGCGACGTTGAAGTTGCCTTTGGCGGCGATCACGCATCGGTTTCCGGCAAGAATGCTCGGATCCCACTGCCAGCGCGCGTGCTAGATCCCGGTGCGGCAGCAATCGCACGGGGCGAACGCGCCCTCGCCGCATTGACGCTGGCGCACCACGACCAGGCGGCGCACGCGCGATTATCGCCAAACGGCGCTGAGGCGCAGTCGGTCTTCCGGGCGCTTGAAGATTCACG
>JBCCTV010000037.1:0-18553 GCA_039197915.1 Pseudomonadota bacterium | reverse complement strand
GTGTTTGATAAAGCACAAGTAGCGCTTACTGGGGTCACACGCTTTTGCTTTCGCATAATCGTATTCACATTCAGAAGTCCGAGCCCTTGCACTTCGCCGGGCGTCCCTTCAACGCCATCGGGATCTGATATCGTTTGCCCCAGAATTTGATACCCACCACAAAGGCCAAGTATGCGCCCACCCGCCCGAGCGTGGGCAATAATATCGTGGTCCCACCCCTGTTCACGAATAAATTTTAGATCGGCGATCGTCGATTTTGTTCCAAATAATAAAATAACATCGGTGCCGTGAGGAATCGGGCGTCCGGGCGGCGTCCACTGAAAAGAAACGTCGGGCTCCAGCTGCAAGGGGTCGGCGTCATCAAAATTTGCAATGCGCGAAAGCATGGGCGCTGCAATTTTAAGTCTGCCGCCCTTTGCATCGGGTGGCTTCTCCAAGACAACAGCGTCCTCAGCTGGCAAGCGCGCAGCCGCGGTGATCCAAGGAATGATGCCGAGGCACGGCCATCCCGTGCGACTTTCAATTTCGGTTACACCATCGTCGAACAGCCTTGGGTCGCCGCGAAACTTGTTGACGAGAAAGCCGCAAATCATCGCGGCATCGTTTGGCGCCAAGACGGATTGTGTACCAACCAAACTGGCGATAACACCGCCGCGGTCTATGTCGCCAATGAGACAGACTGGTACGCCCGCCTTGGTGGCAAAGCCCATATTTGCGATGTCTCGCGCCCGTAGGTTGATTTCTGCCGGGCTTCCGGCGCCTTCAACGAGGATGAGATCGTACGCTGACGCCAGTCTTTGAAAGCTTTGCATGACAGCGTCGAGCAAAACGTGGCGTTTCGCCATATATTCCGCCGCTTCCATCGCTTCGACGGCTCGTCCGTGCACGACAATTTGCGCGGTTCTATCGCTTTGTGGCTTCAGGAGCACAGGATTCATGTCGGTATGGGGATCAATCTCTGCGGCCAGCGCTTGTAACGCTTGCGCTCGTCCGATCTCGCCGCCAGGGCTGCCACGTGTAGTTGGGCAAGCCGCTGCATTATTCGACATGTTTTGAGGTTTAAACGGTGCGACTTTTAAACCTTGTCTTTTGGCCAATCGACAAAGCGCTGCTGTTATGAGCGACTTTCCCACGTCCGAACCAGCGCCCTGGAGCATCAGCGCCTTCGCCGTCATAAGGCGCCATCCATTTCGACGCGGGAGCCCTCAACCCGCGCCCGTACGTCGTATACTTGCTCCAAACGCTCTTGAGTTAGTGTTTCGCTCGGCTCCCCGTCAGCGACGAGGCGTCCCGCTTTCATCCACAAGAGGCGATCGGCGTATCGCGCCGCAAGCTGAATATCGTGGAGGACGACCAGCGCGCCGCCGCAGTTCGCGACAAATTCTTTGATTAAGTCCATCACGCGGAATTGGTGACGGGGATCGAGCGCTGCAATCGGCTCATCCGCGATAAGCAGCGGTGCTTCGGCGGCGAATGCGCGCGCGCAATGCATTCGGGCGCGCTCGCCGCCTGATAGGGTCTCTGCGGAGCGCTCTGCTAAATTGTCCAAGTCGCAAGCGGAAATGGCGCTATCAACAGCCGCTGTATCGACGTCCGTCAGTCGGCCGACTGTGGCTCCGTGGCTATAGCGGCCTAATGCAACGACGTCACGCACCGTTGCTGGCCAAGCCAGGGGTCGGTCTTGCGGCAGATAGGCAACCTTTCGTGCACGGGCGATTGGGTCCAACCGATCCGTCGGGTGATTATCAAGGATCGATGTTCCTTCGGCGGTTGCGCTTAATCCGAGCGCCGCGCGGATCAAGCTCGTTTTGCCAGCGCCGTTGGGCCCAAGCAAGGCAATCAATTCGCCCGTCCGCAGCGAAAAGCTCACATTGTCCACCAGAACGGTCTCTTTCGTACGTACGCTCAACCTACTGACGATCATCTCAGTCATGGATTGCGCGCCTTTGGATAGCGATCCAAACGAAAGCAGGCGCCCCGATGATGGCGGCGACAACCCCGAGTTTTAGTTCTTTATCGGTTGGCAGCGTTCTGACGCCAATATCGGCTAAGACTAAAATGACGCCGGCAAGCATGGCGGAAGGAAGTAATGTGCGCGCAGGATCATGATTGACCATTGGGCGGATTAAATGGGGCGCAACGATGCCCACAAAACCGATCGCGCCGCCGAGCGCAACCGACCCGCCTGTGGCCAACCCCGCGCCTATCACCGTGAAAATCCTTTGATTACGGAGGTTCAGGCCGACGCCGCTTGCCGCTTCCTCGCCTAACGTCAGCGCCGAGAGGCCGCGCCTCGTGAAAAAGAGCGTCGCAAATCCCAAGGCCATAAAGGGCGCTGCGAGTATGATTTCGTCAAAGCTTCGGTTAGCGACGCTCCCGAGCATCCAGTTCACCATATCCGAAAGCGAGAAGGGGTTTGGCGCAAGGTTCATTAATAGGCTCATCAACGCGCCCGCGAAGCTTGATAAGCCGACGCCAATCAAAATAAGGGTGATGACCGATTGTGTACGGACGGCGGCAATGGCGAGAAGTGCGGTGGCGATCAGGGCGCCAATAATTGCAGCGATGGGTAGCGCCCAGGGGGCGACGGCAACAAGGCCGTAGTAGAGCGAAAAAGTTGCGAATAGTGACGCGCTCGCAGACACGCCCAAGACGCCGGGCTCGGCTAAGGGATTGCGCAGGAGCCCCTGCAGCGCGGCCCCGCTGACGCCCAAGGCTGCTCCAACAATGTATGCCGCTAGCGCCCGCGGTAAACGGATTGACCAGACAACAAGCTGATCGCCGGAATCTCCGTTGCCAAGAAAAGCGGCGAGCACGCGCGATGCGGGGAGGGGCGTCGACCCAATTAAGCATGCCGCAATAATCGCAAAGGTTCCAGCGACGGCAAGGCCCGGTATCAACACACGTTCAGGGTTCACTCAGCACCCGCCCTATTCGCAGCTTCAGTGAGTTCTTCGACCGCGTCGACGAGAAACCAGCCGCCGCAAGCGGTCCAAGCGCCGTCGAGCGCGGCGACCGTCTGATTTTTGAGTTGCTTCTTTGCGACCGGATGTTTGGAAGGGCTCCAGGCGTCTGGATGGTTCGTAAGCGTATCAAAAAATGAAGCTGCGATCAACTCAGGTCTTTCGTAAACCAGCCGTTCCAGCGGAAGTGAGCGCCAGCCGCGCGCCTGTTGAAAGTTTGATAGACCAGCGGCTGTCATGATTTCGTGAACGAGCGACCCGGGTCCGGTCGTCACGCCCGCTGGCGTCATGTAGAGCGCGGCTGTTTCTTTATTGGCTTTAGCGAGCGCGGCAAGGCGCGCCTTCATATCGTTGACGACGCCTCGCCCCTTAGCTTCAGCGCCGAGCGCTGAGGCGACACGCTCAATGTTCGCCATAACATCGTCGATGTCGCCCGCCCAACCGATATTTATGACAGGCACGCCTGCACGCTCGAAAAAACTTGTCGCGTTCGGGCCGCCGCCGTAAAGCCGAACAACGAGATCAGGCTTCAAGATGAGCACATTCTCTGCGAGTGGACGAACCGTTGGAACATCGGCGGCCTCTTCACGCATGTAGGAAAAATCGGCGGTTGCGTCCGGTGAAATCGCAAGAATATTTTTACGCTGTGCAAATTTGAGGACGTACTGATCCGCACAATAGTCGAGGCTAACGATGCGCAGCGGTCCATTGGCGCTATCGTCTGTCGTTTGGTTTTCGACGACACGCCCGCTGCAAGCGGTTGATGCAAACACCAATAGTGCGCCAATAACCGCTCCGATCCTGCGCATTCGCAGCGCGTTGTGCGCGGGGCGCAGGATCGGCTCGTTACCCATCAAAACCGTGCTCTCACGCCGCCAAAGGCTGAAATCGGCGCGGTGTTGAAGCCGCTATTGTCAAAATAGTCAGTATCGGTTGCGTTATCGAGCCGCGCGAACACCGTAAAGGCGTCGTTCAAATCGTATTCGCCCCTAAGGTTCAATAAAACAAAGCTTTCCAGAGGCGCGCCGAAGCTCTCGGTCTCATCACCATTGTAGATGACCTGGGCTCCCAGCCTGAGCTTACGCGTCGCATCCCAACTAATATCGAAGGTAGCGCGGTTTTCCGGCCGGTTGTCCAGTTGAATGCCCGTGGCGACATCAATCGCTTCGAGATACGTATACGCTGCTTCCAACTGCACGCCTTCAACCGGTGTTGCGGACAGCGTCACTTCAACGCCTTCGATATCCACTTCCTCTCGGTTGAAAAACGCCGAGGCAAAGTCGGGTCCAACAGATTCGAAATCGATCAAATTATTGATGTCTGATTGAAAGTACGTCACCCCAAAAACTGCGTCGGCGACGGTAATCGATTGCTGCACACCGATATCCCAACTGGTTGAGGTTTCGGGAACGAGGGCCGGGTCAAGGCCTGCCGCAAGAATTGCATTTAGGCTATTTGCATTAGCGCCCAGTTGCCCTGGCGATGGGGCGCGAAAGCCTTCTGAGTAGCTGCCGCGCAAAACTGTTCCTGTCTGGTCTATCTGTATGCTGCCGGCGCCATTGGCCGTCGTGGAACCGCCGAATTGTGAGTTTGCATCATGGCGTATGCCAACGGTTAGGTCGATCCAAGTCGTTGGTTGGAGCCTCGCAAGGCCGAAGCCTGAGGTTTGGTTCACTTGTTCAGAGAAAGAGACGAAGGCCACTGGAACGTCCGCTTTGGCTTCCTCTCGTTCTGCGCCGACGATGACGTCGAGCCATTCGGTTGCTTGCAGAGACCCTTGATATTCATATGAAAGGCGTTCGCCATCTTGTACGAAGGTTACGTTGCTTGGAATGCCATCGCCTTCAGCGCCGCCTTCATCTTGGAGATTAATGGAATCGAGCGTTGAATAGGTAACGCCAAACCGGTTTGTCAAACGACCGTCGAGAGCTTCGTGTGTTGCAAAGCCAGCAACGTTTAACTCCTCCGTATTCGATACAGCGAAGTCCGTAGGGAAACCGTCAAATTCTGTCTCGCTGTCTGAATATCGGACGACGCCATCGAATGTAAGCGTCTCAAGCGGTTTGTAGGCGACGCGCGTCGAGAGTGTGATGTTTTCATACCCATCATCTTCGTCATTATCACTCTGCGCAGAAAAACCGTTTGTCGTGACGCCGCCCACTGTGATGCGGCCATTTAATTGGTCGTTCCCGCCGCGTACCGTCGCCTGGCCACGAAATGTTCCAAACGAGCCGCCCTCCAACCTGGCTGAACCGCCAAAGCCTTCCGCACCGGATTTGGTTATGATGTTAACGACGCCGCCGATCGCGTCTGAGCCATAGATCGTCGATTGGGCGCCGCGGATGACTTCAATGCGTTCCACGTCGCTGGTGTCGAAATTTGCGAAGCTGAAACCGCCGCTCGTGGCGGCAAGGTTGTTTAAAACAATCCCATCTTGAACGACCAGCGTTGTGTTGCTCGGCGCGCCGCGCAAGAACACTGTGGACACTGTACCGATCGGGCCGGACCGCTGGGTCTGAAGGCCAGGTACGAGGGCTAATGCATCGAAAATCTGTACTTGTTGCCTAAGCTCGATGTCTTCGGCGGTAATTACCGAGACCGATTGGCCAAGTTGGTCCAGCGGGATCGGAAAGCGTGTGCCCGTGACAATGATCGTGTCACGATCGGTTGTGTCAAGATCCGCTGACTGAGCAATAGCAGGTGCAGATGCATATAAGTTTAAGGTGATTACTGACGAAAAGACGAGGAGGGAGTTGCGCATGGCGTTACCTTTAGCGCCTCGTCGCCCGCTTACGACGCGCTGGTTCACAACGACAAAAAAGGTCCAACGGCATGCGCCGCACGGGCCGACCATTTGCTGATGTCGTTGCTAAGGAAAAGCGCCAATGAAATTGGGCAACCTTCCCGCCCGAAGAGAACTATTCCCGGCCTCTGGACGAACGACGCGATGGTAGGTCTCCTGACTTACCGATCCTCGCCCGTGGCCGCCTTCCCAGTTCTTTGCCTCTCGGCTCGGATCCAGTGGCTTTTGTGGCCGCGCGCTCCCGGCTAACAGTTGCGGGTACAGTCCCGGATTTGCACCGGGTTCCCTCTTAGCCTCTTTTACAAGGCACCATCGCCACTTTTCGTGCCTGAGATGCGGCGGAATGTCAATTTCGTTGGACGCCGAAAAGTGACACCCCGGAAAAAAGTAATGAGCGCCATTGAATGCTTAAAAATCAATTCCTCGCTGTGCCTTTATGCCGGCCTTGAAGGGGTGCTTCACCTCGCGCATTTCGCTCACTAAGTCCGCATAGTCACAAAGTTCGGGCTTAGCGTCGCGCCCGGTCAATACAACGCTCGTGCGCTCTGACCGCGCTTTTAGGCCTTCCAGCACTGCTGCAGTTGTCAAATAGTCGTATCGCATAGCGATGTTAATTTCGTCGAGCACGACGAGGTCGTAGTCGCCGCTTTCCATCATCTTTCGCCCCTCTGCGAACGCCGCTTCTGCGGCTGCCCGGTCGCGCTCTTTGTCTTGCGTATCCCAAGTGAAGCCTTCGCCCATTGTGCGCCAATCCACCTGGTCTTTGAGTTTCTGAAAGAACTGACGTTCGCCGGTGATCCAGTTGCCTTTGATGAACTGGACAACCCCAACCTTTTGCCCCCAACCAAGCGCCCGTGTAATTACGCCGAAGGCGGAGCTTGACTTGCCCTTGCCATCGCCCGTGTGGACAAGGACGAGACCGCGACCGGGGTCCTTTGCTTCGCTGGTTTTGCGCCGTTGCTCCGCTTGCAGCTTTTGCATTTCTGCTTTGTGATTATCCGGATCAGTCATGACTTGCGCTTTCTTCGGCGTTTATCTGTGCGATCCCGCCGAACGGAATATTCGTGGCAAAATCATCTGCTGTGACGCCCGAACTCAACGCCGCCTTCATGACGCCGAGATGGGTGACGACCAAAACCGGACCTTTGGAGTGGTCGATCTCTCGGATAGCCTCGCCTGTTCGTTCTTGAAGCATGTTGACGCTTTCACCGCCATGGGGTCGGGCGTGGAGAAAGTCTTTAGCCCAACCATCAAGTTCATCCTTTGGGATTTCGGACCATAGACGTCCTTCCCAGGTTCCAAAGTCCATTTCCATGAGGCGCGGATCTGCCTGTGGTTCCACGCCTTTGCGCTCCCCAATGTAAGCCGCCAGTTTCGCGCAGCGTTGTAGCGGGCTCGTGACGATACGGGAAAAATCGGGCAACGCATCGAAAACCTGCGCAGCTTCATCGTTAAATGTTTCCGCGACGTCGAGATCCGTACGCCCATAACAGACGCCTTTGTCAACAGCCGGTGTGGTGTGACGTACAAGGATTAAAACCATACTGCGAGCCCTAGATACATACTAATTTCGCTTGTCTGCTGAACAGCGCCCAGCGTATCGCCGGTATATCCGCGGAGCTTAGGCTCAAAAAATAGACGCATACCGATGTGCCCAATCCCAAGGCCAGCAAATGCGGAGAGTAAGGCGCCAACCGGTTGAATTCCAAGCCAAAGAAGAGAAGCCGCCACGCCGATACCGATGGCGATAACAAGACTTGCGGCGTCGAGCCCGTCAGCGACAGGCTTGCCAGTGCCTTCATCGCGCACATAACGGCTGGTGCGGATGACTAAAACGCTCGACAAACGGGAAAGACAATGGGCGAGAGCAAGGGCGCATGCAGCAGTCACTGTCGGCAAACTCGACAACGCTCCGACCTTCAGGGCCAGCGCAATGATGAGCGAGAGCGTTCCATAAGTTCCGAGCCGCGAATCCCTCATGATTGCCAGGGATTTCTCACGGGTCATGCCGCCGCCGATACCATCAAAGGTGTCCGCTAAACCGTCTTCGTGGAAGGCGCCGGTGAGCAGTAGCCCAACGGCTGTTGCGAGAATTACGGCGACAAATCCGGGCAACGCAAGCGCAGTCATCAAGAGGGTTACGCCAGAAATGGCCCCAATAAGGAAGCCGACGAGAGGATAGTATCTTGCCGACGTCGCCATACGTTCCGGTGAGTACACCCCGTCAGTATGCATCGGGATTCGCGTTAGGAACTGAAGGGCGAGCAAAAAGCGATTGACCTCCTCCGTCATACTGGACCGCTAACATTGGCGCTTTCAAAGCTCGCCATCTCGCGAAGCATCGCTGCTGCCGCTTTTACGAGGGGGTAAGCGAGCAGGGCGCCCGTCCCTTCGCCGAGGCGAAGACCCAGATCCAAAAGTGGGTGTGCGTCCAGCGCCTTTAGGACTGCTGCATGCCCAGCTTCGGCGGATTTATGGGAAAATATAAATGCTTGTTCAGTATCGGGATCTATGGCGCGTGCATAGAGCGCAGCGACACTGGCGATGAAGCCATCGACAATGATAATGCGTCCAGTTTTGGCGGCCCCAATCATTGCGCCAGCCATCATAACAATCTCATATCCACCGTACTCTGAAAAAGCGTCGATCGGGTCAAGTGTTTTTTCAGTCCTCGCGGCCGCTTGCTCAAGAACGCTTGCCTTACGGGCTACAGCCTCGTCATCAAGCCCCGTGCCTCTGCCGACAAGTCCGCTCACCGGGACGCCTAAACGTTTGGCGGCCAAAAGGCTCGCCGATGACGTATTGCCGATACCCATTTCGCCAAAGCACGCAACATCGGACGCGATCCCGCTTCCAATTTGTTCGCCAACGGATAAAGATTTTCGACAGTTTTCCATTGTGATCGCCGGCGCGTGGAGTGCGTTCTCAGTACCCGATGCAATGCGGTGGTCGACGAGCCCCGCGTCATTAATGCGTTTCCCGGCCACACCGGCATCGACGATTATGACGTCGGCGCCGACGGATTTTGCAAAAACATTCGCTGCTGCACCGCCGGAGAGGAAGTTCAAGACCATTTGGCGGGTTACCGCCTGCGGATAGGCTGAAACCCCGGCTGACGCTATGCCATGGTCGCCTGCGAAGATCGCGAGCGTTGCGGTTTCAGCCCGCGGCGTCAGGGTCTTTTGGATCCGCGCAATTTGGCCCGCCAGGATCTCAAGGTCGCCAAGCGCGCCTAGAGGTTTTGTTTTGCCATCGATGGCAGCGGCGATAGCCGCATCAAATTCCAATTGTTGCATGGGTCTACCCGGGTTCAGACAACAAATGTCTCGTTTCAAGGAAGTATCACCTAATAAGATGGGGTTGTCCCGGTTTGGATGATCCCGACACAGCAATCCGAAACTATGCGCAATCTGTAGGCCCGCCACTAGCAAAGGACAAGCGGCGCAACGGATAGCGCTGCTTTCTCGGTCACAATAGACCTATTCCCGGCCCATGAACGAGCGACGTGATGTCAGCTCGGGCTATTGGCTGTTAGCGAGCGCCTCTTGAATTAATGGTTGTAGGGACTGTTCAAGCGATACGCTGAACACAGAGGGCCGGAACGCCGCAGCGCGTTGCTCGTTTATAGCTATGATGGCCCAGTATCCAATTTCAAAGTCAATCCACGGAGTAAATCCAGTCGCGCCCGGCGAGGAAATGGTCGGGTTTGATGCGCAAGCGGCGCTGAATGTCGGCGCGTCGCATTCGATCCAGAACCCAGAGCCGTAACGCCAATCGAGGTTGTTCTCTACAATGACGTCTGGCTGGCTGACTAGCGCAGCGCCATCTGTGCGATCAGAAAGAAATCGGTCTAGCTCTCTGATGATGCTGCCCGAAAGCAACCCTTGAAGAACTTTTCCATAATCATCCGCGCTCGTTCGCAACGATCCGCTAAACCGCGGATTATCAACCGAATTTGGCGGCCAACCGGAAAGTCCGGATACGCCCAGAACATCAAACAACCGTGTTCGCACAAGGTCGCGGAAGTCTCGACTGGTCGCCTCTGCCGCCATGGACGCTGCGATTTGCTGGTGCTCTGGACCGTAGTAGAAGCCGCTTCCAGGCGCTGTGTCTATGCCGCCATCATATATGGTTCGTACACAGTCAAATAGGAGCAATGACCCGTCGCCGATACATCCCGGCTGTGCGGGGCTATTATTAAATCCAGAAGTGAACCCCAACAATTGCGATAGCGTCACCGCCGACCGGCTCTGAGGTTCGTCCGCAGTCCAATAAGGTAAGTACCGTTGGGGATTATCGCTTAGGTCTAGGTCGCCAGCTTCAATGAGGATCCAAAGTGTAAGTCCCGTGACGAGTTTACTGGCGGAAGCGACGGGCAAGACGTCGTCAATCCGCCTGTCGCCCTTTTCGAAAACATGAAGAACGCCCATCTCGTCGCCAATGATCAAAGCTATATCGTCAAGCGCGGCGCTTGAGACCGCGGCATCGACCGCGGAAAAGTCAAGTTGCGCCGGAGCCGGAGCGGGTGTTGTTGTGTTTGGGGAGGCGGTGTGCGTTGGTCCTTCTGAACTGCAAGCGACAGATCCAGCCGCCAGGATAAAAACCAAAAACTTACCGAAGACATTCATCGCGCGCCCTCACAAATCCTCTAGGTCCGAGCTTGAAACGCGTGAGGCTCAACTTTCCGTCGGTCGCTAAGTGGCAAATTTACATCTCAGATTATCCTGCGGTGGCATTTATTATTGCACGGCAAAAAAACAACGCCTCGTTCTCAACTTGGACTACTTCACTGGCAGACTATAAAAGTGACCGAGGGAAAACCGAGCCTGCGGACGCCAGTATTCTGCGTGGGGCGCTTGATTCTGTGATATTTCGACGTGGTCGAGATTGCGACTGGCGCCTGATAATGTGCGCTAAGAAACACAAGTGAGGCATCTGAGGTCACCAATAGGGTGGAAATTGGGCGCAGCGCATTTCGATGGCTTTCGCGCTTTCTGCTTTGGATTTCAAACACTTTAGCTCGCATGAATACGCAGAGAAAGCTGGGGCGCTATTTTTTGGGGAGTGTTGCTTCTTGAATACTTCTAATGAAGTAGGTTCACGTATGATAATATCAGTATAGAAAATAAAAAAATCCTTCGGAAAGTCGCTTAAACGAAAGCGCACCCGCAGTAACTATTTTTGCACCCTGTTTTCAATTTCTGCCCGTCAGGCCGCGTGCTTCTGCGGTTTCCACAGTTTTCAGTTTTTTGCCACTCGACAAACTGTTTGTTTCGGCGATCATAAGGCGATGAAAACCAAATGCCTTAAGCCGCCATGTGTTCTTCTATTCAGGGCGCTGTTTATACTGGCGGCGGTGATATTAAGCGTGATCGCGCAAGCCTTCGCCCATCCAGAGGACGATTTCTGCGACCCTAGTAGCGGTTTCGGTCCGGCTTTGTGCAGAGAACTCGCCGCGGCGAACAGCAGCGACATGCCGCAATCGACCCCGCTTGTCGATGAGAAAGGCGTTGAGTTGTCGGCGCTGGATGCTGGTCTTCGCTACATGACTATCGGGATACGGCACATCCTACCCGGCGGGCTGGACCATATACTCTTCGTACTCGCCCTATTCCTTGGGGCTCAGCGCTTGAGAACGCTCGTTATTCTGGTATCGGCCTTTACACTCGCACATACGGCAACGTTGGGTCTTTCCGCCGCCGATATAATCGCGCCGCCTGCGTCGATCGTCGAACCGCTGATTGCGGCGTCTATTGCCTTTGTGGCGATTGAAAACCTCTTCATGCGCAATGCGCGGTCCTGGCGACCCTTTATCGTTTTCGGGTTTGGGCTCGTCCATGGGCTTGGATTTGCCGGTTTTATCCGTGACGTGGGATTGCCCCCGGGGCAGTTTTGGTCATCGCTCGTTGGTTTCAATATCGGTGTGGAACTCGGCCAACTCAGCGTCTTAGCGGCAGCGGTAATATTAAGCATACCAACAAAAAGGCTACTGGGCCGCTTCGGAGCAACCTATAGGAAAACAATTGTTGTCCCCGGGTCGGTAGCGATCGCGCTTACTGGCTCATGGTGGGCGGTAACGCGTGCGCTCGGCCTATAGTTTTATCAGCCGCCGGCTTCTTGGTCGCTCGCAAGGCCGCGGATGCGCAGAAGCGGCTCAATTTCTGGGTCTTTACCGCGGAAATTTCGGTAGAGTTCGTCTGCGGGACGAAGGCCGCCGGCTTCGTAAACCCAGGTCTTGAGGCGTTTAGCCAAGTCGGGGTTAAAGATATCGCCGGTCTCTTCGAATGCCGTGAAGCCATCTGCATCAAGAATTTCGGACCACAAATAGGCGTAATAACCGGCGGAATAGCCACCGGCAAAAATATGGGCGAAGTAGGGCGTCCGGTAACGCGGCTCAATTTCAGGGATTAAGCCGTAGTCTTCTAAGACTTTACGTTCGAACGCCCTTGCATCCGTAATCTCCGCGGCTTCACCGGGCGTTAGCCGGTGCCAGGCCAAGTCCAAGAGCGACGCGGCAATATACTCTGTTGTTTTAAAGCCTTGATTGAATGTTGAGGCGTTGCGCATCTTCTCCATCAATTCCGGCGGAATTGGCGCGCCCGTCTCAACATGTTTAGCGTAGTCAGCGAGCATTTCTTCTTGCCCGGCCCAGTGTTCCAATATTTGGGCCGGAAACTCAGTGTAGTCGCGCGGGCCGTCAACGCCTGAAAAATTTTCGTACCGGATGCGCGTCATTAGACCATGTAATCCGTGTCCGAATTCATGGAAGAGAGTTTCGACTTCTTCAAACCGCATAAGGGTCGGCTCGCCTTCCGGCGGCGTTATAAGATTCAGGTTATTCGTAATCAACGGCCTGGTGCTAACGCCATTTACGTTTGACGCTGCGCGGTAACTGCTCATCCACGCGCCGCCCCGTTTTGACGAGCGCGCATACATATCCATCATAAAAAGCCCAAGATGGGCGCCGCTTTCATCCCGTACGTCATAAGTTGTGACGACCGGATTCCAGATGGGCGTCTCGACTTCTTCAAAGCTGACGCCGAAGAGCTTACCGGCCATATCGAAGGCGCCTTCACGAACGGCGTTTAGCTCGAAGTAGGGCGCAAGCGCGGCGTCGTCGAAAGCAAATTTCTCTTGCCGGACGCGCTCTGCATAATGCCACCAGTCGTGTCCGGCGGCGGTGAACTCACCGCCATCGGCGTCGATCAGTTTTTGAATTTCCGTCAGTTCTTCTCGCGCACGTTCAAGGCCGGGACGCCAGACACGAAGTAGAAATTCTTCCGCGCCCTCTGGTGTTTTCGCCATGCGTGTTTCGAGTTGGTATTGCGCGTGCGTTTCGTATCCCAGCAATTGAGCGCGCTCAGCGCGTAATTGAGCAATTTTGATCGCCAGCGGACCATTATCCTCTTCGCCGCCTGCCGCACGGCCCGTATACGCTTCGAACAGTATCTTCCTCAGGTCGCGATTGGTGGATTGTGTCATGAAGGTTTCGAACGGTGAGCGATTGAGGCCCACGATCCATTTGTCTTCTCCGTCGACCTTAATTGCCGCCTTGAAGCTATCGCTTAAACCACCCAGCTGCGCTGGGTTGTCGATTTCGAGTTTGAAACCTGTCGTTGCGGCTAAGAGGTTTTGGCCAAATTTTGTGGTTAGGCTCGAGATTTCTTCATTGATCTCGGCGACGCGTTCTTTCGCGTCCTTATCCAATGCGGCGCCGGCGCGAATGAAGTCCTGGTGGGTTAACTCAAGCAGGCGCGCGTCTTGTTCATCCAAGTCCAGCGTGTCTTTTGCTGCATAAACATTCTTTACACGGTCGAAAAGACGTTCATTAAACTGCACCGCGTTTACCTCGCGGGTCAGCATCGGATATATTTCGCCCTCAAGCGCTTTCAGGGCGTCGTTAGTGTCCGTGTTCGTGATGTTGCCAAAGGTGTTCGCGACTTTGTTTAACTGCTTCCCGGAGACGTCTAGCGCAACGATTGTATTCTCGAATGTCGGCGCATCGGTGTTATCGGCAATCACCGCAATTTCTTCCCTGAACGCCAAAATCGCCGACTTCATCGCGGGTAAGTAGTGTTCGTCCCTTATTTCTTCGAACGGAGGAACGCCATAGGGCGTGTCCCAATCTTTAAGGAATGGGTTTCCTTCAAGCTCAGCAGCAGTAACCGTCATCTCTTCGGCATTTTCTTCCTGCCCTTGTGCAGCCTCGGCCACGTTGGGCGCATTGGTGCTCGGCGCATCGTTTCCACAAGCGCTAAGCGCCGTGGTCATTATAAGCATTGAATAGAAAACCCTAAGCTTCTTCATCTTTATCCTCGCTGTCGCAGCGCTTCGTCGCCTTTTGAACACTTGCTTATCGGGCGGATCCGCACAACCGCACGGCGTTTCCTTGCATTTCGGCAGAACGGTTGAAAACCTACCTATCCAACTTAACACTATAACATCCCGCAAATCCAACATAATGCGCGAGGCGTGAATTGGGTCACGACGGACTTACGTTTATTAAGACAGTACACAAATCAAAAAATTTTGTCGAAAATTAGTCTTTGCGTCGCGCAATGGCCTTGGGTGCAAGGCGCGTTCTGCGAAAGCTCGCAGCCGATTTGTGTCAACTGACGGCGCTAAGGTTGATACCAACTTCTTTACAGAGCTGCTTTCCTTTCGGACAAAGAGAATCATCTCAGCGATCAAGCCGGAAAGCGAGATCACTGTTCGGACGCTACATCGCATACGAGGCGTCACCGCTGCTTTAAAGCTACTCCAGGCGGATTGATCCGCCTAACGCTCTGGATTTGGCCCACATTTCATCCTTTCGTGGGGGTGCTCAAAAAAATCCACCGGGCGCTTACGGATTGGGCTGTCGACGTGCGTCTTAAGGGTGGTTGCGAACCAGCGTTCATTTGCGGAATGCGATCAGGTGAGGGGCGATGGGCAGCACAAGAACCCAAAATAGAACAGGGAACCCGCGGTTTTTAAGAAAGCTGTTGAGCAGGTCTTTTATCGCGTCGATTGCAATATCGGCGTTCGGGATCGTGGGCGCGACGGCAGCCGCACAGGATCTGGACGAAGCGGCTGTTCCAGTCTCCGTGGATGATGCAGCGACGTCCGATGACGCTGTGCGCGTTTACGAGCGTCGCTTTTTCGATCGTTTCAACCCGCAAACGGCGCGCGACATTGTTGATCGCATACCTGGCTTTACATTTGATGCGGGTGCGGAATTGAGAGGTTTCGGCGGTGTCGCTGGGAATGTGCTCGTAGACGGCGTCCGCCCGACATCGAAAACTGGCGGAATAGAAGACGCGTTGACCCGGATACCAGCGAATGACGTCGCCCGGATCGAAGTCATCCGCGGCGCCGCCGGAACCAGCGAGGCGACTGGGCAAACAGTTGTCGCAAACATTATTAGGCGAGGCTCGAAGCGTTCGGCAAGTTGGCGCGCTGAGCTTGAACGCAATTCTGAAGGCGTAACCTATCCGCGGTTTGAAGGAGCTTTGACGGCAAAGGCTGGCGCCTGGTCAACATCGACCAAACTCACGGGGCTTTGGGAGCAGTTTGATCTGTTCGGTCGGCGTGACCTTTTCGATGCGGACGGCGACCTAACCATCGCCCAGACCGATGATCGGCCAAGCGCTTTTGCACAAGGGTTGGTCTCCACTGAAGCGATCCGCCCGTTTCGCGGCGGCACTCTCACGCTCAATGGGCGCGGCGGGTATTCTGGCTTCTTTCCGGTAACTGACCGCTTTCAATTTGATGGCCGGGAACCGGATGATGCGCCTGATGGGCGCGTTTATATTGATCTCGACAGCGTTGAATGGACGGCGGAGGCGAGCGTTGACTGGACGCGGACTTTTGCAAACGATTGGATATTCAAAACTATCCTCCTTGCTTCGTCGAAGCCGCTCAACGAAGTAACGGTGATACGGGAAGAGCGCCCGGTACGGACGATAAGCGGCGGCTCTCGGTTCACCAACCGTCAGCTGCCCATCGAAACAATTCTTCGAACAACCTATGCAAAGGGTGGTGCACCAACTTTCAAACCAGAGTTTGGCTTCGAAGGCGCCTACAACCGCCTGGATAGTCAGTTTGCGTTGTTTACGCGCAATGCAAATGGCGATGAGACGCCTACGGCCTTGCCCGCATCAAATGTGCTGGTTGAAGAGCTTCGGGGCGAGGCATTTGCAAATCTGATTTGGGCCATTGGATCAAAATGGACGCTTGAGACAGGCGTCGCCGTTGAGGCGTCAAACATCACAGTATCAGGAGACGCCGACAATAATCAGACCTTTGTCTTCGCAAAACCGTTTGCCAATGTGCTGTACCGTCCGACCTCAACACTTCAGTTGCGGATCGGCTTGCGTCGCAATGTTGGGCAACTTGACTTCGCGGACTTCGCCGCCTCAGCGAACGCGGAGCGAGGTCAGCAATTCGGCGGAAATCCGGATCTCGGACCAGACCAAACCTGGCGCGCCGCAGTCGCCGTCGATTGGCGCAAAGAAGCGATTGGGGCAGTAAACGTTGAAATTTTCCACGAGTGGCGCAGCGACGTCCTCGAACAATTGGTGTTGCCGTCTGGCGCCTTTGGGTTGGCTAACGCCGGTGACGGACGGGTCTGGGGCGCGATCATTTCCAGCTCGCTGAAGCTAAATCCGATTATCCCGGGCGGGCTTGTGGAAGTGCGGGCGACGCTGCAAGACTCTACCTTTGATGATCCGCTTACGGGCGAAATGCGCGCCCTTGACGACATCCCTTCACCAACCATTGATGTCAATTTTCGTCAGGACCTAACCTCGATCCAATCCTCTTGGGGCGTGAACTACCGGGCGGTTCAAGACAATATTTTCTTTTTCGCCAACGAAATCTTTGATGATCGAAATGGTGACAATGTCGATCTGTTTTTCGAAACAACCCGCTACTTTGGCGTCAAAACACGCCTGACGTTTCGAGGCGTTGGCGCGCGGAATTTCCCGACTGATCGATTTTTCTTTTCGCCCGACAGGTCTGGGCCTTTTTCAGGCTCTGAAATCGTAGACCGGGATCGCGGTATGTTCATAAATTTGACGGTTGAAGGCCAATTTTGATCCCTAACATGAATAATCTCTATCGGGAGTTTTTTTGCAATGCCGCCGCTTTGAAAGCGGGATCGGGAATCGTATCTTCGTAAAGAAGCGACCACGGCAATCGTTATCCCTTGTTGCGCGTCGCTTTGGAGCAGGGCGTTTTATTGGGAAATCCAGCGCAAGCGATCATTACCTCGGCTGTTAGAGCCATTATGCATGGGTCAATAATTGCTGCTGTTCAATTCACCGCTTCTTGCTCAAGCTGTAATTTGCATTGCGCGCCCTACGGAGGAAATGCTCGCTTAAATTGACTGAGCGCGCCGTTGAAATCATGATGACGCATCGGTCTTAACGACTGCGGGCGCTAGCTATAGGACGGGTATAATGCGCTTTTTTGTGCTGTTCTTTTTCTTATTGCTGAGTGCGGCGTGTGGCGTCGCCCAGAACGAGCAGGGGGCTGCGGCGGAAGGGATTCCTCCGCCTGAGAGCGCGCGAGAAATCCCTATGCCGCATGCAATAACATTCAAAGTCTACGAACGTGACGGCTACCGAATAGTTGATTTCAAAGCGCCCGTCATTGGCTGGGGCGGAAGCGCCCAGCGGGCAGACCAGACTGAACGCATTGTCTTAGCGCCAAAGGACGGCACGCCGCCAGAATTAGTCGGTGACCTTGGGGGGGCCGTCTTGGTGCGTACGCCCGTTGAACGCATCGCGGTTAATTACGGCACCCTTGAAGCAATCCTTTCAAACCTCGGCGTTAGCGAAAAGCTTGTCGCGATTGGGGGTGTTAAGAGCTACAATGATGATATCCGAGCCCGCGCGCGGTCAGGCGAGTTGGCGCAGATCGGCTATGGCTGGCATGTGCCGCCGGAGATCGACACGCTGCTCGGCGCCGAGCCCGATGTGTTCTTCGACGTCATTGGCGTTCCCGGCCACGAAGACGACTACGAGCGGATCAAGCGTCTTGGCGTGCCAATCGTTCCAATCTTTCACGATGCGGAGCTGACCTATCTGGGGCCCGTTGATTACGTTCGCCTGGTCGGCATGTTTGTGGACCGGGAAGAGGAAGCCGATGCGTTCGCCGCCATGGTCGCTCGAAATGTTGAAGAGCTCAAAGCAAAGGTTGCGAACAAAACGAAGAGGAAAGCTATGAATGCCTGGTTTGCGGGCAGTGGCCGGTGGATGGTCACCGTACGGAATGCAGACAACCAGCTCCTTACTGATGCCGGCGGCCTCAACCCAATGGCGCGCCCTGATGACGCCCGTATTGACGATTATAATCGCGTCGGGTCGGAAGTCCTTCTAGAGAATGCCCGAGATATCGATTGCTGGATTATTCGCGATACGCACTCCCAGACCTTTACGGACAAAGCCTTTCTCCAGAATTTTAAGGCTTGGCGGGAAGGGTGTGTTTTTGCAATCGATGGGTCCGTAAAACCCGACGCCGACGCTTTTGATTATTACGAGACTGCGATAATTAGGCCGGACTTGAAACTTCGCGATCTGATTCGGATGCTGCATCCGGATGTCACGAGCGCTCCATACGTTTATTTTCAGCCAGACAGTAAAACGCCAAGGCCATGACCGTTCAACCGACAGCGGCGACGCCGGCTCAACCGAAGTCACGTAAATACGCGCCAGCGGCGTTTTTTGTCGCCCTGCTTGCAGTGATTGTCTTTACACTGTGTTATGGACAAGTGGGACTTAGCTTTGAAAGGCTAACAAAAGCG
>JBCCTV010000036.1:0-18554 GCA_039197915.1 Pseudomonadota bacterium | reverse complement strand
GTTTAGAATACGGTCAGTATGGGCTGCTCCAGTTTTTGGGCAACCTGCGTGGCCCCATCATTGACGACAAGCTCTATTTCTCGCTCTCTGGACGGATCTACGAGTTTGATTCCGAATTCGACGTTCCTGAAAACGAAAACCCGTCGATTGGTAACGAGTCATCCCGGTCAATTTCGGGCGTCATTCGTGCCTATCCAACAGAAAACTGGGAAGTCGTGTTCCGCGGAGCTTACAACGAAGATGACGACGGTCACTTCCCAGTTGGCTTGCTTGGCTTTGAAGATCTGAACGTTAATGTTCCTGGCGGCCAGCAAGTTGGTGGAACGCAGCCTTTCTTCGACGGGGTGGTTCCATCGGCTTTTCCAACACCGAACGGCTCTGGGCAGTTATCTAACGCGCTCGGCGAGGGCGGTGGTATTGAGCGAGAGGAAAGATTTTTCTCGCTTAACACAAATTATGAGTTCGGAGGCGGATATAATCTGTTTGGAACCGTCGGGTACACACGCGAAACCTTCCGCGACGAACTCGATAGTGATGGCCGGCTCACAAATTTTGCGACAGCGCGCATCTTTGGTCCCTTCCCACTTGGCGATATGGGTGCGCCGCCGTTCGGTATCGGTTTAATACCGTTTGACCTGACCACAACAGATGACGACGAGCGGGAGACATTCGTCGCAGAAGCGAGAATTGACTCTCCAGCGGACAATGCTTTCCGCTGGCGGCTGGGCGGCTACTACTTCCGAACTGTAAAGCGCGATCGTGATCTATTAGAACGGTTCGAAGACGGAAGTGTCGTAGCTCGTCAACAGGCTTCCCTTGCTCAAGCGCAAGCTGAAATCGCTGCGGCTCTGGGGCAGTTTTTCGTTGTCAATTTATCTGAGGATGATATCGACTTCGGTCCAACCGATCCCGAAAATCTTACGAACCGTAACATAGCGGTATACGGATCAGTAGCTTACGATATTACGGACCGGCTCACTGCTACCGCGGAGTTGCGTTGGCAAGAAGAGCAAATCTCGTTGGAAGTTCTTGATCAAGCAACGAACAACGTGGTGCTGTTAGACGGTGAAAATGAAGAAGTTGAGGCAACCTTCACCGCGGTGACGCCTCGATTCATCATCGACTATCAGCTTGCCGACGATAACCTTCTGTTTGCGTCTGCAGCGCGTGGTACAAAGCCTGGTGGGTTTAATGGTGCGCAAGGGTTCGATTTCGGCTTTGGAACCTTTGACGAAGAAACCTTGTGGCAATTCGAGGTGGGCTCGAAAAATACATTCCTTGACGGTCAAGTGCTGCTTAACGGGTCAATATTCTTCTCAACGCTTTCTGGTTATCAGTTAACTGAAAACCTTGCGTCTCTCGGAGCAAACACTACCCAGGGTTCTGTTACCGCAAACGTTGGTGAGGCCGAGATTCTTGGCCTAGAGGTCGAAACAGCTTGGACGCCTGACTTTATTCCGGGCTTTTCAATCAGCGCTAATTATGCGTGGACCGACACCGAGTTCACCGGTGGAACCGAAGCAACTCAAGCTGTCGTGTTTGGTGATGGCTCAATCGTTGGCCAGGAGATTCCGAGGCAAGCTCGCCATCAAGCATCTTTCTTTGCTGACTATTCATTGGGCCAAATTGGTGACGTTGAGCCGATTGTCTCTGTCAACGGTAATTATCTTTCAAGCCGTTTTGCGCAGATTCAAAACCTTGCTGAATCCGGCGACCAATTCGAATTGGATGCCCGCCTAACGCTCCGTATCCGCGATAAGATAACCCTTGCAGTGTACGGGCGAAATCTAACGGATGAGGACGCGGTCCTCGGTGTGCTGAGGTTCCTTGATGCGACACCTGGAAATGGCAGTTTTACTGTAGCCGGCCAAACCCCGTCTAACGTTATCAATCTTGCCTCTTCTGGCCAGTCTCGCGGCTTTCAGTTCAACAATCGAAATGGCCGTCGTTGGGGCGCTGTTCTTCGGATGCAGTTCTAGTCCGTTCGGCTACCTTCAACGTGTTTACGCGGCCCGAACGGTAAACGTTCGGGCCGTTTTTCTAGGAGACGACAAATGCGCACTTTCGGCTGTGTGGTGATGACTTTAACTGCCGCCCTTATCTTTTCTGTGCAAGCGCAGGCGACGCCGCTTGAAAAAGACTTGGGGTTGTTTCTTGAGTGGTTCGAAGGCCGTTACGACAACGCCCTGCAGGTTTTTTGGGAGCCTGATCTCGAGGTTCCGGAAGATCAGCGGCATGAACGCATTCATTCGATTTTCCGGCGTGTCGAACTGCCAGCCTTCGGCGATGCTGTGTTTTACGTGGAGCAGTATCTCGACGGCGATCCGACAAAAATATACCGCCAACGGATTTATGTTTTCACGACGGACGTTAACGAGAACGCAATCCGCCTGGCAATCCACACGCCGAAGAAACCCGAACGACTTGTCGGCGGATACCGGGACGCCTCGAAGTTCACGCGCCTTCGGCCACGAGACGCAACGACCCGGGAGGGCTGCGATGTCTTTTGGCGGCGTCAAGCCAATCAATTTATTGGCTACATGAAGGAGGGCGCCTGTCGCGTGCCGTCAGAGCGCTTGGGCCAAGAGATAATCATTAGCGACGATCTTGTTCTGACCCAGGATGAAATATGGATCGCCGACCGCGCAGAAACGGTGCAAGGGGACTATGTCTTCGGCAACAAGGCGGGCGTGCCCCACAAGCTTCGAAAAATACGGCCGTTTGAGTGTTGGACGGCAATTCTGCCGGGCGGCGTTTTGGGCGACAGCGGGGAGGGACGCCGCGATTGGGATTTTAAACGCGGGAATTGGATCCACGACCAAAATGGCGTCCTGACTGTCACTGACCCTTCGAACACGGATCGTCAGGTGAGGTTGCGTTTGCGGCGCGTCGAGTGGCCGTCTGGGCCGAACCGACCGTCCATGACGCTTTATGTGGAAGACGGCGAGAGCACGCGAGCGGTCTCTTACGCCTGGACAGCGTATGATGCCGAACGCATCGGCATTAATCTGCGCTGGCTGCAGGCGAGTTGCACCCATAGTCCTGATCGTATGTTTGATGACGGTCGGTAACTGGCGCATCGCGCAAGAACTGGGACTTTTTTGCGTTTCGCGATATGACCACGAAAGGGTTCGGGCGAAATGAGGTATGCAGAATTATTGAATTACGCTCTGGTCCCGGAGCGCAACGCCTAAGCGCCCCTAAGCGCCCCGATGCGGCCCATTGGCAGCAGTCACAGAATATGAGCGGGCGGAGTGCGGCACGTTTCACATCAGGCGGCGCGTTCCATGATATCGAGAGCTGCGCGTTCGCCGCTCTCCATCGCCCCTTCCATACCGGTGTATAGCGTCGACAAGTGCTCGCCTGCGAAATGTATTCGTCCAACCGAGGCGCCCATTGTATCGGCCCAGTCGCTTATTTGGCCTGGCCCCCAATGCATGTAGGCGCCGCCGGCGTAACTCTCGTCTTTCGTCCACCGGACGACCTGGTTGATGCGGGTCTCCCCCGCGCTCGCGGGCCGCAGGCGCATCATTTCAGCCGATAACAAACCACCAATTTCTTCGTCGCTTTTGCCAGCAAACGCCGCAGCGCCGACGCCGTTGACCCAGGCGTTAAAACCAACTACGTCGCCGCTTTCGCGGTCGCGGGTCGCAAAAATTCGCTCGAACGGGCCGTCGGTCCACATCGCCGGCGCCATCCCGTCGCTTTCCCAAAAGGGGCGGGACGTTTCAAAGTGGACCTGCATAATCTGGGTATACGGAAGGTCCGCGATCGCCTTCGCTTGGGCGCCCGTAAAGCCAGGCCGGAAGTCAATCCCCTTGAGCGCCGGGAAGGGAAGGGCGACGATCGCGAAATCGGCCTCGACGACGCCCGTGCTAGTTTCAACCTTAACGCCGCGTCGTCCGCCAGTAATCGCCCGGACGGTGGAACCTAGGCGCAACGCACCCTCATCAAGCGCGTTCGCCATCGCTTCCGGCAAGCGCTGCGCGCCCCCCGCGACGGCGCCGGAGGGGCCAATCTCAGCGTCCCGCTTATAAAGCAGAAGCGAGCGCCAGACATTCGCCATGGAATAGGTTTCTAAGGCGTTCGCGTTGAGCGCTTTGTTCGCCATACCGAGTGCATCGGCGTTCAGTCCCTTTGCTGACAAAAATTCGCTGGCGCTCACATCATTGGCGCCGGTTGCTAACCGCCAACTATCAAAATCCGTAAAGGGATTATCAGGACCGCCGAGCGCAAATAGTGCGGCGTCTGGGGCGATGCGTTTGTATTGTTCAGGCATCGGGTTTATCGGCGATGTCGCCCAGTCCTTTGCGTCAATGAGTTTTCCGCCGACCGCTAAGACGCGTCCGCGCCGTTGTCTCGCCTCGAAACTGATGCCGATGTCATACTGGTAAGCTCGGGACAAAATGCGGCCATAGCTTTGCCCGACCTGGGCACCGCCGCCCTCCGGTCGCCCCGGTAATCCGTCCAATGTCAAAAGCCGGCCGCCAACCCGGTCTGCCGCTTCCACAACGAGGACTGACATGCCAGCGTCCTGCATCGTTAGCGCCGCATGTAACCCGCTGAGCCCTGCCCCAATCACGATGACATCGGCTTTTTTGCGCTGGGCGCCGACGGCGGTTGGGAAAATGCTCGCCGCACTTGCTGCGCCGGCCGCCTGCAAAAAGCGCCGCCGATTGAGCCGTCCCGGGCCTATTGACGCATTAGCGTCGATTTTTGCGGATTTCATACCGCGCCTCCCCGCCGCGCATTTGCGGCTGCTCGCATGTGATTCGAGGCGCGCCTTTCGCTTTTCGGCGCGCCAGAAAATGATATATCAAACACAGTGATGAGCAATGAAGGCGCGCAGGCGCCGGACAATGGAGTGCGGGGCGGTGTCATCAGAAAACGAATTCAAGACGGGTTGGCCGGTGGTTGCCGCGGCGGCGGTCGGCGTCGGCTTGGGCCTGTCCCCTTTGCCATTTTACACGATTGGCGTTTTTATCCCGCCCTTGATGCGCGAGTTCGGGCCGATGGGGTGGACCCCTGGCGACATTTTGAACGCTCTTGCGATTTACACCTTCGGCGCGTTTGCGGCTTCACCGCTCATTGGTCTCATGACGGAACGGTTCGGCGCGCGCCGGGTGGCGCTAACGTCGATCGTCACGTTCAGCCTCTCTATGATGGCTTTATCGTTAAATACGGGCTCGAAGTCGCTATATATCGCCCTTTGGCTCGTTTTGGCCTTTGCTGGCGCAGGGACGTTGCCGATAACTTTCACCCGCCCCGTCGCCAATTGGTTCAACAACAATCGCGGGATCGCGCTTGGCGTTGCTTTAATTGCAACAGGCGTATACGGAGCGCTCTCTAAGTACTTTGCTCAGTATATTGTGCAAATAACGGACTGGCGAACAGCGTATATTGTTATTGGGTTTTTGCCTCTCACGATTGCGCTGCCGATCGTATGGCTTGGACTGCGCGATATTGACGACGTTCCGGCGCGCGACGCCAAATCAACCAAGCTTAAAGGTCCAATATTGCTAATCGCGCTCGCAGCGACCCTCGGTCTTATTGCGGTGGTCGGTCGCCAAGTTGTTCCGTTGATCCAGTCAAACGGCTTGCGTCTCGAATACGCCATGGCGTTTGGCTTTATGGCTCTTGCTTTGGTTCCGGTTGTTGCGATGCTGTTTCTAAACATTCGTGTGGCGCCGCCAACCCTTGAAACAGGAGCGGACGGAAAAGTCTATGCCCCGGGCATGACCCTGCCTCAGGCGTTGCGCGATTGGCGATTTTGGCTGCTGGCCGCTTGTTTCGTGCCCATCTCGTATGCTGTTGGGGCGATTATTCCAAACATAGAGCGTGTACTGACAGCGAGCGGCTTCGGCATGAATGAAGCCGTTGGGCTCGCAACGCTGACTGGCCTTGCGGTCCTCGCCGGGCGGGTCATTGGCGGCTATTTGATCGACCGGTTTTGGGCGCCAGGCGTCGCCTTCGTTTTCCTAGCATCGCCTGCTATCGCTCTCTGGTTGTTGGGTCAGCCGAACCTATCCGCAAATGCTGCGACCATCGCAATTTTGATGATCGGTTTTGGGGCAGGGGTCGAATATGACTTCATGGCGTATATGGTTTCAAAATATTTCGGAATGAAGGCATATTCGGCCATATACGGAGCAATTTACGGCTTCTTTGCCCTAGGCGCAGGACTAGGCCCCACGATCTTAACGCGTCTTGCAGACGCGAATGGCTGGCAATCAACGCTGACTCAGGCGGCGGTTATCCTTTTTGTTTCGACGCTGCCGCTGCTGCTACTTGGTAAATACAGAACCTTCTCGGAGTGATCCTATGGCGCCTAGGTCTCGTCGGCCCGATCGTTTTGCGCTGATCGCGATTGGCTTCTGTGTTCTGTCGGCCGCATGCGCCACGACATCAGGAAGCTCTGACACGCCGCTTTCAGCGCTCTATCCGAAAAATGAAGACTTATCCGCTCGGCAAATAATCAGTCGCGCCCACCGGGCGGCGGGTGGTGAAACATGGCGTAAGCCGCGCTCACTGCGACTCACAGGTTATAATGTGACGTATCGTGACGGCCAGGTGATATATTACGATGAATACTCGATGCACCGTGTTTACGCGGATGCAAAGCCAGACTCACGCACGGCCGACGGGCGCGTTCGCATAGAAGCCAAAAAAGACGGCGAGACGGCGTTCCTTCTCACTTTCGATGGGACGCGCACCTATAACCAAGATGGTCCCTTAGCTGATCAAAGCGCAAATAATCTGTGGTCATCGAATTTTGGATATGGCGCAATTCGCAACGCGCTAGATGATGGTTGGACGCAAAAAAGACTTCCCGATGATCTTGTTGACGGCCGGTGGGCGCATTTTGTTGAGTTGACGGACCCATCGGGTGGAACGACGCGGTTTGGTATTGATGCTGAGCGTTACGCGATTGTTTATGTAGGTTTCGACAGCCCGCGCGGTTGGCACGAAAGACGGTATTCCAACTTTTATTCGAAGCCTGGCATCTCCTGGCGCCAACCGGGCCGCGTGCGGCTCATGTATGACGCCGTCAAACAAAACGAGATAATCTGGACGGACTTCGATGTGAACGTCGAAATGCCAGAGGCGCTTTTTGTCGTGTCGGAAGGCGGGTCCGCCGAAGCCAACTAGCGTTCGAGTAGAGGCTTACCAGGTCATGCGACGACTATCGCTTCCAAACGCCTTTGTCTGCGAGGAAGCGCGCAGAATCCGTGGTGTCGCTTGGCAAATACTCCGCAAAGAGGTTGGGCGGAAAGCGGTTCTGGTAGGCGTCAAAAATGGGCCTGTACAGATCCATATGGACGTAGGGCAACCGATGGCGCTGGCGGAACGCCGCCATCGGCATCGTCGCTGTAACAATGGTTTCGTTTTCGGAATTTGCTTCGTCAATGAGCTTTCCGTCCGGTCCGTAAATGGCCGACCCGCCGGCGCCGCCATTATCGGCGAGGAACCCGGGATTGCCTGGTGAAACCGCGTTGTTCACAATTGCCGTATAGACACCATTGTAAAGCGACGTCGCCTGGATATCGATTGGCGTAAAGCCACCCGTTGCTGTACGGAGGAAAATCTCCGCGCCCTTCATGGCGAACGCCCGGAAGAGCTCAGGTTCACGCTGAACAGAACTTGTCACGATATTGCCAATCGGCGTTCGCGTAACAGGCATAACGTGATCAAGGCCATACATCTCGATATATTGTTCGAGCACATCATAAATTGTGGTTGTGAATAGCTCGAATCCTGGCCCAAAGACGCCTTTGATGTTGCGCGCCTTCCAGTGCTTATCGATCACCTCGCCTGCGGGCGAGATGATCGTCGTAATCGAAAGGACGTGGTCAGGCCAATCGTCATCCCGGGCGTAGCTGCCGAAAACGATGTAGCACCCATATTCTTTTGCTTTCCTACCGACGGCCTCTGTTTCTTCACCCGGAATTTCGATGGCAGCACGCAGTGTATCGGCTCGGCCCCAAGACGCGCGGTAACCGGTAATTGGGAATTCGTGGAAGAAGAGGATGTCTTTCCGGCCGGCCCAGCCTTGGGCGGCGTCGATCAGTTCAAGTAAGTGGTTCAGGTTATCGCGTTTCATGCGCCGGGCGGCGCCGAGCGAACTTGTTTCAACGCCGCGCACACGGGACTGGACGACACCCAGGCGAACAACCGGTTTAACAAGGTCGATCTTTTCATACTCGCCAGTCGCCGAGACGCCGGGGTCCAACGGGCCGTCGCTCTTTTCAGCGGCGCGCGCCATTGCGGGCAGGCTAGCCCCGGCGGCGCTCAGCATCGCGGCGGCTTGAAACAGACGGCGGCGATCGATTTCGTTGCGGTCAGTCACGTGTGTCTCCCCTAAAATACGGCGGTGCCTTTTTGGCGGTAACTTAGGTCTTCGCCAATTCGTCGGCGACATCTTCCGAATATTGATCATTTGCATCGAGCGCTTCACGGTCTTGTTGAAGAACCCGTAAAATGCGTGCGAGATACTCCTGCATCCAGGCCCCGCGCTCGTCAGCGGCGTTTTTTGACGGCGCAAAGGCCTCTATGTCAGCCCTCGTCACGGAGCCTTTTTCTTCGAGTAAACGTTCAACGGTGTCTAACCGCTCGCGCACTACGGCGAGCTCCTGGGCGACTGCCATGACGATTGTCATTAAGCGCTCCGTGTCAGGATTTTCTAAAAAGAACGGCCGTTTGCCCTTTGCTTTGGCGCCGGCAAGCAATAGGGGGTCGATATCGCTCATTCGGCTGCCTCGCGCGCGCCTTCGGGCTTGCGTGCGCCGACAACATGCCAAGCCGCCTTACGGCCATAGTCTTCCTGTTCGTTATCTTCAGCGGCTTCCGGAAAGACATCCGGATCGACAACGGCTGCGACGCCGCCATGGATGAGTCCATCGCGTGAGAAGCCTGCGTTCTCCATGAACTGGTCGAGATCGATTTCGTGCATCTTCGTCCAGAAAGGCTCGTTATTGTAAAACGCATCCCAATCGCGCATTGCCTGCTCAAAGAGCGGCATCTCATCGTCATATTGGGGTTGCTCAACATGCAGAACAATACCGCCCGGCGCTAGGAGCCGGGCCGTTTCACTGAATATCTCTTGCATCGCCTTAAAGCTTGTTTCGTGTAGAAACATTGTCGATTGGATCCAATCGAACGCACCATCTGCATAGTCGGCGAGCTTTGAGACGTCGCCCTGAACGAACGTGACATTCTCAGTGCCCATGGTTTTCGCGCGAGCAAGCCCGTAGCGGAGCATTGGCGCGCCCACGTCCACGGCGACAATTTCCGCATCCGGAAACGCCTCCGCAATCGGCAACACATTGTGGCCGAGGCCGCAGCCAAGATCGAGGATGCGTTTTGGCCGGAAGTCAGGCAGGTTTTTCTTCACCCAACGCGCGACGGCAACGCCGCCGCCATCGTTAAAGCGTCCGAGCATCCCGCCAGTTGTTGCGAAAATTCCAATATCGTAGTTTGCCGCGCCCGTGGCGTCGTCCGGCGCAATCTCCGTATGGTAACTACCGGGCATGCAATGGTGATCAATTGCACCCACATATCGCGGCAACTTTAAATTGGGCGACAGTTTCAATCGCTCGTCGCCGTCGGTCAATTCACGGACCTGGTTGTTGAGCGCTTCTGCTTGGCGCAACGTCACCCATCGGCCCGCTTGCTGGCGTTGTTCCATTGTGGCGCGCCGCATCGCCGACCACCATTGGAACATGGAATCTTTCAATAGCGCGCGCCGCACTTCGTGGCGGTCCTTAAAGTCGCGATTGTTGCTTTTCTTGAATTGCGGTTCGACGCGCTTATCGAATGCGGATTTCACGCCGGGCATAACCTTTGTGGAGAGGTGCCGGTTCAGGTGAGCGAGAAAATTGAAACGCGCGATTTCGTCATGGCTTACGTTAGGGAAAACGCCATGGCGGCCCACAACCCGGTAATCGGGCGGCCCGTCATATGTCGAGTTTGCTTTTTGATGTGCGTTGCTCATGGTCACGCCTCCAGCTTAGGTGCCGCCGTATCACTGTTTTTTTCCTGACGATGCGGCTTGCGTATGCGCCATTTTTTATTTGGTATACCATCTCACGATCACCAGGCTTGAGCCAAGTCAATATCCACGAGCAAAGAGAGCTAACGCCATGCGCATCGTCGCACTTTTCAATTTGAAGCCCGGGGTCAGCGTTGCAGACTATGAAAACTGGGCGAAAACGGTGGACATCCCAACGGTAAATGGCCTCGGTTCCATCACGGCGTTTGAGGTTTTCCGCTCGACCGGGTTGCTTGGTTCCGATGAAAAGCCGCCCTACGCCTATGTCGAGGTCATCGACGTTGCGGACATGGACGCGTTTGGCGCCGATGTGGGAAGCGAAACCATGCAAAAAGTGGCGGGCGAATTCCAAACAATGGTGGACGATCTCGCATTCATCACCACTGAAAAAGTCGGCTGATCCATGGGGCGTTTTGAGGGTAAGACCGCGGTCATAACAGGGTCCGGGCGGAAAGCGGGCTTAGGCGAAGGCATCGCCCAGAGGCTGGCGGGAGAGGGCGCAAACATCGTCGTCTCAGACCTCGGCCAAGCGCGTGATGCGGCGACCGGCGCTGAACATATTGGCGAAACCGAAGAGATGCTGGCCGTGGCAAAAGGGTTAGAGGGGGCCGGCGCTGGCTCCGTTTCTACGTTCACCGCGGATGTTCGGCGCTTGGAGGATATGGAGGCGCTTGCGGCGCATGCGGTCGACGTCCATGGCGGGCTCGATATTTGGGTCAACAACGCTGGCATCGGCTACATTATGAAGCCGCTCCTAGAGGTCACCGAAGACGACTGGCGCGCCGTCATTGACGTGAACTTGACGGGATCCTTCTTTGGTCTGAAGGCGGCGGCGAAGGCGATGGTGGAGCAAGGCCGTGGCGGGCGAATTATAAATATCGCAAGCCAGGCAGCGAAATCAGGCTTTCCCCACGCGCAGGCTTACACATCGTCAAAGCACGGACTTGTTGGGCTGGTCCGTTCGGCGTCAATCGAGCTTGGTCCCCATGGCGTCACTGTCAATAATGTTTGTCCAAACCATGTCACGACGGGCCTCGGGGCCTGGCAAAATGAGTATTTTTCGAAAGTGGGGGGGGCGGGGTCCGTTGAAGAATATTTGGAGGCCATGAAGAACCGTATTCCGATGCGGCGTCCGGGAGAGCCGGGGGACACGGCGGCGGCCGTTGCTTTTCTGTGTTCGGATGACGCGGTTTATATCACAGGCGAGAGCATGAACGTTTCTGGCGGGGAAGAACCCCACTGATGGCGCTGCGAACCCTCCTTTCAATCCTCAGTATAGGTTTCATGATGACCAGTTGTGGGGAAAGCGCAGCGGACGACGCTGCCGCCCTCGACGCCTACTACGAGGCGTTCTCCGCTGCTTACGAAGCCGGAGAGTTTGACGCCCTGCGGGACCTTTATGAGCCTGATGTTTGGGTGATGTCCCATGATCGCCCGGCGCGCCGAGGCGTTGATGAGGTTATTGCCTATTATAAAGCGACCCGACGGCCCGGGGCTTCGGCCTCGATGAAGATTACCGTTGAAGACCGTGTGATCGACGGCGATGTCGCCTTCCAGACGGCTTTATGGCGTCTCGAACTTCCGGGCGCTGTTGATCGTGCACCATTGGACGCGGGGCGGTCTTTTGTTGTTTTTAAGAAGGGTACGGATGAAAAATGGCGGGTCTGGCGCCATGTTGATAACCAAACGCCGGATGCGCCCGTTGCCGGCGAAAGCGCTTCGCCATGACCGAGCACCGCATTTCGGAAGAGGAGCGCCGTTCGTTTGCCTGGCCCAATGGGGCCAAACTCGCCCTCTCAATTGTCGTTAATGTTGAAGAGGGCGCTGAGCAAAACATCCGTGACGGCGACAAAGGCCCTGAGCCGGTTGACGAGCTTTCCGCCGTTCCAAAACGGCCGATGCGGATGCACGGAAACGAATCTAATTATCAGTATGGGATCCATGCGGGTTTTCCGAGAATTCTCACGCTATTAAACGATTACGAGATCCGCGCGACCTGGACCGCCGCCGCCTTAGCGCTCGAGCGCGCGCCGCACATTGCCAAAGCCATCGTCGACCGCGGTGATGAACCATGCTGCCACGGCTGGCGTTGGGCGCACCAGTTTTGGATGGATGAGGAAAAAGAACGCGACTTTATCGAAAAAGGCTGGCGATCAATCAGTGAAACATGTGGGCGTGCGCCCGCCGGATGGCTCTCGCGTTATCTGCATACTGATATTACGCGACGTCTGCTGGTTGAGCAGGGTTTTCGATACCACATGGATGACTATTCGGACGATTTTCCGTTTTGGGATGCGGTTGCGTTGCCCGACGGGTCAACCAAGCCGATCGTGATCATGCCCTACGCGCTTGATTCCAACGACATGAAATTCTGGCTTGATCCGGCGCTCACCGCCCAAAACTGGCTCCAATATGCAACGGACACTTTCGACTGGCTCGTGGATGAAGCGAAACGGGAAGGGCCGCGGATGATGTCACTCGGATTGCATTTGCGCATTATCGGCCGGCCTGGGCGGATCGGCGCTTTCAAAGGTTTTCTCGATCACATTCAGGGTCGGGACGATATTTGGGTTGCGACGCGCGAAGAAATTGCAGACGCATTTTCGCAAGCTTTTCCAGCGCCTCCCGACCCGGCATGAGGGGCGGCAGCGTTATGACCAGATTTTTTTTGGCGGCCCTATTAGCCACGGGCCTCGCCGCATGCGTCACCGATGTCGACGCAACAGCGCAAGTCGATCAGCCTGCGCCCACATATCTAGACGAATTGGCTGACCTGTCGGTTGGTTCGTTCACAACGGTTGAGCAATCAGCGCGGGACGATCGCTACGGCGTTGCGGAAGCGGAGATCATCCGCATCTGGTCAGGCCGGAGCGACGGCGTTTGGCTCTATCAAGAGCAAGCCTATTTGGGCGACCGCCCGAACGCCGTTGATCGGGCGGCAAAAGAAAGACCCTATTTCGCCCGGGTTATTCACAATACGGAGGTTTCCCCCGGTGTCGTTCGGCGCACGGTTCACAAAATTACGGATGCTGAGCGTGTGCGCGGCGCTTGGAATGATCCAACACTCTTTTCCAGCCTCTCACCTGAAACCGACTTATCGCCGAGCGAATGCGCCATAACCGCCGAGCGCGTCGCCGAAGGGTTTTGGCGCAGTCAATCGGACAAGTGCCCAAATTCCTACAAAGGCGCTGATTACGCGCTGAGTTTAAGTGTGATCACGAATGGTCGGTACGCCAATTGGGACCGTGGATTAAAAGAAGACGGCGCCCATGTCTGGGGCCCGAAATCAGGCGGATACATTTTTATACGGAAGGAATAATCCGATGCGCATTTTTGTTTTAGCTTGGATTTCGGTTTTACTGGCTTCTTGCGGCGCAAATGGGCCGTCTATGTCCACCGCGGCGAACGCTTCAGAAGCGGAGGAGGCGGCAGTAAACCCCCTTAATCTGCGGCGCACAACGTTGGTCGTGCGTGACATCGAGAATTCGCTGTCGTTTTATCGCGACGCCCTCGGCATGACCGTTGAGTATGATCAGGAGTTGACGTCGCCGACGCTTGGCCGTGCTGGATCCGATGGTAAGAATCGCTCCCGCCTCGTCCTGTTAAAAGCAAATGATAATTATATCGGGATGCTGGGCCTTTGGCAGTTCCTTGATCAAACGGAATTTGATCAGCGTACCCCCGACGCCGCCGATTTTACACCGGGCGACATTGTGCTGTTGTTCAACACAGACGCTTTAGACCAGGCGTTCCCGGCGGCAGCTGCTGTGTCTGGCGTGAAAGTCATTAGCGAGCCAAAAATGCGGAAATACCCGTCGCCCGCTGGCGATATCGAAGTCATGGTCTCCATGCTGGTTGATCCGGACGGGCACACGGTCGAACTCAATCGATTAATCTCTGATCCAAGGCGCAAATAGGTCGCGGCGTTTCCGTCTCGCTTTTGACCTCAATCAAGTTTTCACCCGCCGCTTCCGCTAGTTGATATACCAACTAAGTGCTGCCGTAAGTGTGCGGCGGGGAGCGGTGGTGGAATTCATCGAGATCAACCAGTTAGCGATACTCCGCTGGCTCCATATCATTGCGATGGTCTACTGGCTTGGCGGTGAATGGGGGGTCTTCCAAACCTCCTACAAAGTGGTCAATCACCGGTTGCCGATTGAGGAACGCCAGCGGCATATGGATACCGCCTATCGCATCGATATCCTCGCCCGAACAGGCATCATCTCGCTCCTGCCGCTTGGTCTTCATATGGGGTACCTGTATGGCGTGCAGCCCCTCGGCGGGAACTGGCTTGTGGCCATGTGGCTGACCTGGGCGGTTTGGATGGCGATCACCTGGGGCGCTTTTTCGTGGCGCGGGTCTTCACGCGGCAACTTCCTATCGACGATTGAGGATTGGACGCGGTATCTGCTGATCCCCACGCTCATTGGCGTTGCGCTCGCCTCACTCTTTGGTTTCGGGCCGTTTGAGGCAGGCCCTGGACAACGCTGGTACTCTGCGAAAATCCTGACCTACGGCAGCCTTCTGATCATTGGCGTCATATTGCGGCTGATCATGCACGAATGGCGGGCATTGTTTCCAATCTTGGCGCAAGGCGAGAACCCAACGGTCGAACTCAAACTCAATCGGTCGATCAAACTCGGCCGCAATGTCGCCTATCTCTATTGGATAGGGATTATGGCGACGGCGTTCTTCGGCGCCGTAAAACCGTTCTGAAGCGTTTTGCGCCCAGCTGGTCGCCGGTAGGACGCCAGAAAGCATCATAAAACAGAAGCTTACGGCACGGAGGCGCCTTAAAATCGCGCGATGGTGCTCAAGAGATCAGTACCGTTGGCCTGCCAGTACCGGCAGCCTAATTGACCGCCAGGCGATGTCGCCGTAATTTGTCCGGACAAAGTCTGGAGATCCTCTTTGGCGTACCGCTCATTATTGTTCGTGCCCGGCTCCCGGCCGGACCGCTTTGAAAAGGCGATCGCCGCCGGCGCTGACAGCGTCTGCATTGACCTTGAGGATGCGGTGGCGCCATCGGGCAAGGCGGAAGCCCGTTCTGAAGTTATGAGATTTTTCGAGACGCCCCGTACGAGCGCCTGCGCAATTGGGTTCCGAATGAACGCGCTATCCACGGCCGACGGGTATCGCGACATAGCGGCGTTCGCCGACAGCAAGGCAACGCCTGATTTTCTCATGATCCCGAAGGCAAGCGGCGCCGACGAGCTCCTGTTGATCGCCGAGGCGCTGGGCCCCCGGACGCCCTCGCTTTGGCCGCTGATCGAAACGCCCCAGGCCTTAGCGCGTGTTCATGATATCGCTTCTGCGGTCGGCGAAAATGGCGGGGTTATGTTTGGCGGCGCTGATTATTCGGCCGCCATTGGGGCCTCCATGGTATGGGATGCGTTGTTCCCTGCACGGACATCGATTGTCGCAGCAGCGTCTGGTTACGGTGCGGAAGCGATGGATGTTCCGTATCTCGACGTTAAAGATGACGACGGGCTTTGCGCCGATACTGAACGGGTAAAGGCGCTTGGCTTTACCGGTCGCGCCTGTATCCATCCGGCGCAGGTCGCGACCGTGAACGCGGTCTTTGCGCCGTCCCCAGATGATATCAATCGTGCTGAGCGGATCGTTTCCGCCTACGAAGAAGCGGGTGGCGGCGTTGCGCTTTTGGACGGCAAGTTAATTGAAAAACCAGTGTTGCGCGCCGCAAAACGCACGCTTGCGGCAAAGAGGGACTAGAGGATGGTTCAGCAGTGGAAAGAAGTGGGCCCCAATCGGTACCGCGAGACCTTCGGTCGTTATTTTGAAGACTTCAACGAAGGCGATGTTTATGAACACCGGCCCGGCAAAACCATTACCGAGTATGACAATCATCTCTTTACATTGATGACGTTGAATACCCACCCGATGCACTTCGATACGCAATTCGCAAAGGCCTCGGAATTCAAGCGTAACCTCGTTGTTAGTCCGTATACCCTTGCACTCCTCATTGGTATGAGCGTTACCGATTGTTCTCAAAAGGCGATCGCTAACCTCGGCATGGATGAGGTTAAGTTCACCGCGCCAGTCTTCGCCGGTGATACGCTTTATGCTGAAAGTGAAGTGCTCGGCAAACGCGAGAGCAAGTCGCGTCCCGGTCAGGGTGTTGTGACTATTGTTACGCGTGGCTTCAACCAAGACGGTGAGATGGTTTGCACCTTCAAGCGCAACATGTTGATCCCGTCGCGCGGCAACGCCGTCGAAGATAAAGTCGAGAATTATTAGAGCGGTTTCGGATTAAGTGAGCGCGGTTGTGCTCAGGAAAACGAGACAAGACTAAAGTTTAGAGTAACGAGCGGCTATGATTGATGCACAGTTGCTCTAGTCGGTTCAAAACGTCAGAGGGAGGTTACCCCAATGCCTGATACCGGAGATTTCATTTCGCAGGACGACGAACAGTTGATCTTGCAGTCAATTGAGAAATGGCTGGAGCAAAAGGTGGCGCCCGTAGCAATGGAGCTCGAGCACGCTGACGCCTATCCCCACGATCTTGTGAATGACATGAAAGAGCTCGGCCTATTTGGCGCTCTGATTGATCCAGAATATGGCGGACTCGGACTGTCTGCGACCACATATTCAAAAATCGTTACACGGATTTCTGAAGAGTGGATGTCGCTTACGGGTATTTTTAATTCCCATCTGATGATGGCGCAGATCGTCCAGCGCTTCGGGACCCAAGAACAAAAAGAGTATTGGTTGCCAAAGTTCGCGACTGGCGAATTGCGAGGCGGGCTTGGCCTAACCGAGCCAGACGCTGGTACGGACTTACAGGCAATCCGGACGACCGCGCGCAGGCAGGGCGATAAATATATTGTCAATGGCGCAAAGACCTGGATTTCAAACGCGATTGAGGGCGACGCCAACGCCCTCCTTGTAAAGACGGACCCTGACGCCGAGCCCCGATATAAAGGCATGTCGATGCTTATCGTCACCAAGATTGACCCTGAAACGAAAGAGCCGCTGCCCGGTGTAAAGAATGGCAATAAGCTCGAAAAGCTTGGCTATAAGGGGATCGATTCAGGCGAGTTCATTTTCGAGGATTATGCCTGCGACGCAGAGCTTTCCCTGGTTGGCGGCGATGAAGGCAAGGGCTTCTTCATGGCGACAGGCGGTCTTGAAATCGGCCGCATCAATATTGCTGCGCGTTCGGTCGGGATCGCCCGCCGGGCGTTGCGCGAAAGCGTCTCATACGCACAAGTACGCAAGACAATGGGTAAACCTATCGCTGAACACCAGGCAATTCAACTAAAGCTCGGTGATATGGGCGCAAAGACAAGAGCCGCCGAACTTCTGGTGGAAGATGCTGCACGCGCTTATGACACGGGTGAGCGGATTGATATGGAAGCTGGCATGGCGAAGTACTTCGCCTCGGAGACCGCTGTTGAGGTAGCAACCGAGGCAATGCGCATTCATGGCGGATACGGATATTCTAAGGAATATGTCATTGAGCGTTTATACCGTGATGCGCCGCTTATGTGTATTGGTGAGGGTACAAACGAGATGCAGCGTATCATTATCGCAAAGCAACTCGTAAAACGTAATCCGGTTTAAGCCGAATGGGCTCGCGAAGACTAGGGTTTTCGATTTCGGCGGCCTTTGGCGGCTTGGCGATGGCGACCGCGGCATTTGTGTTTGTGTGCGGTGCAAACGCGATGCCCTTGGCCGAAGCGGCTTTTGATTGGATCACAGGGGAGGCGAGAGCCCGTTCAGCCGTGGCCGACGCCGCCTATGATTCAGAGCTGCGTTTTCTTGCGGTCATGTGGTTTGTGTTTGGCGTTGCGTTGGTGGCGTCCGCGCGTGGAATACACAATTTAGCAGAGAAAACGCCGGCGTTGATGGCTTTTGTTTTTCTGGGGGGGCTCGGGCGTCTCGCATCTGCGGTATTCCTATCGGGGCATCATCCGGTTTGGACCGTCGTTACAGCCGTTGAATTACTCGTGCCCGTAACCGTTTGGGTTTTCTTTCGTCTTGATCCGGATAAAGGATCGAACCCTGCAAAAGAGGAACGCCAAAATGGTTCTTGAAGGGGTTCGGGTTCTAGCGGTTGAGCAGTACGGGGCTGGCCCCTATGGATCGATGCTCTTGGCGGAGCTTGGGGCCGAGGTGATAAAGATTGAAGCGCCGTCTATGGGCGGCGATGTTTCGAGGTCGGTGGGGCCATATTTTCTTGGCGAAGGCGACAGCCAATTTTTCCAAACCTTTTCACGAAACAAAAAATCTGTTGCTTTAGAAATTAAAACCGAAAAGGGGCGTACCGAGTTTGAAAAGCTCGTCAAATCAGCCGACGCCGTCATTAATAATCTGCGCGGTGATCAGCCGACAAAACTCAGAATAACGTTCCCAGACTTGCGCGATATCAATCCTCGAATTGTCTGTGCACATCTCTCAGCGTATGGGCGCGACAATGAACGGGCGGCCTGGCCTGGCTATGATTACCTGATGCAAGCGGAAGCAGGCTTTATGTCCGTCACCG
>JBCCTV010000035.1:0-18760 GCA_039197915.1 Pseudomonadota bacterium | reverse complement strand
CCGGGACCAAAATCAACCCCGACGAGTAGAGTGTTCGGGTCAAACCAAGCCGTCGCCCCCTTTGACTCAGGCAAGATAAAGCCGTCGTCGATGAACCGCGCTTCTCTAATCGAAAATTCCCGGCGCACCGCCGCGTCCGCACCGCCCCGGGAGAGCGAAACCATCGCCCGGTCAAGCTCCGGCGCTAAAACATCCGCCCCCTGAAAAACCCAATTCTCATTTTCGGACGCTGCGAGCGCGTCCACGTCCAAAAGCGTGCGCCATTTTGGGACGCCGGTAAGGTAGGCGCGAAGATCAGCCTCGCGCCAGAGCCCGCGCACATGGGCCTCGTCTTGCCAAAAGTTCCGGACCGAGCGCCCGGCAAGCGCTGGATCAGCGATTCGTTCGGACGAATTGAGGATCGTTAAGGCCTCCTCCTGTAAGGTCTTAAACCTCGGGTCGGCTTCAAGCGTTTCGAGGCTGCGGCCATTTTGCGAGCGGACAAAGGCGAGCGCCTCTTCGCTGTCGACCGCCTCAAGCCAGGCGTAGGGGTCGTCGCCAGGACGCGCGAAACTCGGTTTCGCGGCGCGCTTTGGGCGGTTTTTAGCCGTTTGTCCTGCATTCGACGGCGTTTGCTCGCCACCCCTCTGCGCACCGCCAAACAGCGAGACTAATTTTTTGAACATCATTCGCCCACCCCAAGAAAGGCCGTCATAATGGAGCGACCGTTAAAACTGTCCACGTCTTGTTAGCAAAAGCTTGAACGACGCGCCTTACAGTTTTGTCAGAGATTAATTCGAACGGAAACACCCAATGATTAAGCGGGAACAACGGCGCTACCGTCGCATTCCTATCGATTTGCCGGCGCGCATCACGATTAACGCAATCGATGATTATGACGGGCGGCTGCTTAATATTTCGCCGGGCGATATGGCCCTCCAGGCCTGCGCCGAGGTGCAGCCGGGCGATGCGGCCGTGGTTGCGATCGCCGACCTCGACGTGATCGAAGGGCGCGTCGCGCGCATCTTCGGCGACGGCTTCGCGATGTCGTTTCTTCTGTCGCGCAACCGCCGGAAAATTCTGCTCGAGCGGCTAATGCTCCACGTGAACCCGTCCCTGTCGGAAGGACTGGGCGATCGACGCGGCGCCCCTCGGCACAACGAAAGCGGGCGCACGTTAATTTGCCGCTTGCCGGATGGTTCGTCGTTGCTCGCCAAAGCGATTAACCGCTCCGTGGACGGAATTGCCGTAGAATCAAACCGCAAACCGCCCGTCGGCTCGCCGATCCATGTGGGTCGCATGCGCGGGCTCGTCTTAAGGCATACGCCGCGCGGCTTCGTGGTGATTTACGAGCCCATGGGGGCCCAACAAAAAGCGCAACTTCGCGCGGTTTAGGCGCCTCTAAACGACCGGCGAAGTGCGCGAATCTAATGCTAAACCTTTAGCGCGTTGGCGGGGCGCCAACGCCAGAGCCCAGAACGACGGGCCGTAAATTCTCAATCACACTGCGCGCATCAAAAGCCTGGGGGTTATCCTCGGGCTTCTCGCCGCGCGCCAGCATAACAAAGGCGACCGCTGAATAGCGTGTGATTTCACGCGTCACCGTATCAGCGAACGGCGCGCCCCAGCCGAAGCCATAGGCGTAATATGGGAAGGCGTAAAACCGGCCCGGGAAGCCAAATGGATATCGACCGAAATAGGCCGGTCCGCCAAAGGCGCCGAAGCCTGGATTGGCAAATGTGCTAGACCGCAATTGCCGGCGCGTTTCCGTGTCGCCCTCAACCACCACAAAGTAATCGAACCCGTTGGCGAGCGTCACTTCCGCGGCCCGGTAAAGGAGAAAATTCTCTACCGTTTCGCGTGTCGTCAGGGAATTCCCGCGGAATGTGATGCGGAAACGATCATCCTCGATGCGTTGTTCGGCAAAGCCATACCCGCCCCCCTGGTCGGCTGGCGCGTAAGGGGTCGAGGTGGCGCAGGCGGCGAGCGTCGCCAAAAAAGCTGCGGCAAAAAATAATCGCATTTTGACACTCCGATTAATCAACGGACGCAAGAATGAGGTCTAAAAGTGGCGATCACTGGGCGATCAGTCGGATTTTTCAGCCGCTGCGACATTCGCCGCGCGCTCAAGATCAGGCTCGGCCCCTGGAGCGGCCGCCCCGTTCGCCGACGCGAGCGTATCCAGCGCAACAGCCTCAGGCGGCATCGATTTGATGTGGAGGTCACGCTGGGGAAACGGAATTTCGATATTCGCCTCGTGCAGCGCGTCCCAAACAGCGAGCATGACGTCGCTTCGGACATTGGATGTTCCATTGGCCGGGTCGGTGATCCAGAAACGCAAATCGAAATCAACGGAACTGTCGCCAAAATTCATGAGATTGCACACCGGGCGCGGGGACTTCGCCACGCGATCAATCGAGAGCGCCGCCTCCTCGCACATGGCCTTGACGCCGCGCAAATCGCGCGTGCCGTAGGCGACGCCTACCCCCGCATGGAGGCGCACGATTTTATCCGTATGCGACCAGTTCACAACGCCGTCTTCGATGAATTTGTCGTTCGGGATCAAATGGTCCGTCCCGTCCCGCGTGCGCACGCTCACATAGCGAGCGTTCATTTCCGTAATCCAACCAAACGCATCACCAACTTCGATGACGTCGCCTGGTTTAATTGACTTATCGGCGATCAGCGTAAACCCGGCCGCAAAGTTAGAGACGGTGCGCTGCAAGCCAAGCCCGACGCCGAGGCCGATGGCGCCGCCAAAAATCGCCAGCGCGCCAAAGGGGAAATTGACGATCTGTAGGGCAACCAATAGGGCGACGATCGGCAACAGAATGTCGAGTATCTTTGCAAGGAGCGCCTTGAACGAAACGGTCAGTTCGTCCGTTGCGTTGATACGGCCTTTGAGAAAGGAGCCCAGCGTATTGGCGAGCCAAAATAAAATGCCGAAGGTGATGGCCCCGCGCACCACATCGAGCGCTGAAATATCGATTGCGCGACCGTCATCCGTTGTGGAGAGCGGGATCGCCAGCGCATCGAGCTCCGCGACCACATTATCAAGCGCGCCAAAGGCGTCGAGCGCCGCCAGCGGCCAGACCACATAGAACGCCACGCGAGACCAGAGCGGTGAGCGTATGACGAGCGTGACGAGCCGGATCACGATCCAAGCCGTCAGTAGGCTGACGCCTGCGGAGACAAGACCAACGCCCAGGCCCGACGCGCGCAGGGCGATCTGCGCAATTTGTAGGGTTAGATAAAGCGCGATCGGCGTTGCGATAACGCTTAATGCCTGGCCGGCGCGCCTTGCGACCCCTTGGGGCAAGCGCGGCGCGAGCTGTTGGGCGATGATGTTTTTCAGGCGCGGGCCAAATAAAGCTGCAGGCGCGAGCGCCACGACGAGGATCGCGGCTTCTAGGGCGACGTCAAAGGTGAGCAGGTTATCGCGCACCCAATCAAAAAGAGCGAAACCCTGTTCTTTTAATCGGTCGGCGCCGACCAGCGTTTCAAGAGCGGAGCCGCCTTCTAAGATCGGCTCTGACTCTGGGTCTGGCGCTGGAGCTTCGCCGGGGGCTTGGGTTAGGGCTTCCGTCGCTTGCGCGTCTGGAGGTTGCGGCTTTCCAGATTGCACTTCTTGAGCTTGCACGTTTACGGATGAAATATCGCCCGGCGCGATCACGCCTTGCGCCTGCTCGGAACCGGGTTGCGGTCCCGCCGACGCCCCGCCAGTTTGCGAAATGGCGCCCTTGTCGTTTTGCGAAACAACCGCGGAGGCGCCTTCCGTATCGGTTTCGCGTGCAGTTTGGGCTGTCGTCTCGTCAGCAACGCTATCGGCGATCTGGCCACCACTGCTGAGCGTCAGGTCATCACGCAACCCGGGCCCCGGCCCCGACAAAACGTCTTGGGAAGATTGTTCAACAAACGCCCCATCAATTGCGCGGTCAGCGCCTGCGGGGTCGGCTTTTAGTCGAGGGGCTGATGGTTGCAGTGAGTTTGGCATTTTCCCGCATGCGTATTCATGAAACGGGAAGATGCAGCGTCTGCTGTTGGTTCGTCAAATGGGGTTTGCCAGACCCGAAATTCGCAAACCGGAGATCGCCAAATCGGGGTTCGTCAAATCTCGATGCGCCTAATAAACGTGGCGCCGGGATGTTCCACGACCTCAAGGGGGAGTGGCGCGTTTTTAGGGTCTCCGGGCTGGCGGCGCCGTAAGCTCGACCGCCACCAGCGAAACCAAGGCTTGGCTAGCCTTTAGCCAAGAGACAAGCGCCGCGCGCCGAAAATTTTTGTTTGTTCAGAAACGACTTCTAAGAGCAAGAAGGTTCCCGCCACCAGCATCAAAAGCGTCATGACGCCGGTCTCGTGCATGCCTAACCAGCGCGACAGGAAAGCAACCGACACAATCACCGCGTAAGGCCGGATCGAAAGCCTGGACCCGCCGCGCATCAGCCGCATCGCAAAAATCATCAGTGTCGCTGTGAAGAGCGCCATCGAAAACCACTCGAAAAATACTGACATAACGAACCTCCGTTGAGATCACCCTCACAAAGGCGCGTTAACGCGGCGTTCGGTCATCCCTTAAATTTTAATGCGCGTTTGTACGACCTTGGTCTTCGTGATTTACTTCAAATTGTGAGGGGTAGGTCGGGTCCGTTGATAGCGTTGGTAAAATTCTGCGACGTGAGCGCCAGATTGGCGGCAGCGGGTTATTTGCTCTCGGCGGACAGATTGGTCGCAGGCGACACCCGGAGGGCGCTGAAAAATTTGCGCGCAAGACCTGGTTTCCATAAAGAAGCCTCGCCCCAAACTTGCATAGAATTCCTCTTAAGCCACCACCAACCCAATAAAGCGCCGCGAAAAAGGCGCTCGGAGACGTTCCATGAGTTCGACCGCTTCAATCGCCCCCACCGCACAAAATTTTGACGCCGTTAGCCCGGTCCACTTGCGAAACTTAAGCGCCGAAGCTCTCTACCAGCTCGCGGTGGCCCGGGGCGAAGGGGACGTCGCGGCGGGCGGGCCGTTGGTCGTCAAGACCGGCGAACACACCGGCCGGTCGGCTCGCGACAAGTTTGTCGTGCGCAGCGACACAACCGAGGGCACGATTTGGTGGGACGCAAACGCTGAGATGTCGGCGGATAATTTCGACGCCCTCTATGACGATATGCTCGACTACGCAAATACCCAAGAACTCTTCGCCCAAGATTTACGCGGCGGCGCCGACGAGAAAAATCACATCAAAGTTCGGGTTCATACCGAATATGCCTGGCACGCCCTGTTCATCCAACATTTGTTAATCCGTCCAACAATGGAACAGCGCAACGTTTCCCCGGATTTTACAATAGTCGACCTGCCAGGCTTTCAAGCGGACCCTGAACGCCACGGCTGCCGCTCCAACACGATAATCGCGGTTGATTTCGACCGGCGCATGGTGCTGATCGGCGGCACGTCTTACGCGGGCGAAATGAAGAAATCAGTCTTCACGATACTGAATTATTTGCTGCCTGAAGAAAATGTGATGCCGATGCATTGCTCGGTAAATGTCGGGGCGGATGACGATCCAGCGATTTTCTTTGGGCTCTCCGGCACGGGCAAGACAACGCTTTCTGCAGATCCGGACCGCATGTTGATCGGCGACGATGAACATGGCTGGGGTCCTGCGGGCCTATTTAATTTCGAAGGCGGCTGCTACGCAAAAATGATCCGGCTTTCGCAAGAAGCAGAGCCCGAAATTTTCTCAACGACACAACGCTTCGGGACTGTCCTTGAAAATGTTGTGATGAACCCGGAAGATCGCTCGCTTGATCTTGATGACGCGACGCTCGCCGAGAACTCCCGCGGGGCTTACCCCATTCATTATATCCCGAATGCAAGCCTAGACGGGGTTACAACCCATCCTAAAAACATCATTATGCTGACCTGTGACGCGTTTGGCGTCATGCCGCCGATCGCAAAACTAAGCCGCGCCCAAGCGATGTATATGTTTCTGTCGGGCTATACCGCGAAAATCGCTGGAACCGAAAAAGGCCTCGGCGATGAACCCCAAGCGACATTTTCAACCTGTTTTGGCGCGCCGTTTATGCCACGCCATCCCTCAGAGTACGGCGCACTTCTCGGTCGCCTGATCGACCGCCACGAGGCCGACTGCTGGCTGGTAAACACCGGCTGGACCGGCGGTCCCTTTGGCGTTGGCGAGCGTATGCCGATCAAGGCGACGCGTGCGCTCTTATCGGCGGCGCTCGATGGATCGCTCGCCGACACAGCCATGGTTGAAGACCCGGTATTCGGGTTTTCCGTTCCACAAGCCTGCGCGGGCGTCGACACCCAGATCCTAAACCCCCGGAACGCGTGGCGCTCAGCGCCGGACTACGACGCCCAGGCGAAAAAACTCGCCGGCATGTTTGTCGAAAACTTCCGTGTCTTCGAAGCGTTTGTGGACGATGCCGTCAGGGCGGCGGCGCCGAAGCCGTAGACAGGTAAAAGATTATCGTCCGTACCGAGCACATTCTCGATACGGAATAAATCCGGCGATCCTGCGCCGTACGCTTCTATAAGCGCCCAAAGGCGTGCTTACGGATTGCGCTTAGCTAGGGACGCGATCCGTAAGCAGAATTTATACTTTTTTATCGAGGGCTGATTGGTCGTCGTCCGAAACACCTGCATTATAAGACCCAGACGGATCATCGCTCGGTGCAGCGGAAGCTGAACCCGTTCCCGGGGCTGGCCCGGTGGAGACAACAACCATGGCGGCGCGCAAGACCCGGTCGCCAATCATAAAGCCCGATTGGGCGACGTCCGCGACCATGCCGGAGGGAGCATCGGACGGCGCCTGGGCGACCGCCTGGTGCTTGTTGGGATCAAACTTCTCGCCTTTCGGCTCGATTTTTTTCACGCCATTGCGGTCAAAAACCAACTGCAATTCCGTGTTCGTCATTTTAATGCCGTTGATCAGGCCTTTGAGCTCATCGGTTGTCACAGCGGTCGGCTCTTCAGGGGCGTATTCGAGGGCGCGTTCAAAATTGTCTGCAACGCTTAAGAGGTCGCGCGCGAAATTGGCGATCGCATAGCGCCCGGCGTCAGCTTTCTCGCGCTCGGCCCGGCGGCGGGTATTTTCAAGATCGGCGGCGGTCCGCAACAACTGCTCTTTAACCGCGTCGAGCTCTTCGCGCAGGGCCTGGGAGGTCGCCGCTTCAGCCTCCTCCGAGGGCAGGGCCTCGCCGTCGGCGGCGGCCCTTATGTCGGCTGCGATATCAGCGTCCGTGTTGGCGCCGTCGTCATCGACGTTGCCGTTACCTGGGTTCGGGGATTGAGTTTTGTTGGTTTCTGACATTTTTTGCGCTCGAAAACGGGTGTCCGGAAACTGCCTTACACCTACTGCTTTGGACCTGCTGACCTGGACCTGCTGTGTCGGGCCAACTGCTTTGGGCCTAACGGAAGACGACCCGGGGTTCGCTATTTGCTGGTTCAGGGCTCGGTCGCAAAACCGCGCCGGCCCGGCTGTTGCGCCGTGATGTACGCAGACGCAGCATTGATTTCAAGCGATGCGATCCGGCGCGCTATTTCACCAGACGAGACAGCGTTTCGGCGGTGTAATCAACGATCGGGATGACCTTCGCATAATTAAGCCGCGTCGGGCCGATCACGCCGAGGACGCCGACAATTTTCGATGACGCATCCCGGTAAGGCTTCACAATCACTGAGGACCCGGAGAGCGAGAACAATCGGTTCTCGGAGCCGATGAAGATTTTCACGCCCTCACCGTCGATCGAGGCGTTGAGAAGCTCAATGACGGTCTGCTTCCGCTCAAGATCGTCAAACAGCATGCGCACACGCTCAAGGTCCTGGGCCGTCGCCTCGTCGAGCAGATGGCCGCGTCCGCGCACAATCAGAGAGGCCTCTCCACCGCCGGCAAACTCCGCCACGCCGTCCCGCACCAGCTTTGCAGAGAGGTCGTCAAGGGTTGCGCGCTCCTTGGCGAGTTCATCCTCAATCGCTTCGCGCGCCTCGGAAATGGTGCGTCCCCGCAGGCGCGCGGACAGGAAATTCCCCGCCGCAACCAGGCTCGACGGCGGTACATTGTGGGGCACCTTGATAACCCGGTTTTCAACGACGCCATTGTCGCCAACGAGAACAACCAGCGCCTCCCCGGGCGAGGCCGTAACAAATTCGATCTGTCGCAGGGGGGTTTCGCTTTTCCGGGCGACGACAAGGCTTGCGCTCTGGGTCAGGCCGGAAAGGCGGGCCGCCGCTTCCTCCAAGGGGTCGCCATCGCCAGCGGCTTTTGCGGCCGCGTCTATGGCGCGCCGTTCCTCATCGGAGAGGTCGCCAATTTGCAGGAGGCTATCGACGAAGAGGCGCAATCCGAGTTCCGTGGGCATGCGGCCCGCCGAGATATGGGGCGCATGCAGAAGACCGAGCTCGGTTAGATCCGACATCACGTTGCGGATTGTCGCCGGCGAAACGTCGAGCTCGGTGTCCCGACTGAGGGTGCGCGAGCCAATAGGCTCCCCGGTTTCTAAAAACGCCTCAACAATCTTGCGGAAAACCTCCCGCGACCGGGCGTCAATATCATCGAGTGCGCTCATCAAAAATCCTGAAACCGACCTTAGAATAATTAGTCTGATTTCACGCGGTCGCAACTGACGCCAACCGCCCAACCCCGCCGATGCCCCAGATGCCCCCCGATACCCCATGGGCATGTGAAGCGACGGCCAAGCGCGGATCGAACCTCAGTCCCGTCGGCGTAGGGTCGGCGGCGCATGAGCTATTGCTCATTTGACGTCGCCCGCCATCTCGCAATAATCGCGCTGGGGATTGTCGCGGCTCCCCTACCCAGGCGTTTGCCCAAGCCCGCATCTCAGAGCGCCCGTTGAGCAGGGTCTCGGTAAAAAAGTACGGTCGGGCTTTTGTTTTGTGGGTAAACGCCCCTCGTGCTTTCCCATCCAGTTCCGCCGTTTCGTTCCAGTTTAATTTGGTCGCCCCGATCCAAACCGGCTCGCGTTCACATGCACCAAGGAAAAAACCATGAAGTTAGATCATTTTAGGGCCACCCTCGCCGTCGCCGCCGCGTTCGTTTTGGGCGCCTGCGGCGGATCCGAGGCGCCTTCCGTCGAGAGCGCCAATACTTCGGTGGAGGAGGCTACAGCGAAGACTGACGCTGCAACCATGGCCGGAGCTGATGAAGCCAGCGCAGCGGCCCCAGACCAGGCTCAGATAGTCCCGGGCACAGGCGACTTTCGAACGGGCGATCGGCCAGGCTATGACCGCAGCGTAATGGCGGAAGACCTCGCCCAGCTGCAAGCTGACGGCGCCGTCATCTTAGACGTTCGGCTTGCGGAAGATTTTGACGCTGATCCCCGTTTGATCCCCGGCGCTTTGCGCCGCGACCCGGAAGACTTTGCGAGCTGGGCGGACGAAATCCCCACTGATAGGCCGGTCGTCACTTACTGCGTTAAAGGAAAATGGGTCAGCCAGAAAACAGCGCACAGTCTCGCCGCGGCGGGCGTCGACGCGTTTAACCTCGAGGGCGGTATCGTCGCCCATGACGCCCTCGCGGACGCCGGCGAATGAATCTGGCCCTTGGCGGCGCCTCGTGAACAAGAACTGCCTAGCAAGCGTCGATATCGACAGGACCCATCTGTTGTGGCAGGTGGGCGGCTCCACAACCTTTGTCATGTAACCTTTATCCTGGAGCCGCCCCATGCGCCCATCCGGCCGAGCCTTTAATGAACTCCGTGAGGTGACGATTACCCCCAGCGCGTCGAAGCACGCCGAAGGGTCTTGTCTCATAAAATTTGGCGACACCCATGTCCTTTGCACGGCGACCTGGGATGAATCGACGCCGCCCTGGCTGCGCGGCGGCGGGCGCGGCTGGGTCACCGCCGAATACGGCATGCTCCCCCGCTCCACCAACGAACGAATGCGGCGTGAGGCGAAGTCTGGTCAGTCCGGGCGCACCCAGGAAATACAGCGGTTAATCGGGCGGTCTTTGCGCGCCGTTGTTGATCTTGACGTCCTCGGCGAGCGCCAAATTTTACTCGATTGCGATGTTCTGCAGGCGGATGGCGGCACACGGACGGCCTCGGTCACGGGCGCCTGGGTGGCGCTTGCCCAGTGCATCCATTGGGGACACGAACAAGGCATTATTACCAAGGATCCCTTGAAAGGCAGCGTCGCCGCAATTTCGTGCGGCATCGTCGGCGGCGCTCCCTCCCTCGATTTGGATTACGCCGAAGATTCAAACGCCGATACGGACGCGAACTTTGTTCTCACCGGGGCCGGCGGCATTGTCGAAATTCAAGGCACGGCGGAAGGCGAGCCCTTTTCAGAAGAGCAGTTCGCCGCCCTTCTTAGCCTGGCGAAACAAGGCTGCGCCCAATTGAAAGACATGCAAGAGCGCGCCGTTTCGGAATTTCGTTCAGCATAGGTTGCTTCAAAATTTTTCGATCGGCGCTGCATGACGACCCGTTTTGGCGTCATCCAGGATAGCGCAGCGCAAAAATCGTCAGTTTTTTTGGATCACTTTTGTCTCTCGCATTATCGTGACGCAGTGCCGCAGTATTTTACTCGCGACATTGCGCCTCCGAGCGGATCCCCGCCTTCATTAGGCCTTGATAGTCAGATACGATCACTTCGACAGCATATTTCTATCGGAGGAAACACATGGACAAGATCGCCGCGGGCGTTGCTAGGTATCAACTTGAGGAACATCCAAAACGTCAGGCGCTCTTTTCCGCCCTCGCCAAAGGCCAAAAACCCGAAGCCCTTTTCATCGCCTGCTCCGACAGCCGCGTAGATCCAAGCTTAATCACCCAGACGGAGCCCGGCGAACTCTTCATATGCCGCAACGCCGGCAACATCGTGCCCCCGCACAACAATCACACCGGGGCGATGACGGCATCGATCGAATTTGCCGTGGGCGCGCTCAATGTTCCCCACATCATCGTGTGCGGCCACAGCGAGTGCGGCGCGATGAAAGGCGCCATGAGACCGGAGGGCCTCGACGCCCTGCCCCATGTCAAAGAGTGGCTGAGCTTTGCCCGAGCCGCAGCATTAGCGGTCAGCGAAAACCACGACGACCTGAGCGAACAGGAAAAGCTTGATCTGCTAATCCGCGAAAACGTCATCCTACAGATGGCCCATTTGCGCACGCACCCTTACGTGGCCGCGCGCCTTGCCGCTAACCGGCTGCAGATTCACGGCTGGGTTTATGATATCGAAAAAGGCGGCGTCACCGTTTTTGACGAAGAGGCCCGCGCCTTCCTTCCGGTTGCAGAGAAATATCGCGACGCGATCGAACGCATTGTGAACGCGGCCCATGGCGATTGCATCCACGCAGCGGAGTAAGGCGCAATGACAACGACGAAAATTGATACTTCGAAACTCCCCACAGGGAATTTTTTCGACTTAAGCAATCTCCGAGGCGATGTTTTAGGCGGCCTGACCGCGGGCGTCGTCGCGCTCCCGTTAGCGCTCGCCTTTGGCGAGGCGTCCGGCGCTGGCCCCATCGCCGGCCTTTGGGGCGCGATCTTTGTAGGTTTCTTTGCAGCGCTTTTCGGCGGCACGGGCTCGCAGATTTCTGGCCCGACCGGGCCGATGATCGTGGTGTTCGCAGGCGTTTACGCCTCCGTTTCCGGCGATCCGGCCCTTGTTTTTGCAGCCGTTGTTTTGGCCGGCGTCTTCCAGATTTTGATGGGCGTCTTAAGGCTTGGGCAATATATAAAACTTGTTCCCTATCCGGTGGTTTCAGGCTTTATGAGCGGTATCGGCGCGATCATCATCGCGCTCCAAGTGCCGCGATTGTTTGGTTACGAACCAACGGAACCGGGCACAATACCAGCGATCCAATCGATCCCGGTCGCGGTATCAAACACCGTATGGCCAGCGCTCTTCGTCGGGTCGGTCTCCCTTGCTGTCGTCTTCGCCTGGCCGAAAAAACTCGGCAAGTTCTTCCCCGGCGCCCTTGCCGCCCTCCTGATCGGCACCGTCTTGAGCTTGTTCCTCGGCCTGCCCAAGGAACTCACGCTTGGGAGTATTCCAAGCGGGTTGCCTTCGTTTCATTTGCCCACAATCACCCCGGAAACCGGAGGGGTGATTATCGAGGCTGCGCTCATCCTGGCGCTTTTGGGCGCGATCGATAGCCTTCTCACATCACTCGTCGCTGATTCCATGACGGGCACGCGCCACCATTCCAACCGCGAGCTCGTGGGCCAAGGCATCGGCAACACAATCGCCGGCCTCTTCGGCGCGATCCCCGGCGCCGGGGCGACGATGCGAACGGTCGTGAACATCCGGTCGGGGGGCGAAACCAAAATCTCCGGCATGACCCATTCGCTTGTTTTAATCGCCGCCGCCCTGCCATTGGCGCCGCTCGCCGCGAACATTCCCCATGCGGTTTTGGCGGGCATTCTGGTCAAGGTCGGCTACGATATTATCGATTGGCGCTACCTTAGAAACGCCCATCGCGGGCCCCGCTGGGACTTGGCGTTGATGGCCCTCGTCCTGGGATTGACGGTCTTTGTTGATCTGATCACGGCGGTCGGTGTCGGCGTTGTTCTGGCGGCGCTCGCCTTTGTAAAACAAATCGCCGACATCCAATTAAAAGCGGCGAGCGAGTTGACGCCTGATGTGAACGAGCCGGAGGCGCGCGCGATACTCGACGATGCGGATGGTCGGATCATGATGTTCGACTTTGCGGGCGGCCCTTTAAGCTTTGGCGCCGCCGCAGATGTCAGCCACCAGCTGCGCGAGACCTCCAAGGATATCGCCCGGGTCTTGGTGCTCGACTTCACCAGGGTGCCGTCAATCGACCTATCGGCTGCGCGTGCGATTGAGACCATCGTCGGCGACGCCAAATCCAACGGCGTCAGCCTCTATGTGGCCGGAATCAATGACGACGTCGCCGCGGTTTTAGCGGGATTAGAGGCGGATAAAGGCCTTGATAACGGCCAACGCTTTACCAAACGCCTCGACGCGTTGCTCGCCGCGAGAGCGGAAATCGACGCAAATGATCGGGGAAAGTCCGGTCAAATTGACGGATTTGCGCTCGCACCAGCCGAGTAATCGCCGTAAAAACGCATGAATTCGCCGCCGCCGCCTAGCCTTAGGCGGCGGTAGCGCGCTATTTGTGCGGCGATTGCAAACGTCGGCCGCTATATACGCTACTATGGAACGGCGTCGGCTCCGGCGGATTGAACGGTTACAGGTCGAGTGTGAAGCACGTTACGGCTCCCCAAAACCCGCGGGAAATTAAGCCGCGGATTACAGCGCCTCACGAGAACGGCAAACACATTGTCGAGGTGTTGATTGAGGAGCGCTGCGAGAATTTGCGCCAATCGCGCTTTTGGCCGCTTCTAAAACCCTTCCTCTACCAACTTCTGAAAAAGCCAGAAGCGGTGCGCATGTCAGACGCTGTCGCGCCGAAATCCGGCACTGGCGTCATGGATTATTTAAGCGAACTCCTAGCGCTCGAAACCCATGCCCATGGCCTTGAAAACGTGCCGGCGTCTGGTCCCGTCATCATCGCGCCCACCCACCCAACAGGCATTTCCGACGGCGTCGCTGTCTGGGACGCGTTGCGCCAGCGGCGACCGGACATGATTTTCTTCGCCAATCGCGACGCGATTAGGGCGGCGCCGCAGCTCGAAGAATTATTGATCCCGGTTGAATGGGTGAAGGAGAAACGCACCCGCGAGCGCTCCCGAGAAACTTTAAAAGTCACAAAAGACGCCTTCAACGACGAGCGCTGCGTGATTTTATTTCCATCCGGACGCATCGCCTATATGGACGAAAATAAGGTGCTCACGGAGCAAGAATGGCTGGCGTCAATTGCAATATTCGCCCGCAAATATAATGCGCCAATAATCCCCGCGCATTTGAAATCCAGGAACTCCTGGCTTTACTATTGGTTCTGGCGCTTAAACGATGAGCTTCGCGACATCACCTTGTTCCACGAACTCTTAAACAAAAAGCGCAAACGCTTCGACATCACCTTCGGGGAAATGATCCCGGTTGAAGACCTAAAAGGCGACCCGGCGGAGATTGCAAGCGCACTGCGTGACCACGCCGTTAATGGCGTGCCAACCGGGCAGAAATGGAAGCCCATCGAAAGCGCCCCGGAAAGCACCGCCGCTTAAAGCGCTCTGATTTTACCTTCAGCAATGAAATCCCGGTCATTCTCCCCTATTGGCGTTTCTCTGAGGCTTTATTGTCGTTGCTCAACGATTTAGTCTGTATAGTGATTAAGCGCTTGTTCCGGTCGCCGCGTCAGCTTCATAGGTGAGTTGCAAAAACACATCCTCAAGATCTGGTTCAACCGTAGACAGATCTTTGACCTCAACGCCCGCTGACATTAATTGCGTTAGAATTGAGCCCACTGGCGTCTCGCTCGGCTTATATGCAATCGAGAGGCGCCCGTCCGGTTGGACCGCCGCTTTAAAAGGGCCAAGGTCTGGCGCTGCACTCAACGACGTAGACGGCTCAACCATAAGGACTTTCTGGTCGAGGGAAGCAATTAGATTTTCAGTCGAATCGCAAGCGACAACTTCACCGTGATTGATAATCGCAATGGTGTCGCAAAGCTCCTGGGCTTCTTCCAAATAATGCGTTGTCAGAACGACGGTGACGCCTTGGGCATGGAGGTCTTGCACATAATCCCACAATTGCCGACGCAGCTCGATATCGACGCCGGCGGTTGGCTCGTCGAGGATTAGAACCGGGGGCGAATGCACCATCGCTTTCGCCACCAGGAGACGCCGCTTCATGCCGCCAGAAAGCTGCCGCACATAGGCGTCCGCCTTGTCGGTCAGTCCTAACGCGCCCAGAATTTCCATAGTCCGGCGTTCCTGGCGCGGCACGCCAAATAGCCCCGCATGGATTTCCAACGCCTCTTTTGGCGTGAAAAAAACGTCGATCGTAATCTCTTGCGGCACAACGCCCATGGAGGCGCGCACTTGGCGCGGCTCCTTGTCGAGGTCGAAGCCCCAGACCGAGGCGGTTCCGCTTGTTTTATTGACGAGGCCTGAGAGGATATTGATGAAGGTCGACTTGCCCGCGCCATTTGGGCCCAAAAGACCAAATATTGAGCCCTGGGGTACGGTGAGATCGACCGATTTTAGCGCCTCTTTCGCCGGCGCTTTTTTGGTTGCTGCGTAGGTCTTACTCAAGCCCCTCGCAACGATCGCCGGCCTGGCGGTCTCGTCTGACAAATTATGCACCATCATTATGTCCGATCATTGCGATATTTAGGGTGTCTACCACATTCGCCAGCGCGGCGTGAATTAGCCGAGCCCTTGCGTTTGGCGAAAAGCTCAAGATTACGCTCGCCCAGACCGTGGGCAGGAATGGGCAAAACGGGCAGGGTCTGGCGCTAGGCGCGGGATACGATTTATAGACACGACATAAATCAAGACCGCGCCTGACGGCGACGGTAAAAACGCGAAAAACAAGAACTGGCTTTTGACCGAGCCAAGGGGAACCGATGACCTATCCCGCAGAAAACAAATTGGCGGCCGCAACCGAGCCGCCGGAGACCATTTATGTGAGCGCACGTCGGATCGGCTGCGATGGCGGCGGCGGGGCCCTCGGGCATCCGCTGGTCTATTATTCACTCGAGGACGATATCGCGGTTTGTGGGTATTGCGGCAGGCGTTTCATTTACGACCCCGAAAAAGCCGACCGGTCTTGAGGACCAGACGCCGATCGGGCGCTTGACGGGAAGTTAATCAGTCAGCTGAGCGTGTTCCGAGCCGCCAGAGCTCGCTCATTTTTGGCGGTGCGGCCTGCAACAAGGCGCGCCTAAAAATCCGGCCCATGAAGCGCACGAGAAAGACCGCGAACGCCAGCATGAGAAGCGTCGCCCCGACGATTTCGAGCAGCGGCGGGTCGGACGCAGCCCGCAACAGAACGGCGTAGGGCGTGTAAATCGGTATCCACGTCAATACGGTGGCGACGACGCCGTTCGGGTTTTGATACATCATCATCACAAAGGGCAGCGGCGCAAAGAGCAAAAGCGTAATCGGACCCATATAGCTCTGGGCGTCCTGGAGCGAGTTAGAAACGGCGCCAATAGCCAGGAAAATCATCGCAAAGATCGCATAGGCGCAGAAGAAATAGAAAATATAAATCGCAAATAAGGGTGTTGCGAAGAGCATCTCCAGGAAGCTTTGCGCCAACTCTTGGGTATTTGGATTTGCAAAGGCGGCAAGCGACCCGCCCACAAGGAAAATAGTCGGCAGCGTCAGGCCGACGGCGCCAATACCGATCAGCTTACCAATCATAAGCTCTTCTGCGGTAACGGAGGAGAGCAAGACCTCGACAATCTTGTTTGAGCGCTCCTCAATCGTATTTGTGAGAAGTAAATTACCGATCCCCATAATGATGAAGACGAGCATGTAAGTGAGCGCGCCCGGCACAACGATTTCGAGCGTATCGCGCGTGTTAAGCGCCGCCTCTTCAACCGCCCTATCCGGCCGAAAAGCGTCAAGCGGGGCGTCGATATCAGCAATCCGATCGAGGGTCGCGCCGTCAAGACCTAACTCCGCAATGGTGCGTCGACGGAGCGTCGTTGAAAGCGCCTGGGCAATCGCCTCCCTCAGGCTGTCATCGGTGAGGTTGCGGCTCCAATATTCAGCACTTGGGGACGCCTCCTCGACGGCGGCGCTCCGGGCCTCCCGCGCGCGATAGCCCCGGGGCACGAGAACGGCTGCGAACAGCGCGACCTCTTCGCCGGATGGAGCCGTCACCGTCTTTTCGCCCAAGAGATACGGGCGAAGGCGCTCGGCCGCGGACGCCACATCGCGCGCCGCCGCCACGTCATCGGGCAAGGCAAGCCGAATAAACGGCTCACGGCTCGGCACAAACTCCGGTGCGCCTTGTCGCAAGTAAGGCGAGGCCGCATCTTTCGCCGCATCGAGACCGCCGGCTTCAGCAAATGCGCGCGCGCGTGAAAGGCTTGCAGCGCCAGGCCGAAACGGCTCTGGGATCAGACTGTCCTCCAGCGCCGATGGCTCCACCGCGATGGCAACATATCCGGACCATGACGCCACCAAGCGCCGGAGCGCGCGGTTTTTGATTTCCGCTTCTATTGATTCTGTATACTGACCGGTTTCATCAAAAATAACATAATGGCGCGCGGGCTTTGCTTGTTCCGCGAGCGCGATCGCCGCCGATCCTGCGATGATGCCGACGGGAAAAATCGCCAGAAAAAGCAGAAATCCACGCGATAGGATATATTGGCGGTATTCCCGCCACGCGATGAGGAGCGCCGGGTTCATGCGGCCTCCGCTTCGGCGTTCGCAGCGCCAACTATTGAAACAAAAATATCATGCAGGCGCGCACCGCCTTGCTCAAACTTTGCAAGCCTAACGCCGCCATTAACAGCGTGCTGGAGAAGCGCCTGGGGATCGGCCGATGGGCTAAGCGCGATTTCGTATTCAACTTCCGCCCCGTCGGCTGAGCGCTCGCCCTTTTGGGTGATGCTGATAACGCCAGGCGCTGCACGCAGGCCGTCAATATTGTCAGCGGTGCGAATAACCACCCGTTTCGGCAACTGCGCGCGTGCGGCCGCAAGGTCGCCTTCAAATCGCTTCATGCCCTTCGCCATAATCAAAAAGCGATCACACAGACGTTCTGCATGCTCCATCACATGGGTCGAAAAAATAATCGTGCGCCCCTCCGCCTTGAGGTCGCTGATCAGTGTCTCGAGGGTGTGCTGATTAATGGGGTCAAGCCCAGAGAAGGGCTCGTCTAGGATCAGGAATTCAGGGTCGTGGGCGATCGTCGCCAGCAACTGAACCTTTTGCGCCATGCCTTTCGAGAGGGCTTCGTTTCGCGATTTTGCAAACGCGCCAAGTCCAAACCGTCCCAAGAGCTCGTGGGCGCGTTTGCGGGCTTTACGCGCTGGCACGCCCCGCAGCCGGGCGAAGTAGGCAATTGTTTCCGCCGCCCGCATTTTCCTATAGAGACCGCGCTCTTCGGGCAGGTAGCCGATCCGATGGCGCACGGGTATCGCAGACGGCGACCCGAGGACGCTGACCGACCCGGTGGTTGGCTGAATAATATCGAGGATGATCCGCAAGGTCGTCGTCTTCCCGGCGCCGTTTGGCCCGAGAAAGCCAAAAACCTCACCGCGCGAGATTTAAAACGACAGGTCTTTTACCGCCTTGAAGCCCCCGAACGATTTACTGACGGCGTCCAAAGAAAGCACCGCGCCATCCATAATCTTCCCCGCCCTGTCGTTCCGACGATGCACCCGTTAACCATCGGTTAGACGGTTTAAAAAACCGTGAAACCGGCATGGCCTCAGGAGCAGGGAGAGGCCCGGCTCGACCGCTACCACTCGCCCGTATTTTCCATGTCGGCCCAAGGGTCTTGCGGCTCCAGCGGTTTGCCGCGCTGGATCAATTCGATCGAAATGCCATCAGGCGAGCGCACAAACGCCATGCGCCCATCGCGTGGCGGCCGATTGATCGTGACGCCGTGCTCCTGGAGCTTTTCACAGGTCTCGTAGATGTTTGGCACCCGGTAGGCGATATGGCCGAAATTACGGCCACCCGTATAGGTCTCCGGATCCCAATTATAGGTGAGCTCGATCGCTGGCGCTTTAAACGTCTTTGCAAGCTCAGCGTCGTCGGGGGTCGAGAGAAAGACATTGGTGAAGCGGCCTTGCTCGCTGTCGTAGCGAACGACCTCAACGAGCCCGAGGGCGTCGCAATAAAACGCGAGCGACGCGTCCAAGTCGCTCACACGCACCATCGTATGTAGATATTCCATTGGCGATCGCCTTTTTGTT
>JBCCTV010000034.1:0-19182 GCA_039197915.1 Pseudomonadota bacterium | reverse complement strand
GCGCCGGCGCCGGTGGTGGCGCATCGGCAAGGTCGGTCTTCAGTGCGAGTTGCTGGCTCATAACGCGGCTTACCTATTGGCTCTTCGTACCGTTTTCTAATTCAACGCTCACAGGAGTGAAACCCGCCGTAAAAATGCTGCATCGCAACATTATCTTTCCACGGCATCCTAAACAAGGAGCCTAAACGCGTTTTCTGACCATGTGCGCCCAATTGAGCGAAAGAAGTTGAGCGCAAGAACTTGAGCAAGAGAAAACGCCCCGCAACAAAACGAGCAACTTGAGCAAGCCAGATTGATGCGAAGCTGCCCTTGAACAGTGTTCAGTCTGAGTTGCGCCGGTCCGGGTCGCAATAGCGCCGACAGATCGCCCAATCTGTCGAAAAACGGTATCGGCTTCCTGGGTCGACCTGCGAATACTTCGCTAGATTGCTTTAAAGCGCAGCGAGAAAGGCGGGGAAGTTCGGCGCAACCCAAGCGGCGCCTGCCGCCTTCAATCGCTCCGCATGCCCCTCAAAACAGTGGCCGCCGCCCGTAAAGCCCCACACGGTCATGCCAGCCGCCACACCCGCTTTGACCCCATTCTCCGCGTCCTCAAGAACGAGGCACTTTTCGGGGGCGACACCAAGCTTCTGAGCGGCGTAAAGAAAAATGTCCGGCGCCGGTTTGCCATGGGCGACGAGCTCCGCCGAGTAAACATGGGGCGCCGCCGCCTCCCAAAGCCCGGTGCGTTTGAGCTTGCTTTCTAAATAATGCGCACGTGAGGAAGACGCGACCGCTTTGCGCCCGGTGACGCCCGTCAGGGTTTCAAGCGCGCCAGAAACAGGCTGCAAAAGGTGCGACCGGCTTCGGCGCGCATCAATCAACCCTTGAAAAAAGTCTTCGGGAGGATCGGCTTCATTATTAGCCTCGCGATAAGCCGCCGCCAGTGTTCGTGCGAAAACGTCGTCCCGCAGCCCCGTATAGATACGGATTAAGTCTACGGGCGTATACGGAAGGTTATGGGATCGGAGGTACTTAGCGGAATCTTCAAGGCCCAGCGCTTCGGAATCAACCAGAACGCCGTCGCAATCAAAAATTACCGCTTCATAGTCCATAGGTGATCCTAAAACTGAAAAACCCCCGGCGTTTGCGCGCCGGGGGTGATCGAGCCAACGGCGCTGTTTTTTTAGTTCAAGCCGGCCAAGACAGCGAGCAAGAGAAGCGCCACAATATTCGTGATTTTAATCATCGGGTTGACCGCAGGGCCCGCCGTGTCCTTATACGGATCACCAACGGTGTCGCCGGTCACGGCCGCCTTGTGGGCGTCGGACCCCTTGCCGCCATGGTTTCCGTCCTCAATATATTTTTTGGCGTTGTCCCAAGCGCCGCCGCCGGCCGTCATCGAGATCGCGACGAAGAGCCCCGTTAAAATAACGCCGATTAACATGGCACCAAGCGCCGAAAGAGCTTGCGATTTACCGGCAACCGCATAAATCGCCGCATACAGAACAAGCGGCGACAAAATCGGCAGCATTGATGGGATGACCATTTCTTTGATCGCCGCGCCCGTGAGCATGTTCACCGCTTGGGCGTAGTCCGGTTTCTCCGACCCCTGCATAATGCCCGGCTTTTCGCGGAATTGACGGCGCACTTCTTCAACGATGGCGCTCGCCGCACGACCAACGGCCTGCATGGCGATACCGCCAAAGAGGAACGGCAACAGCCCGCCGACGAAGAGACCAGCAATCACATAGGGGTTTGAAAGCGAGAAGTCGACGACGACGCCTTCAAACCAGGGGAAGTCTTCCGGGTGCCCGACGAAGTGCTTTATATCCTCCGTGTAGGCAGCAAAGAGCACGAGCGCGCCAAGACCGGCAGAACCGATGGCGTAGCCTTTTGTAACGGCCTTTGTCGTGTTGCCGACCGCGTCAAGCGCATCGGTTGTGTCACGGACCGAGCCTTCTAGACCCGACATTTCAGCGATACCGCCCGCATTGTCCGTTACAGGACCAAAGGCGTCGAGCGCCACAATCATGCCGGCAAGGGCAAGCATTGTGGTGACCGCGGTTGCAATGCCGTAGAGCCCGGCGAGCTTGAATGTCACAATGATGGCGACAACAATAACAAGCGCTGGCAACGCCGTTGCTTCCATCGAAACCGCAAGTCCCTGGATCACGTTTGTACCGTGGCCGGATTCCGAGGAGGCCGCGACGGAGCGCACCGGCCGGAAGCCTGTACCCGTATAATACTCCGTAATCCACACAATAAGCCCTGTCACAATGAGGCCCAGAACGCCGCAGGAAAAGAGGCTCATCCCGGTGAACGATGCGCCTGGAATGGCTTCGGAGAACCCGAAGATAATCCCGGTCACGACGGCGATCGCGGCAAGCGAGATCACGCCCGTTGCAATCAAGCCCTTGTAAAGCGCGCCCATAATATTTGTGGAGCCGGCGCCAAGGCGTACGAAAAACGTCCCAATAATAGAGGCGACAATGCAAACCGCGCCGATCGCCAGCGGGTACATCATAAATTGGACAGCGTTCGCCGTGTAGAGGATCGCGCCGAGCACCATGGTCGCTGCAACGGTCACCACATAGGTCTCGAAGAGGTCGGCGGCCATGCCGGCGCAGTCGCCAACATTGTCGCCCACATTGTCCGCAATGGTTGCTGGGTTACGCGGATCATCTTCCGGAATGCCCGCCTCGACCTTGCCGACGAGGTCGCCGCCAACGTCCGCGCCTTTTGTGAATATGCCGCCGCCCAACCGGGCGAAGACGGAAATCAAAGAGGCCCCGAGAGAGAGCGCAACCAATCCGTTTACGACATTTCTGCTCTCTGGCTCATTCCCCGCAGGACCTGTTAGCACCCAGTAATAAAGCGCAAGCCCTAAAAGCGCTAAGCCGGCGACGAGAAGGCCGGTCACAGCGCCCGCGCGGAACGCAACCGAAAGACCTTTATCGAGGCTTTGGGACGCCGCCTCGGTTGTCCGCACATTCGCCCGAACAGACACCAGCATGCCGATAAAACCGGCCGCTCCCGATAAGATCGCACCAAGAGCAAAACCCACCGCTGGGATCCAGTTAAAGCCGAAGGCCACGAGCAAAATCACGAATGTCACAGCGCCAACGATAGCAATTGTCGTGTACTGCTTATTGAGATATGCGGTCGCGCCTTCTTGGATGGCGCTTGCGATTTCCTGCATGCGTTCGTTGCCCGCTGGCATCGCCATAACGGATTGAATGGTAAATACGCCGTACACCAACGCTAACACGCCAGCCGCGATAATGAGCATTAAGCCAAGGCCCATGGTCTTTTCCCTGTTTTGTGAGCGGCCGGCAAAGCGACGCCCGAACGGGCGCAAGACGTAAGCGCGCGGCGATCAATAAACGCCAACGACAATGAACATGCGCGCCCCGCCGACCTCAGATCATGCTGCGATGAGTGACAAGCAAACCGAGGAAAATCAACACGCAAGGTCTGTTTTCAGGCGCGACTAAAAAGCATTTATAGGCGGAGCGATTTCGGGCGTCTGACCTCATCGATCCAAAAGAACCGGACTGTAGGATCGAGGCAATTTGCTGGTTGGAATTTGCGATAGGCTCGGGCGTCGGCGACGCACAAATTCGAGTTGATTAAGCCGAGTGGGCGCGGCCAAACCACACCAATAGTGGGAATACCAACAAACCGGCGATCAGCGGATCTCGCGAATAACTCAGAAAGCCTAGTTTCCTCTAGACAGACGACTCTCGGCTAAGCGCACAACCAACGCTTCAACGCCCGCCCGGACTCCTGCGCGTTCGCAGCCAAGGCCTCGACCAATAGGTGGGGCTACGCGGCGTGGGCGTTCGGTTCTTGACCACTTTTCGGAGACGGCTTCGCCCCCGTGGATGGCCGCGGCTTGCCGACAGTCTCAGTATCGGTGAGCTCTTTTACCCATGGATAGCGCTCAGCAACGTCGTTGGTGTAACCGAGATTACGGGCCGTGGCCGAGCGCGGCGCGTCGGACACCTGGTCGTAATAGGTGCCAAACGTCTTGTCCCAGAAGAACTCGGCAATGCCGAAATTGCCGTTTTCATTGTGGAAGTGATGGGCGAGATGCAAGCGTTTAATCCGCTTCCAGAACTCCGACTTAGGCTCAAAAGCGAGGTGCTGACCAGCATGCAGGAATTCGGTCATGCAGGTCATCACTAACATGCCCGCCAAGGCGCCAAACGCACCCGCGACGCCGTGGATCGCATACCCAACGGGCGCTGCAATAATCAAAATGGTCGGCAGCGTTGTGTGGAGACCGCCAAAGAGGACGGAGAGATCATTTGGAAACCGGTGGTGGTCATAGTGAACCCGCTTCCACAGTTTCGCGAGGTGAGGCGACTTATACATCCAGCTTCCGTGCAGAACGAAGCGATGCACGAGGTACCAGCCAATCGGAAACAACAGAGCGCCCGCTGCAATCGAGGCTGTTAGCGCGATAACGGATGTCGCTAACGCGGCGCCCAATACCGCCGTCGCGCAGATAATCGCCGCGTAAACCTGGATGCCCGGATAGGTAACGTATGCGCGAACGAGATCGTCGAACGACATTTTATTGAGGAGATAGTCTTCCTCTTTCCAGGCTTTGTACCCAACAAATAAACGCATCAGCGCTAACTCCATCCCGCGGCGACGTTTGGTTTCGGACCTACGCTTGCCGCACCACCGTACTCTGTCACTACCATTTAAACGCCATTCAAGCGCAAGTCGATCGAGGCGTGATTGTCACGCTTATTTTACCACGCCTTGGAATCGAAGCGCGATAACCTGAAACGAAACGCAATTGTCATCGTCTCCCGAAGTTTTCACCGTATAGATGCTGTTGCGCTGCGGGACTATGCGCTTGACGACTTCGCTGCGATGCGTGGTAACGACGCAACAGCATTGTTCGAACGCATTCCGCCGCGTGGCGGATCGGAGCCGATTGCGATAGGCATGTCGTTTGGAATAGTCATTCGTATTGGTATTTTCACGGATGAGCGGACGCAGTGTCCGAAAGAAAAGTTGCGGGATGCGAATTGAGCGAACCCGCTAGTCTGGTAAACGCCGGCAAACGCCGGGATTGTTTCGGGGGCGTGAATGAACGTCACGACTGAGAGTTTGCAAGCCGCCACGCCAGGCGCAGTTCCCACGCCCACAACAATTGGCAAAGAAATCGAGCTCAAGCGGTTCGAAACCATCACTGACGCCCTGGATTTTGCCGCGTTAGCAGGCACCGGTGTCAATTTTTATGATCTGAAGGGCGGACTGGCGTCGTCTGCGACCTATGCGGATGTCCGCGATCAGGCGCAGGTTTTGGCGCAGCGTCTTGCAGCCCGTTTCGACCGGGGCGATCGCATCGCAATCGTTGCCGAAACGAGCATGGATTTCGTTGTTCTTTTCTTTGCCTGCCAGTATGCCGGCATGCTGCCGGCGCCGATGCCTCTGCCTGTCAATTTGGGCGGCAAGGAAGGCTACCTGATCCAAGTTCGCCAAATGGTCACCGGCGCCGACGCGCGCGCCGCCCTATGTCCGCCGGCGCTCAAGCCTTTTATCGAAGAGGCGACGGCAGACTGCGACAATGTGGCGGTGATTGATTTCGAGGAAGCGCGCGCCCTGCCAGTGAATGGCCGCGCGGCGATCCCGTTTGGCCCCGGCGAGGATTGCTACATCCAGTATTCGTCCGGCTCGACCAGCGCGCCTAAGGGCGTCGTCGGCACGCAACAATCTGTGACGAGCAATCTCCACGCGATCACAAAGCACGGCCTTAAGCTGACCCAGCACGACCGGGCGGTCAGTTGGCTGCCGCTCTACCACGATATGGGTCTCATCGGGTTTGTGCTGTCGCCGATGTTTGGCCAGCGCTCGGTCGACTACATTGCAACCTCAGATTTCGTGCGCAGGCCCTTGTTGTGGTGGCGCGTGCTCACCGCCAACAAAGCGACGATTACCTACAGTCCTTCGTTTGGGTATGACTTAAGCTCAAAGCGCGCCGCCCGCGCCCAAGCTGGCGACCTTGACCTTTCAACGCTTCGGATCGCCGGTATAGGCGGCGATATGGTGCGCCCGGACGCCCTTAACGCGTTCACCGAAGCCTTCAAAGACTTTGGGTTTAAAAAAGACGCCTTTGTGCCGAGCTATGGGCTCGCTGAAAGCACTCTGGCGATCGCCTTTACCGAAATCGATGCGCCGTTGACGGTCGACGCCGTTGATATGCGCCTCTACGACCGCACGGGCGTCGCCCAACCGGCAGGGTCCCTGACGGCGCCGGAGCAACGCCGCGAATTTGTTCTGTGCGGCGCGGCCCTACCCGGCCATGCGATAGAGATCAGAGAAAACGGCGAGGCGATCAAAGAAGATAGGCGTGTTGGTCGGGTCTTCATTAAGGGACCAAGCCTAACCCGCGGGTATTACTCAGACGAGGCCGCTTCCGAAGCGATGTTCGATGGCGATTGGCTCGACACTGGCGACATGGGCTACCTCCTGAACGGGCAGCTCGTGATAACTGGGCGCGCGAAAGACCTCATTATCATAAACGGACGCAACATCTGGCCCCAGGATATCGAATGGGCGGTTGAGAAAATTGAAGGCGTGCGCCAGGGCGGCGTCGCGGCCTTTTCCGTCGACACCGGCGACGGGGAGCGGATTATCGTGGTCGCCGAGCGACGCGGTATGGCCGACAGCGCCATCACAGCCCTTCGTCGCGAGGTCGCCAGCGTTATTCAATCGACCGTCGGTGCGCCAGCGGAAATTGTCCTTACGCGCCCCCATACGATGGTGATCACATCGTCCGGCAAGCTTTCCCGCGCAAAGGTGAAAGCGAAGTACCTCTCCGGCGCCCTCACAGACGCAAAAGCGACCGCGGATCAGGAGCCCTTGGCGGAAGCCCGCGTTTAAGTTGCGGGGAAGCCAGTAAAACCGCCACGCCGACCCGGCTCGTTTCTCCGACTAGAGCGTATGCCTGTTTTAGCTGCAGCCTACTGAACGCTATGGATCAGCAAATTTCACAAGCCCGCGCCGAGGTTATTGCAGTAACCGGCGGCACCGGCTTCGTTGGCGGCACGCTGATCAACCGCTTGCTCGCCGACGGTAAATCCGTCAGGGCGCTCGTGCGCACCCCCGAAAAAGCCAAGCAATGGCAAGCGAACGCTGGCTTTACCGCAATATCCGGCGACCTAAATGACAAAGACGCCCTTAGCCGGCTTTGCGCGGGCGCTGACGTCCTGATCCACGGCGCCGGCGTCGTGATGGCGCGAGACGACGCCGATTACGCCAAGGTCAACGCCGACGGGGCCGGAAACGCAGCGGCGGCTGCTAAGCGTTCGGGCGCGCGCGTAGTGCTCCTATCATCCATGTCCGCGCGCTTCCCCGACGTCTCGCCCTATGCGGCGTCCAAGCGCGGCGGAGAAACAGCAGTTGAAGCGGAGACGCCTGCATTCACGTCGCTGCGCCTGCCGGTGATCTACGGCCCCGGGGACTTCGGCACGTTGTCGTTTTTTGTCCTCGCCGAGCGCGGCCTAGCACTTGAGCCGGCGACGAAACCGCCGGCGCGGGCCTCTATTCTTTTTTCAGAAGACATCGCCGACGCCATTTTAGAAGCAGCGAACGCCGCGGCGACTAAGACCGTTCATGATGTGGGCGACGCCTCGCCAGATGGCTATTCCTGGGGTGAAATCTCCGCAGAGGTGGCCCGCGCGGTTGAGAAACAAACGCGCACGCTGCGCGCGCCAAAACCCATAATGGCAGCCTATGCGGGCGCCGCCCGCCAGGTTTCACGGCTGATTGGCGCTCCGCCCCCCTTCCGAACCGGGCAAATTAACGAGCTTTACACCACCGACTGGGTCGCCCGCGACAACCTGTTTAATTCCGCGTTCGACTGGGGCCCTAAGATCGCGTTATATGACGGGTTTAAACAGACCGTGCGCTGGTACAGAGACAAGGGTCACCTGGCGCAGAAACCGTCATAAGGGTGCGCAAAAATGTCAGAACAAAATGCGAGGGACGCTGGGCCAAGCGTTCAGCCTGACGATGATCTCGTTTTTCGAAAAATTTGCGGGTTGCTTGAACCGCTTACCAATGGCGACGTTAAGTTGACCCGCGACACCGACCTCGTCACCGAACTTGAGGTCGATAGCGTATCAATTCTCGATATCGTCATGGAAATTGAAGACGCCTACGACATCGCGATCCCGGTCAACGTCATCTCGGAAACGAAGACGATCGGCGAGCTGGTCGACGCGATCCATCAGATTAAGCAGGAGCAAGCGTAAAACGATGGGCCTATTTGAAAAATTCGAAAAAGACGCCGCCGTTTACAACGCGCTGTCCGACGCCGGAAAAAATCCGTTCACGGTTGTTATGGAAGAAATGACCGGCCCCACACGGGCGCGGATAAAAGGCCGCGAGACCGTTCTTGCCGGGACCCACAATTATCTCGGATTAACCTTTGACACCGACTCGATTGCAGCGGCGCAAGATGCGCTTTCCGCCAGCGGCACAGGCACGACCGGGTCGCGGTTTGCGAACGGCACCTATGACGGCCACCGGGCGTTAGAGCGCGAGCTTGCCGACTTCCTCGGTTATTCCGACTGCATGGTGTTTTCGACCGGATACCAGGCAAATCTGGGCGCAATCTCGGCCCTGGCAAAACCAGGCGAGGACATCCTCTTCATCGACGCTGACTGCCACGCTTGCATTTATGACGGGTGTCAACTATCCGGCGCGGAGACGATCCGGTTCCGCCATAATTCGCCAGAAAGCTTAGATAAGCGCCTCAGCCGGTATGACGGCGATGAAAAAGGCAAGCTAGTCTGCATCGAGGGCATGTACTCTATGTTTGGCGACATCGCCCCTGTGCGCGAATTCGCCGAAGTCGCACACGCCCATAATGCGTTTCTCTATGTGGACGAGGCCCACTCTTTTGGGGTCTACGGACAAAATGGACGCGGCGTTTCCGAGGCGGAAGACGCCATGGACGTTATCGATTTTTATTCGGGCACATTTTCAAAGAGCCTCGCCTCAATTGGCGGTTTTGTGGCCTCGCGCCATCGCGAACTGGACTACCTCCGCTTTTCTGCGCGGCCCTATATGTTCACCGCCTCGCCGTCGCCCGCGAATATTGCGTCCGTGCGCGCCGCATTAAAAAAAGTCGTCAATGGCGACGGCATTCGCCAACGGCTTTGGCAAAACATCAATCGTTTCCATGGGGCGTTTCGCCAGTTCGGCCTCACGCTCGCCGCTGACCCGGCACCAGTCATTTCGGTTTTATTGCCGAACCGCGAGCGCGCCTTCTTGGCCTGGCAATTCCTCTTGGAGCAAGGCGTTTACGTTAATATGGCGATCCCGCCGGGCACGCCAAACTCGACGTCCTTGTTGCGCTTGTCAGTGTCTGCAGCCCATACGGATGACGATGTCACAAAGGTGATCGACGCCTATGGGGCGCTCGCCGACGCCTTTGAAGATGCGCGAGTCGCGTCGCAGGCTTAACCGCCGCCAGGGGGGCGGCCAGCGTAAATGTGGCGGGAAGGTGACCCTCCTTTCCCAAACTTCCACGAAATTACCGCGTTCGGGCCTAGGTTTTGCAGCGTCGCCTGCCTATACCAATTTCGGAACAAGTAGGGTGGGCTGCACGCAAGCCTCACCATGAGTCGATAAAAAACGGGTTAGAGGCGGGGCAAATATGCGCAAGCTATCGCTAAGTGCTTTTATCGCTTGCGCCTTCGTCTCGGTTGCGCCGACCGGCGTCCATGCGCAAACTGACATCGAGCAAGCGGACATCGAACAAACAGGCAGTGAGCCGACACCATCGGTAGACCCCGCCCTGTTCGACTTTGAGCATGTGAGCTGTATTGTCGGCAAAAACGAAATTCGCATCGTGATCGAGGAGGTCAATCGCAGCGTTGGCCTCGTCGTCGCAGACCTCTATGAGAACAATCAAGACGGCTTTTTGAAACGCGCCGGTCGCGTGGCGCAAGTCCGTTTCGCCGCCCGGGCGCCAATGACGAAGTTCTGTATGCGCGCCCCAAAACCGGACCAATATGCGATCGCGGTTTATCACGACGAAAACGCCAATAAGACCTTCGATAAAAACGCTTTCGGGCTTCCAGCCGAGCCCTTCGGCATCTCGAACAATCCTCGCCTTCGGTTTGCGCCGCCACGGATTGAAGCAACCCTTTTCACCGTTGATGCGGACGGCGCAAACGTGGCAATCAGAATGCGTAACTAAATGACGGCGCGCGCGCCGCGCCTGCCTAGAGCATCGGGCGGTTAGGTTGGACCAACCTGATGCTCTAGAATTTTGTTTTGAGCGCCTGAGACGATCTTCGCGTGATTTAATGTGATCATCCGGCGCTCTAGCGCATAACGAGGGTCTTCAGGGACAATGACCACCATCACGATTAGGGCGACAGACACCCCCGCCGAGCGCAAGGGCTTTATCCGTGCAGCCGCACGCGTCTATGAGAACGACCCCCATTACGTCGCCCCGCTTGAATTTGAAGTCAGCCAACGGATTAATCCGGAAACAAACGCCCTTCTAAAAGATGCGCCCCACCGGCTATGGATTGCAGAGAAAGACGGCGCACCCGTTGGGCGAATTAGCGCCATTAAAAATCCTCTCCACAATGACCGCCACGGTGAAAACGCCGTGCACTTTGGCTTTCTCGACGCAATTGACGATAGCGATGTCTTTGACGCCTTGTTTGATACGGCTGAAGACTGGGCGAGAACCGAGAAAGCTGACCGCGTCTCTGGGCCTTTTAGTTTCTCCGTAAACGAAGAATGTGGCCTCCTTGTCGACGGCTTCGATACGCCGCCCTATGTTATGATGCCCCATGGGAGACCATGGTATCAAAAGCACCTTGAGCGGCGCGGTTACGCCAAAGCCCATGATATGCACGCGCTCCATTGGCATAACCGCAAGGACTTTATCCCCGAGCGCAGACGACGTTTTGTTGAGAAAGTTTTGGACGACCCGCGGGTCGAAATCCGCAATCTCAACTTTAAAACCTTTAAAAGCGACATTCGGACGCTCGTCGACATTTATAATAATGCGTGGTCTGATAATTGGGGTTTTTCGCCCTTCACTGACGCCCAAGCGGCAACCATGGCGAGCGAGCTGCGCCCCATCATTACCCGGGGCAATGTCGTTCTATGCTACGTCAACGGTGAACCGGCGGCCTTCGGCCTCGTGCTGCCAAACGTCAATGAAGCCATCAAAGACTTCGGCGGAAAGCTCGCGCCACTTAATTGGGCGAAACTCATCTGGCGACTGAAAATAAAGGGATTAAAGACCGCCCGCATGCCGCTTATGGGCGTCATCAAAAAATTTCAAGGCAAACCCCTGGGCGCCGCTTTCGCCTACAAAATTATTGATCTTGTCAATAGCTACAATATTGACCATGGCCTTGAAGCGTCTGAACTCTCCTGGATCCTTGAGTCGAATGACAGCATGCTGAATATGCTGACAGATATGGGCTGCAAGATCTACAAGACCTACAGGATCTACGAAAAGCCCTTAGCCTAGTTTTTGTTCAAGCGGTGCTAAGGTGCGATATACCAAGATAAGCGCGCCCGCTTGGGGAAATGGTCAAATATTCGAGGGCCTTTCGGCCACGTGTGTTCGGTTCACAGCCAAATTGCCCGAGAAATCAAGACTCTAAAACGCGTTCCAGTCTTACCGGCGCCCGAACCGTTTTAAGAATGACCGCCACAAAACGACACACCCTCCGCCCACAAATAGTTTCAATTATTCAAGACACGGGTGCTGATGTCGTAGGAAGCGTAAAAATTCGTAGCGTGACGCTCCGTTAACGGTACATGCGATTAAAGCCACGGACTAGACAGGTCACCAATCTGCTGACTTACTGCGCCGCGTCGACGCTGTTGCTTTGTTCAAGCTGCTCGTCGATCCAACGGTCAATGCGCGTGTCTAGGACGCCCATGGGCATAGCGCCGGCTAGTAAAATTGCGTCGTGAAAGGTTCGAATATCGAACGCATCGCCGAGCGCCGTCTCCGCTTTCGTCCTTAGCGACTGAACGCGCAGCATACCGAGTTTATAAGCGCAGGCCTGCCCCGGCACCGCAGCATAGCGCTCAACCTCACGGGTCATTGACGCTTCAGTTTCACCTGTCACGTCGACCATATATCGAATAGCCTGGTCGCGCGTCCACCGCTTGTGGTGCAGCCCCGTATCAACGACGAGACGTGCAGCGCGAAACAGCTCCGCTTGCAAGCGCCCAAGGTTCCCTTCCGGATCATTCGCGTAAAGACCCATTTCCTCGGCCAGCGCCTCGCCGTAAAGCGCCCACCCTTCAGCGTATTCGGAATAGCCGATCATATTACGGATGATCGGCATTGCAGGCAGCGCGCGCTGAAGCGAAATTTGAAAATGGTGGCCGGGCGCTGTTTCGTGAAAGGTAAGCGTTTTCAATCCAAGTTTTGGACTGTCAGAAGTGTCTTTTAAGTTTATCCAAAATATACCTGGCCGCGACCCATCGAGCGAAGGACCAGAATAATATCCGCCTGGGGAAGAATCCTCTTCATAGTCTGGAATGCGCCGCACTTCCACTGGCTGTTCGGGAATAGTTGCGAACCAGACCGGCGCTACGGCGTCGACCTCGGCAATTGACTGTCTAAGTGAGGACAAAAGCGCCTCGCGACCCTCATCGGTATTCGGGAAAACGGCGTCGGCGCGATCCGCAAGCGCTTCAAGACGCCTCGCAACCGTGCCCGAGCGCAGCCCGAGCTGCGCCAAGATTGTATCCATTTCCCGGCTAATGCGCGTGACCTCTGAAAGGCCAAGATCATGCACCTCATCCGCGGACATACCGCCGGCCCCATAAGCGTTCAACGCAAACTGATAATAGTCAGCACCCTGCACACCGAGACGCCACACGCCCGCACCTTGAGGGCTTTTGTTTTTCAAGTCTTCTAAGGCGCCGATCAGACGCCCATAGGCCGGATAAACCGAGGACGCGAGTGCTTGCGCAGCACGCGCGAGGAGAGCGGTCCGGTCTGGCGCTGTCAGTGTCGTGACGTTCGACAATCGTGCTTCAAACGTTTTCACGATCGGGTGGTTCGCCGTTTCCGGCTCAATGAAACCCTGTAGCCCGCCGATGGCGCCGGCAAGAACGAACGAAGGCGGAAAAACACCCGCCGCCGCGTCGCTCTGAATTGTGGCGATGGCCCCGTCAATGGCGTCTTGAAATTGTAAAAGACGGGCAATGAACGTTTCCGCATCCTGGGCGCTTTGCACGGGATGCTGCGTTTGCATCATTCGGGGCAGCGTTAGATGCGGCCCCGTCAGCTGGGTGACCAAATAGGGCGTGATCGCCCAAGTATCGCCGACCTGTGGCGAGGCGCCGCCTGCGGGCGTTGACCCGCCAAAGGCAAAGCTGTTCCGTCTCGCCGCCGTCTCATAGGCGTTAAGGAAGACGTCGTAATTGTCCGCCGCAAAGCCTGTGAGCTGGCCGCGGGGAAACGCTTTTAACTCCGCCAGGAGTTCAGCGCTTAAACGACGGAAGGCGTCGCTGCCTGCTGTACCGTAGTCGCCGAGGCGGGAGCGGTAATCTCCGCCCGCAATCTCGGTCGGCGCGCCAAGGCGGGTCGCCGCCTCCGGCGACAGGGCAAAAATCTTCGATGCGTGGTTTTGAGCAAGCGTGAAAAAGGCTGTTTCCGGATCAAGTTCGGCTGGCTCTTGGGTAAGCACAGGCGGCGCTTCGGCCGCCGACGGCTCACTTTCGAGCGCGGGCCCGCCGCACGCAGAAGCAAATAAGCAAACGCCAGCCGTTATGGCGCGCCAAGCCGGGAGCCCGGGCATAATTCGGCTGATCGCCGACGCTCTGGGCGCCCCCCGATACATGGGACCGGCTATCGCCCGGGGCCCTACCGCTAGCCCTCGCTTTCGACGATTTCTTTGCCAGTTTCCTGGTCCACAACTTTCATCGAAAGGCGAACCTTGCCCCGGTCGTCGAAGCCCAGAAGCTTGACGAAGACCTCGTCACCTTCTTTCACAACGTCGGTGGTTTTCTCCGGGCGCCCATTGTTCAACTGGGAAATATGCACAAGGCCGTCACGCGCCCCGAAGAAGTTCACAAATGCGCCAAAGTCCATGGTTTTGACAACCTTGCCTTTGTACACTTCACCAACTTCCGGCTCCGCCACGATGGAATGTATCCATTTGTGGGCGGCGGCGATCGCCGCTTTATCGCTTGACGCGATTTTAATTAGGCCTTCGTCATTAATATCGACCTTGGCGCCCGTCTCTTCGACAATCTGTCTAATGACTTTACCGCCGGACCCGATAACGTCACGGATTTTGTCTTTCGGCACCTGCATCGTCTCAATACGCGGCGCATGGTCTGTCAGGTCGTCACGGGCGGTATCAAGCGCCTTCGACATTTCGCCCAGAATATGCATGCGTCCATCTTTTGCTTGGGCGAGCGCCTGGCGCATGATTTCCTCAGTGATGCCCGCAATCTTGATGTCCATCTGCAAAGAAGTCACGCCAGCTTCAGACCCGGCGACTTTGAAGTCCATGTCGCCCAAATGGTCCTCATCACCGAGAATATCAGAGAGCACCGCAAAGCGTTCACCTTCGAGGATTAGCCCCATGGCGATACCCGCAACCGGGCGTTTGACCGGGACGCCAGCATCCATCATCGCAAGCGACGATCCGCAAACGGTCGCCATCGATGACGATCCGTTTGATTCCGTAATCTCGGAAACCAACCGGATCACATAAGGAAACTCCTCCGAACTCGGCAGAACAGCCTGTAGCGCGCGCCAGGCGAGCTTGCCATGGCCGATTTCACGCCGTCCGGCGCCGCCCATGCGGCCAGTTTCCCCAACCGAATAGGGTGGAAAGTTGTAGTGCAGAAGGAATGTTTCTTTGTACGTACCGGTCAAAGCGTCGATGAACTGTTCGTCTTCGCCGGTTCCGAGGGTCGCCACTACGAGCGCCTGGGTTTCGCCGCGCGTAAACAATGAGGAGCCGTGGGTGCGGGGCAAAACACCCACTTCTGAAACGATCGGGCGAACGGTCTTTGTGTCCCGGCCGTCAATCCGCGCGCCGGTGTCTAAAATACCGTTGCGAACAATATCAGCTTCGATCGACTTAAAGAGACCGCTGACGACGGAAGCGCTGAGGCTACCCTCATCCTCTGTGACAAGCGCTTCGACGGCCTTCGCTTTTGCGGCTGAAATTTTCTCCTGCCGGGTCTGTTTAATGGTTTCCTGATAAGCCGCACGCAAATCCGCCTCGACAATCGAGCGCACCTTTGCTTCGTGGGCGGAATTGTCTGGCGGCAGGTAATCCCACGGCTCTTTAGCGCAGCCATCGGCAAAATCGAGAATAAGGTTGATCGCTTCCTTCGCGGCCTGGTGCCCGGCGACCACTGCGCCAAGCATGACATCCTCGGATAGTTCCTTGGCCTCGGATTCAACCATCATCACGGCTTCATCCGTCCCCGCCATAACGAGGTCAAGCTCCGCCTCCGGAATTTCGTCAACCGCCGGGTTAATCACGTAGGCGCCATCTTTATAGGCGACGCGCGCGGCGCCGATTGGCCCTAAGAAGGGAATGCCCGAAATGGTCAACGCGGCGGACGTGGCAATCATGGCGACAATATCAGGGTCGTTTTCCATGTCGTGAGACAACACGGTTGCGATAACCTGGACTTCGTTTTTAAAGCCTTTCGCGAAAAGCGGCCGAATGGGACGATCGATCAATCGCGACGTCAGCGTTTCTTTTTCGGTCGGGCGCCCTTCCCGCTTGAAGTAACCGCCAGGAACCCTTCCGGCTGCGTAGTATTTTTCCTGGTAATGTACAGTAAGCGGAAAGAAATCCATCTTTGGGTCCGCCTCACGCCGACCGACAACTGTCGCCAGGACGCAGGTTTCTCCATATGTTGCAAGCACAGCGCCGTCGGCCTGACGGGCCATCCGACCGCTTTCTAAGGTCAGTGTACCGCCTGCCCATTGCATTGATTTCTTTGTAATTTCAAACATAGATCTTCATCTTTCAGTGTCGCGTCGCGCGGAGTCGCGATCGCGCTTCGGTCAAACAGCTTTCAATCCACAGCTCTCAATCATCCACGGACCGGCGAAAAAACACCCGCGCAATTTTTGAGAGCGGGTGAACGTAACTATCGCGGCTGCATTCTGATGGCGCCGTCCAATCGGAGGACTTCACCGTTAATCATCGTGTTGCGACATATCTCCATCGCTAACGATGCATATTCCTCGGGCTTTCCAAGGCGTTTCGGGAACGGGATCATTGCCGCCAACGCGTCTTGTATCTTTTCATCCATACCAGCCATCATCGGCGTCCAGAAGATGCCCGGCGCAATCGTGCAACAACGCACGCCAACGACGCTCAGATCACGGGCGATTGGCAAGGTCATACCCACGACGCCGCCTTTAGACGCCGAGTAAGCGGCCTGCCCGACCTGGCCTTCAAAAGCGGCGACCGAGGCGGTATTGATAATAACGCCGCGCTCACCATCCGTGAGGGGATCAAGTTTTTCCATCTCCTCGACGACCAGCCTGATACAGTTGAACGTCCCAATTAAATTGACGTCGAGGACTTTGCGGAAAACATCGAGCCGGTGGGGCCCGTTCTTTCCGATGGTTTTTTCGCCGACGGCGATGCCGGCGCAGTTGATCAGAATCCTTGGCGCGCCGATCTCAGCGATGGTCGTTGTCAACGCCGCTTTGACGCTGTCTTCGCTGGAGACATCGGTCTTACAGAAAACACCGCCGAGCGCTTTTGCGTGCTCCGCGCCTTTTTCCTCGTTCATGTCCCAAAGGGCGACGCGGACGCCAGCGGCATGGAGCGCTTCCGCCGTTGCGCCGCCGAGCCCGGAAGCGCCGCCCGTAATGATTGCTGCTTCGCCGGAAACTTGCATCGTCCGTCTCCTTATATTCTCGCCCCTTGGCGAGCGACTAGCGCCGCAACCCTAAGCGTTCGATCAAGGAGCGGTAGCGCTCTTCATCTTTGCCCCGCACATAGTCGAGCAGGCGACGGCGCTGGGACACCATCTTCAAAAGCCCTCGGCGGGAGTGATTGTCTTTTTTATGGGACTTGAAGTGCTCGGTGAGATTGGAGATGCGTTCCGACAGGATCGCAACTTGGACCTCCGGCGATCCGGTATCGCCGTCGGCGCTCCCATATTCTTTGATAAGCTTGGCCTTACGCTCCGGCGTAATCGACATAGTGGCTTCTCCGCGGCGCCGCCAAAAATCCCGCGTCGCCAAGGCGCCGTCTAGCGAGCGGGTCGTGTTTGTGAGGTTATGGTTGAAACGAAGGGTGAGCGCAAGCGCCGTTAAAGAGCGATGCGCCTCAAAAGCCGCGCGAGACCGCCGGTTACAGGTTAAAGACCCGCGCAGGTTTAAGCTTTAGGCCGTCCAAGGCGCAAATGGCGACCGGCGAACCGTTTAAACTCGCCAAGACTTCGGGGATGAGGCCGGCTTGATCACCCCGCACCCCTTTGGCGGCGGCCGGCGTAATAACGGCAGGTTGGCCCCTGCGCAGACGCTCAGCCTCGGGCCCTGTGATTGCGGTCTGCGGCAGTGAAGACAGTGCGGCTTCGACCCCGATTAAAAAATCGTCGCGTTCCTCGCCCGCGGGCGCTGCTTCAAGCGCTGAAATTGAGACGGCGTCATCGGCGGTAAAAGCGCCAACGGCCGTGCGCCGCAAGGACGATACGTGCCCTTCTGTTCCAAGAGCGCGCGCCAAATCACGCACGAGCGCACGAACATACGCGCCTTTTCCTGTAGTCGCCGCGAATACAGCCGTGTCAGCGCTCGGCGTCTCAATCAGGTCTAACGCATAAATGGCAACGCGGCGCGAGGGAATTTCCGCACGTTCACCATCGCGCGCAATGTCGTAAGCGCGTTCGCCATTGACCTTAATTGCGGAAAACTGTGGCGGCGTCTGATCAATCTCACCGATAAATTGCCTAAGGGCCGCCTTTATTTCTTCTGGTGGCGGACGATAATCGGATCGGGCGATTACCTCGCCTTCTGCGTCATCCGTCGTCGTCGCCGCCCCCCAGCTTGCGGTAAACTGGTATTGTTTCTTTGCGTCCATGACATAGGGAACAGTCTTCGTGGCTTCGCCGAAGGCAATCGGCAAGACGCCGGTCGCAAGCGGATCTAGCGTCCCGGCGTGGCCCGCTTTCTGCGCCTGAAAAAGCCACCGGGTTTTTGAGACCGCCTCCGTCGACCCAAGGTCATAGTCTTTATCAAGCACCAGCCAACCACTCAGTGCCCGCCCTTTTTTACGCCGTCGCCCCATAGGTAATTCTGTATCCTGAAAAGTCTTTAGGAACCGCGTTGCAGATCGCGCGACACAGACGGGCTCGCCAGGAGCTCATCGACACGGCCTGCCTCGTCAAAGCTCTCATCGAGCCTGAATTTCAAAGCGGGGGTAAATTTCAAATCAACGCGCTTGCCGAGCAAATACCGCAGTTGCGGCCCGGCTTTATTCAAGGCGTCAATCATCGGCTGGTGGGCGCTGACGCCGCCCTCAAGCGTCACCCCGAGGGGCGCGCAAAAGACCGTCGCTTGTTTTAAGTCCGGGGCCGCGCGCACCTCGCTGACGGTCAGCGATACGCCGGCAAGAGCCGGGTCACGCAACTCCTCCCGGGCAAATATTTCGACCAGCGCGTGGCGAATTAATTCACCGGCGCGCAATTGGCGTTGGGACGGCCCAGAGTTCTTTGCAAAGCGTTTTGCCATAGTCCGTTTTGACTAGAGCAACTTCGCCGCAATCTAAACCATTTCGTTGCTCTGGATTTTTCTTTTGAGGCGTTTTCTTCAATCCAAACTGCGAGCCCTTAGTGGCAAAAACGCCGTGGCGCTTACACAACTGCCTGAAAAGCGGGAGCTTAATCGTTGACCGCATTCAGCGGGCGCGCACTCGTTAGGTGTTTCCGGATGATGGCGGTTGCATGTCTGGGCGAAACATCACGCAATCCATCTCCACTAGATACGGAAAAAATCCAGCGTTGTTTGGCACCAACGCGCTTAATACGAAGCCCGCCCGCTCATAAAGTTCAAGAGTTTCACGAAACATCGGCGCACCTTCGTAAAGAGGCTTAAACGAAAGCTCGCTTTGTAGGCCTACAAACCTTGATAATATCGAGTCGCCACTTTTAAAAACAATAGTATCTAAACCCTGCGTATCCATT
>JBCCTV010000033.1:0-19329 GCA_039197915.1 Pseudomonadota bacterium | reverse complement strand
GCCGGCCTGTCACGCCGGAGGTCGCGGGTTCGAGTCCCGTCACTCGCGCCATTGTTCTGGCGTAAACGACTACGGTGTTTTTCGTCTCTCCACATGTCCTCGGGCAATTCATTAATGAGACGCCGTAATGGTTTCGCCGCTAGCGCTGGTTCGCTTCACCCGGGTGTCGCTTCGAACTAGAACCTTAGATTTAATGCGCGGCATCTTTTCACCTTTAAATGGATAGCGCGGACGTAAACAGAGTGTGCTTTTGCTGCGTGGGCAGTAGCGCGGCAAAGCCACACTTTTATACTGATTAATGAGAGTCGCAGATCGCGCTATTGTCTGCAGAGATGAACGTATGACCGCAACGCACCCGCTGCGAGCAGGGTTTGCGACATTTCTGCGGAGTGATAGGCTCGGTACGCAAATCTGGTCTTTTTATCAGTAAGTATACTGATAAAAATGTCATAAAGGTGTATTGTGTCGACGATTGATAGACTAGAAATCAAAGCGCCGTCACCAATTGTCCCTTTGATGATAGGCGGCAAGGATGAAAGCCACGCGCTCTACGGAAGCTATATCGGCGTTCAGTTTGTTTTCGCTGACACTCTTGATACGGCAGTTTTAAGAGAGGCGATATCCAATCTTCTCAAAGAAATGCCCGCTCTTGGCGCCAGGGGCGATTTCTGGAATTGGCGCATCATCTCCGGACCGGGCGTCACCCTTGAAGTAATCGAAGAGGAGATGGGGTCGGCGTTAGACTATGAACATCCGGGTACGGTTCAGCCGGATAGATATCGTTTTGTGTATGAGCCGAAGCGCGATGACGTCTTTCGCGGCAAGGCGCCGTTGTCCACTTTTAGGCTGACGAGGTTTCCTGATGGCAGCTCAATTCTTGGAATTGGGATGTCCCATTCGTATACTGACGCCAACGGATTTCACCAGATCTGCAAGCGTTTAAGCGTTATCTACCGGGACCGGCTGAGCGGAAAGAAGCCTGATCAATTCACGTTCTTGACGAAGCTTGATGTTTTTAAATTCGGTAAGGGTAGAAATAAGGATGAAGTGATTGCGGCGCTATCTGAGGAAAATATGCCAAAGCCGATCCGTGTTCGCGGCGTCATTGGCAGTCTCTGGCGGCGTTTAATCGTGTCCACGATGGAACGAAACCGGAAAACGGGCCGCGCCGCGGTTTATCTTTCCAAGGAGCAAGTTGCGAAGCTCAAAAACACAGTGCACGGTGAAAGCAACGAAGGCTGGATCTCAACCAACGCTGCTCTTGGCGCTCACTTCACAAGACTTATGGTGAAGCTCCAATATGGGGATACTGCAAAACCAATGATGCAGGTCAGTCAGGTGCTCGATTTGCGTGGTCGGTATTTTGATGAACAAAGGGACATGCAACTACGCTATATTGGCAATCCGATTTCTCTGTATACGTCAACAGCGAAATTTCCACGGGGTTTCCAAAATGCGTCCCGCGGTGAGATCGCCGGTTTTCTAAAAGGTGCAATCGCATCGTTGTCAGGGGAAAAACTCCGGAGACGATTGGACCTTATTGAAGATGCGATAAAAGCGGGGTTCACCCATCCTGGGCTAGATATCAAGAACCCGATTGTTTCGTTCAATAACCAAAGCAAAATGTCGGTATACGGTATTGATTTTGGTATAAGGCTCTTGCGTGTCATCCCACAGGATGTCGGTGACCATATTATGGTCTTTCCCACGCTCGATGGCGGAGTCGAGGTTTATATGCGTGATCTGGTGAAGCCTGGTCGCCAGGAGGTCCTGAATGAGCCCGAGTGGCAAGAGCGGCTCTTCGATTTTTAGCGCTGCTTAACGCCATAAGCAGAGTTTTCCATTGTGTCGAGCGAATGATCGGGAGGCGCTGGGGCTAAGGTGATGGCGCGTAGCGAAGCCTTTGCGGCCCGGAGCGATCAGCCGCCGCCATCATGCCCAAACGGCTTGCACGCTTGACACCGGCTAAGCATTCGGGCGTTGGGCGTGTTGATCGTTGGTTAATCACTTTATGCAATTAAAAGTTGCATGAATGGTATACAGACACAACTGAATGACCTGAGCGAGAAAACGTTGGCGGCGCCCAGCGTGGGGTATCGCGCTGGTCGTTCAAAAAACGTCTTGGTGGTTGAAGACCACGACGTTGCTTACCGCGCGATCGAGCGGCACATTACGGCCAGTGGCGCGGAGCAATTTCGGGTTAGGCGGGCAAGTAGTCTGGCTGAAGCCCTTGCGCTAACGGACGCGTTTTCATTCGATATTGCGCTTGTCGATGATACGTTGGCAGACGGTTATGGCCATGAGTTTTTAAGCGCGGTCGGCGGAGAGTCCGCACCGTTCCCTACAATTTTGATGTCAGATGCGCCTTCGCCGCCACCGGACCTCGCAAAAAAAGCGATTGAAGCGGGCGCCGTTGACTATGTCTGTAAGACGGCGATAACTCGAGACTTTTTGCATCGAGCCATGGGCTTTGCGATACGTCAATTTGAGATACGCCGTGAGCTGTACGATAAAATTGATGCGTTACAGGAACAATCGTCGGCGACGACGTCCTTTTTGGAAGCAGCGCTAGACGAATTGCACACTCCGATGAATGCGGTGCTCGGTTTTGCAAATTTAGCGTCCAAAACGACCTTATCAGCTAATCAGGTTTCGATGCTTACGGAGATCTCGTCGGCCGGAGAACACTTAGCCGCATTAATCGGTACAATGCATGATTTCGTTGCAGCGCCACTCGTCGAAGAAAAAGGCCAATACGTCACTTTCTCGATTATCCGCATGATTGGCGAGTGTGAACGTCAGTTGCGGGTCGAGGCGGGGCGCCGTGGCGTTTCGCTGACCACTTATGCGTCGGTGTCAACGCCAAATCTTGTGCGTGGCAATCCCAACGCGATGAAACGTATCATTACAATTCTTGGCGAGCATGGGATGCAGTGTCCAAATGTGGATACGATCTCCATTGTGTCGTCGGCGCTTTCATCGGAGTTTGGCTTGCGTATTCGTATTGAAGTGCGCGTACAGGCTGATCGCCAATACGCAGGTCAAGCGCCGACTTTGGCGACAAGGGAAATAAACTTGTCAGTATGCCAACGGTTTATTCGAATGCTTGACGGTGATTTTGGCGTTACAAATATTGGCGAAGGTGAAACGTCGTACTGGTTCGAAGCGCCGATTTCTTTCGCGGCGCCACCGCAAACTTTGTCCGATACACAAGCGATCGAGCACGACAGGTCGTCCGTTTTATGACGCGCGCAATGCTTGCGCTGGCTTTTCGCTCAGCGCATTGGCCCCAACAATCGCTCCGCCAGTTGCGGCGGCGACAATCGCGATTGATGCAGCGGTTGCGATCGATCCCCATGGCGTGGTCCAGGAAGCTTCGAAAACGTTGATGACGATCGGCGTTGCTGCTGCGACGCCCATTGCCGCCCCAAGGCCAGCCGCGACTGCGCCTGCAAACGCAAATTCCACAGCATAGAGAGTAATTATCGCGCTGCGTTGGGCGCCAAATACCTTAAGAAGGGCGGCTTCCGAGCGCCGTTCCCGCGCCATGGACGCAAATGCGCCCGACAAGACTAATAGGCCGGAAAGCGTCACAATCCCGGCGGCGGCGTTAACAGCGATGCTGATATCGCCGAGAATTGACGCAGCTGCCGCTAACGCCTCTCTTGTTTGAAATATCACGACATCAGGAAAACGCTCCTCGAGAGCGGCGATTACATCGCTTTCTGATGCAGCGGGCGCGCGGGCAATGGCAAAGTGTTGCGGGTTCGCGGCTTCTAATAGTCCGGGTGAAAGAATAAAGGTTATGTTCGCGCCAAACCCCGCCCAGTCCACGCGCCGCAATGAACTCACCTGGGCGGTGATTGATCGCCCGAATACGCTGAAGTCAACGATATCGCCGATGGAAAGGCCTAAACCGCGCGCGGCGTCGGCTTCTACCGAAAGAAGTAATGGGTTTTCAGCGTCTGCGCGATAGGTCGCGGGCCACCAGTCGCCTTCAACGATTTCAGCCTCAGGCGGTTTTTCTGTCAGATAGGTTAGGGCAATTTCGCTTTCGACCGCCCAGCGCTCGGAGGACGGAATATTCTCCGGGTTGACCGGTTCGCCCTTTATGCCAACGACGCGCGCCAGAGCGATGGGCGCACGGCGGTAGGTTTCTTTATTGTCGGTATCGATATCAAATCGAGAGATTAGTTGATCAAATGCGCCCACGGATTGGTTTGGTATCTGTGTAAATACGAGCGACGGGGCATTTGCGGGCGCCGTCGTTTCAATCTGTCTGATTAGGTTCTCTTGGACCGCTGCAACAAGCGTTAAAAGCGCTAAACCAAGCCCGAGGGCAGGGGCGATGACTGGCGCGAGGGACTGCGGACCCGAAAGATTCGCAAGGGCGATTCTAGTAACGCCCGTTGATCGTTTCGAGCCATTCCGGGCGATCGCTCGCACGCCATGGGCCGCGAACGTCAAGATAAAATATGCAATACTAGCTCCAACGAGCAGACCAATCGTGACCAGTGGCCGCGGGCTCGTAATGGTTGCTAGTGAAATTAAGGCGAGGGCGGCTAGAAGCGAAACAACACGCTCAAAGCGCGGCGTCGGCGTCGTTTGTTGTTCCGCGTCCGTCCTGAATAGCGCGGCTGGCGGCGTTGCGCGGGCTCTGCCGATGGCGGGCGCTGCAAAAACGGTCGCGGCAAGCACGGATAAGAGGAACGCTTGGAGCGCGGGGCCAGGGTGAAAACTAATGCGCTGTGGCAAGGGAATTAAATCGCCTGCAACGGCTTCTAATAGCAAAGGCGTCAACGCGCCCAACGCAACGCCGACACCCGCTCCAATCATCGCGATTGCGCCAAGCTGGATGGCGTAAATCGCCTGTATGATATTGCTTTCCGCGCCCAGCGCCTTGAACGCCGCAATTGAGGGGATCCTGGTTGAAAGGAAGGACTGTGTTGCCTGAGCGACGCCGACGCCACCCGCTGCCAGCGCTGCGATGCCGATGACCGCAAGAAAAGCGTTTAGCATCTGTAGGATCTCACTTAATCCGTCTACAGCGTCTTCCGGCGCACGCATTCGCAGTCCAGCGTCACCCCATAGCGATTTCGCTTCAGCTTTGATCTTTGGCAAATCAGCGGCGCCATTCGAAAGCAGTACCCTGTACGAGGATCGAAAAAGCTGACCATTTGTCAGTCGCCCGGCTTCTTTAAAGGCTTCAATTGATATGAGGACGCGTGGGCCAAATGTTCCCGCCTCGCCGAGTTCATCCGGTTCGGCGACAAGGATCGCCCGTACTTCTGCTCGAACCTGCCCGAGCGTGATGACGTCGCCGATGCTTAGCTTGAACGTGTCTAATGTGGTCCTACTCGCGGCTATTCCCCAACCGTTTTCATTCTGGATAAGGACCGTTTGCAGCGGTTTGGTGATGGTCAGCCCGCTCGAATCGACTAAGCTTGGTGCGCTAATCAATGGATAGGCGGTATCGACCGCATGAACATCAACCTGCCGGCGGACCTCTCCCGCAGCGCCCATGACATCAAGTTCAGCTGTTTCTGAGACGACACCAATTGTGTCTAAAAACTCTCGCTCAGATGGGTTGGCGAGCCTTTGGGCTGCAACAAAGGCGACATCGCCGCCGAGTAGTTGGCGGGATTGCGCTTTTAAGCCCTCATCAAATCCGGCAGTAACGGATCCGGCGGCGGAAATTGCATAGGCCCCGACCGCTAGACACGCCATATAGACCCAAAAGCCGCGCAGGCCGGCGCTGAGTTCTTTTCGGGCGAGCGTCCAAGCTGCCGCCAATTCTGCGCGGTTCAGCATTGAATAAGGCCGGCGCTCATTTTTGCGATACGGTCCGCACGCTGCGCAAGCACCTGGTCGTGCGTCACGAGGACAAGACTTGCCGATTTTTCTTTGGTGATTGAGAACAACAAATCCGCCACGGCGGCACCAGACGCTTCATCAAGATTTCCTGTGGGCTCGTCCGCAAAGACCAACACAGGCTCCGGGGCTAGAGCGCGCGCAACGGCGACGCGTTGGCGTTCGCCGCCGGAAAGTTGTTTTGGGAAATGGTCAAAGCGATGGCCAAGCCCAACATCTTTTAGGGCTTCGCGCGCCCGGGCGTCAGCGTTCGGTTCTCCGCCAATTTCCATTGGGGCCCGGACGTTATCGAGCGCCGTCATCGTGTCGAGCAAGTGAAACGATTGAAACACTAAGCTTACGCGTCCGCGTCTTAAGCGGGCGAGTTCGTCTTCGCTGAGGCCCGATATTTCTTGCCCCATAAGGCTGACGCTGCCGCTCGTTGCGTGCTCCAATCCCGCGGCGACAGCGATCATTGAGGATTTGCCAGACCCTGACGGCCCGATGATCGCCACTGATTCATTTTGGCGAACGTCAAAGTTGACGCCTTTCAAGATTTTCACGGGCCCGCTTTGCGATGGCAGTGTTAAATGAACGTCTTTCATCGCAAGCGGCGACGTTTCGTGATTTGCGGTTTTTGTATAAGACATTTGGTTCGGGCAATCAGGCTGTTCGGAATCCGTTTCGAGCGGGGCATGACCCTTGAGTTGCGCTTCGCTGGGCAGCGATCGGCTCCGCCATTGCATCCCGTCCGCTAGCATGGTTCACCACTCTTTTTCCGTCATGCTCGGTACGTAAGGAACCATCGATGCGACCACAACGCGCTGCTCCGTTAATCGCCACGCTTTTTCTTGTTGCGTGCGGCGAGGCTGACCCCGCCGAAACAATGCAAAGCGCGGCCACGTCTGGCGAGACCGCCGCATCAGGCGGTGAAAACCGCAACCGCATTGATGAACGCGCGACCACGTTAGCGACCAACGAGAGTTCTGGCGACGCAGGCCGCGCGCTTCGTATTGTTATGCTGGGCGATAGCTTGACGGCCGGATTTAATCTGCCTCCGGACGAGGCGTTGCCCGATCAAATTGAGGATCGGATGGACGCCCTCGGTTACGAGACAGAGTTCGTCAATGCTGGGGTCTCCGGCGATACAACCGCGGGCGGGCTTGCGCGTTATGATTTTAGCGTCAGATCTTTGGCGCCTGATCTACTGATTGTCGCACTGGGCGCAAATGACTTTTTGAGCGGTTTAGACCCCAATCGCGCACGCGAGAATCTAGACCAGATCATGACGATGGCTGGCGAAGACAACCTACCGGTCGTTTTGTTTAGTTTAGAGCCGCGAACAAGGACAAGTGAGCGCGAACGTGCGTTCACGGATATTTATAAAGATCTTAGCGTGACCTATGGAGCTGCATTATATGCGGGCTTCATGGCGCCAATCAGCGATAAGCCAGAGTACTTGCAACCCGATGGGCTTCACCCGACGGCTGAAGGCGTTTCTTTAGTCGCCGATAAGGCCGCCGAGTTCCTGACGCCGCTGATTGCCGACATTCACGAGAAAAGAAAATCGACCGCCGATTAGCGAAACTTTTTCGTCCTAAGACGGGCTTTTTGCAGCGCTTCGCTGTCGGCTTATCAGCTATCGTTATGCTGTGGGCGAAATCGTCACAACGACTTCGCCCACTAGTTTCTATGCAGAGCGTAAATTCTCTGTACAAATCGCTCAATTAAAAGCGGTAGCCAACGCCAATGCCGGCGACCACGGGGTCAAGGTCAATCGCAAGAGTGTTGATCAGTCCGCCTGTATCTAAGGTCGCATCGGTATCAATTTGAATGTATTTGATATCCGCGTTGATCGACCACCGGTCATTAATCATGTAATCGACGCCGGCTTGGAACGCGACGCCAAAGCTTTCGTCGACGTTAATATTCGTCGGTCCAATCGCATCGACCAAAGACTGTGACGCCTCAATATCGTAAAAGACAGTGAAGTTTACGCCGACACCCACATAGGGCCGGATTTGTGCGTTCGGTGCAAAGTGATATTGCAGGGTGATCGTTGGCGGTAAAACCATCAGCTCGGCGATTTCTCCCAAACCTTCCAGATCACCTTCTCCGCTCAAATCGTGTGGGCTGGTTGCGAGGATGAGCTCTGCAGCAATATTGTCCGTAAAGAAATAAGTAAAATCGAGCTCGGGGACTATTGCGTTATCGACGGATGCGGACCCGTTCGGGAAGGTCGGTTGCACGCCGCCAATGTCTTCGGTTGGCGCAACAACGATCCCTCTCAAACGCACCAGCAAGTCACCTTGCTCAGCAAGTGCTGGCGTTAAAATGGTTGTTGCAGCTGCTACGCTGATTATCGCTGAACGGATCATCATGACCTCCTCAAAGTCGTTCAATGATCCCGCTCTTAGGTCCTCAGCATCGGGAATTGTTGACCTAGGTCATGTGCGGCGTTTTTTCCCGAAAAAGCTCTTGATTTTCGTGAATCATACTTTTGTCGAAGAAAATACTTCGAGCTTGACCTAGGTCATCACTAGCGTGCGCGAAATCGTCAACCATTGAAATATGAGGCAGGCATGGCGAAAATACTTATCAACGGTCGCTCCGCGATACACGAGTTATCCGTCTACGGTTCAGTTTTCTGGTAATATTAGCGAGGCGGACTACGCGGCAAAGCTGATGTCGGTGCCGGTTTACGAACCACTAACCATCGATGTTCGTTTGCCGTTTAATCACGCCGCCTGCTGGTGTTCTGACTGCGACACGCATGTCGAACCGCAATACAGCCGCGCCGCGCCGTATATCGACATGGTGCTTAAGGAAATATCCACCGTCGGCTCTTTACTCCGCGGTCACGGCCGCCCGACGTCAATACATCTGACTGGTGAGGCCCCAAATTATTTCCCGGCGGCGGGACTGGAGCGAATAGTTACGCGCATCGAAGATGTGTTGGGGCTTACTGATAACGCTCAAATGGCGATTGAGTTGGATGCAAGACTTCTGAAATCAGGCGATGTTTCAGCGCTGAAGACGCTTGGGTTCTCTCGGATGAACCTGTCGGTCAAGGAATTTGACGGAAATATTCAGACACTGATCAATCGTACCCAACCATTTGAACTTATCGCACGATGCGTCGACGATATGCGCGAGGCTGGCGTCGACGATGTCTGTATTGATCTGCAATACGGCTTGCCTAAGCAAACGCCGGAGCGTTTCGCGCAAACAATTCAAAAAGCAATTTCATTGGCTCCCGACCGAATCTCAATTTTGGAGTATGCACCTTGGCGGGAAAGCGTCTCTGAAATGGCGGAAACTGCATCGTCGCTGCCAGATGCGACTGAGCGGGCGCAGCTTGTTGAGGTCGCTAACCAGGCATTAGAGGCGGGCGGCTTCCGCCGCATCGGGTTCGACAATTACGCCAGGCCTGGGAGCGCTCTCCTAAAAGCTGCGCAGGCCGGTCGCCTTCACCGAAACATGCATGGGTTCACTGACGAAATCGGCGACACCGTTGTTGGGATCGGTATGTCAGCCGTTAGCTATGTGGATGGCCTATACGTACAAAACGCCCAAACGCTTGGCGCCTATGCGAATGCGATTGCCGATGGTGGATTGGCCACCGCTCAAGGGCTTAATCGCTCTGCCCGCGACAATATTGCCGCACAAACAATCAGCCGATTACTTTGCACATTTACGACCGATATCTCAGCTATTTTGCCGCACCTGACCGAGCAAGAAACGCGTGGGATGATGCGCGCGCTCGACCGGTTTGAGGAGGATGGCGTTATCGAAAGGCGCGCCAATATCGTGCATCTCTTTGATGATGCTTATGATTTATGCCGGCGCGTTGCGACGGCGATTGATCCTCAATTCTTAAAACAAAACACTTTCCAGTAAGACAGATCAAGAAGTCTTCGCAAATTGATATAAAAAGGTCGCAGGCTGACCAACTTGCTTTCTCCTGAAGCCAAAGACTACTTTTCTTTGGAAGGAGACGCATGTCGGTGACAAGTCCATTTGACACATCGGGCGGCGACTGTCGTTTGTCCAACGTTAAAGTGAACTCATGTTCGCTTTGCGATGTGCGTTCGTCATCGATCTGTAGAGATCTTTCGCTCAGCGAGCTCGCGCAAGTGGACGCGGTTATGGCGCGTCGCGTCGTTCCGAAAGGGCGCGCGATCATGTCCGAGGGCGAGCCAAACGACCATCTTTTCGTTCTTGTTAGGGGCAGTATGCGCCTGACCAAATACCTGGAAGACGGTCGCCGGCAGGTCACAGGTTTTTTGTTTAAGGGCGATTTCATTGGTGTCCGGACAACAAAGTCCAGCGCTTACACTGCTGAAGCTCTCGATGACTGCCATGTCTGCCGTTTCCCGCATCGTTTTTTGGACGAAGCCGCGAAGACATCACCGGATTTAAAAGACCGCTTAATTGCCCGCAGCCAAACGGAATATCATAAGGCGCAAGATCACATCGTCCTTTTGGGTAAAAAAACCGCGGAAGAGCGCGTGTTAAGCTTCCTTGATTTATTGGAGGGAGCCGTTGGCGGCCAGAGGGCCGATGGCGACCGAGAAATACCGCTCGCCATGCCCCGACAAGACATTGCCGATTATTTGGGCTTGCGTCTGGAAACCCTTAGCAGAACGTTCAGTCTCTTGAGAAAAAAAGGCCTCCTGAAAGAGGTTTCTCGTAATTCAGTTACGAGGAGTGATGAGGCATCGGCGCGTCTGCCCAGCATCTAAGCAAAATATACTTAAGGTACAGAGTAAAAGTCGCGCCGCTCTGACCGCGTAAACCAAATTTATTCCTCAGCCAGTGGCGTTTTCTTACGAGCGCATGTGCACGGACCATGGCAAGCCGCATCATGTTCACGAGGCGTATCAGGTCCTCGCGGTGAAAAATCGTTGAGCGAAATATTGAGTGATCGTGCCGCGCCTAGCGGACCGCAGACTTGAAAAAAAGTCGATTGGGCACTGGCTTCCGGGGCCGGCGCCATGGCTGCTAAAAGGCCCAAAGCTGCCGAGGCGCAGACGATCTTTCGTGCACGCGAGGTGCTCCGTGCAGGAACTCTGCAGTTTCCTACATTTGTATTTTCGCTTGAACTCCGCACCGTCATTCAACTGACCAACAGTTTCCAAAAAGCAATTCTCAATTATTGAGAAAGAGCTGCGACGAAATCGTCATCGCACGGCCTTTCGGTCGTTGCATTGATCCATATCAAGTCGAAAATCCCGAATTTTATTAGCTTGCAGGGCAATAATCGCTTTCTAGCGCGAGATCGTCTGCGCGGGACTGTCGAGGGAGCAAAGATGCGGAAGAATACTCAGTCGATCGCCCAAGCCTATGATGGTCGACCCGACGTCATCGCGATCGGGGCCATGCTTGCGGTATTTTCGCTTGCCGCCCTTTTTGCCGCAGCAAAGGCTGTTGATCCTGGCATGCGGATCCACGCCTACATGTTCCTGACGGCGTTTCTGATTGCTGGATACGCTCTCGGTACGTTGGTCTATAGCGGACGCAAGGTCGACACATCCGCTTACGAAATGGGGATTGTGAAAGCGGGCGTCGCTGCATCGACGTTTTGGGGCATTGCCGGTTTTTTGGTTGGCGTGATCATCGCCGGGCAGCTCGCTTTCCCAAACATTCTGTATTTTGAGAATCTACCGTTTACGAGCTTTGGACGCCTGAGGCCGTTGCACACTTCAGCTGTTATATTTGCGTTTGGCGGTAACGTTCTCCTCACGACGTCCTTTTATGTGGTCCAGCGAACCTGCCGGGCGCGGCTGTGGGGCGGTCTAACGCCTTGGTTCGTCTTTTGGGGATATAACCTCTTTATCGTGATCGCAGCGACCGGCTACCTGATGGGCATTACGCAGTCCAAAGAGTATGCTGAGCCGGAATGGTACGCTGACCTATGGCTAACGATCGTATGGGTCGCTTATTTGCTTGTCTTCCTGGGCACGTGCCTGAAGCGCAAAGAACCCCATATCTACGTCGCCAATTGGTTCTATCTTGCTTTCATCGTGACCGTCGCGATGCTTCACATCGTGAATAATCTCGCGGTGCCGGTGTCGTTTGCCGGAACACGGAGCTACTCGCTTTTTGCTGGCGTGCAAGACGCCTTAACGCAATGGTGGTACGGACATAACGCCGTGGGCTTCTTCCTAACCGCTGGCTTCCTCGCGATTATGTATTACTTCATCCCGAAGAAAGCCGATCGCCCGGTATTTTCATATCGCTTATCGATCATTCACTTTTGGGCCCTGATCTTCATCTATATTTGGGCCGGACCGCACCACTTGCATTACACTGCGCTTCCTGAATGGGCGCAGACCTTGGGCATGACGTTCTCAATCATGCTTTGGATGCCGTCATGGGGCGGTATGATCAACGGACTAATGACCCTGTCCGGCGCCTGGGATAAACTCCGTACAGACCCGGTTCTACGGATGATGGTCGTTTCAGTCGCTTTTTATGGCATGTCCACATTCGAAGGGCCGCTGATGGCGATCCGGGCCGTCAACTCCTTGTCCCATTATACCGATTGGACCATTGGCCACGTGCATTCGGGCGCGCTCGGCTGGGTCGGTTATATTTCTTTCGGCGCGCTTTACTGCCTAGCGCCGTGGCTATGGAACCGACGCGAGCTGTACTCAAAGCAACTTGTTGAATGGCACTTCTGGATTTCAACAATTGGTATACTGCTTTATATCACGTCCATGTGGGTGTCGGGCATCATGCAAGGATTGATGTGGCGCGCCTATAACGAGTTTGGTTTCCTCGAATATTCATTCGTTGAATCAGTTGAGGCGATGCACCCCTATTATATCATTCGCCTGCTAGGCGGTCTGCTTTACCTCACCGGCGCCTTTATCATGGCCTACAATCTCTGGCGTACCGCGCGTGGCGACGTTCGGGTGTCGGAGTTCCAGAAACGACAAACGACCGGCGTAGTCGCCGCTCCAGCCGAGTAAGGGAGACGGAGACCCATGCTTCTTGATCGTCATGGCTTTTTTGAAAAGCGCGGTTTAGTCCTTACCGTTGCAATTCTTGTTGTCGTCGCCATAGGCGGCGTTGTTGAGATCGCGCCGTTATTTTGGCTCGAGAGCACCATCGAAAAAGTACGCGGCGTCCGGCCTTATTCGCCGCTTGAGCTTGCCGGTCGCGATATTTACATCCGCGAGGGGTGTTATGTGTGTCACAGCCAGATGGTCCGTCCCCTGCGGGATGAGGTTGAGCGCTATGGTCACTATTCGCTAGCGGCTGAAAGTATGTACGACCACCCGCACCAATGGGGGTCAAAGCGGTCGGGTCCGGATTTAGCGCGCGTCGGTGGGAAGTACTCCGATAATTGGCACCAGCAGCATTTGATTGATCCACGGAGCCTCGTTCCTGAATCGGTCATGCCGCCTTACAAGTTTCTGGACGAACGCGCGTTGGACTACCGGCAAATCGAGGCCAAGCTCAAAGCAAATCGGACAGTCGGCGTGCCCTATACTGATGAGATGATTGAACAGGCCGTACTTGATCTGCACACACAAGTTGATCCGTTCCACGACAATTATGATGCATTTTTGGCGCGGTATCCCAAAGCGCAGGTGCGGGATTTCGATGGTGATCCCCGCAAGATCACGGAGATGGACGCGATGATTGCGTATCTACAAGTCCTTGGCACGATGGTGGATTTCTCAACCTATCAGCCCGAAGAAAACTACCGGTAAGTCCAAGTTCAAAGGCAGCTGGAATGTACGAAACTCTATCGCAAATTGCACAGACCTGGGGGTTGATCCTCTTTGTCGTCGCCTTCTTGCTCGTCGTCTACTACGCGCTGAGCCCAAATAATCAGAAGGATTTCGACGAAGCCAGAAATATCCCTCTGGACGAAGAGGCACTTTGAGCAAGCGGACGCAATTGTGCGTCCTGCATTTTGAGGCGAAAGATGGCCGATAAAGAAATTGACGAAGCCACCGGTGTAGAGACTACCGGCCATAGCTGGGATGGTTTGAAAGAGCTCAATAACCCGCTGCCGCGTTGGTGGGTAAACCTATTTTACGCGACCATTGTTTGGTCCGTATTCTATTGGATTTTGATGCCCGCCTGGCCTGGTCTTACGGGGCATACGAAGGGTCTTCGCAACCATTCAGACCGCGCAAATGTCGCGCAAAAATTGGCGGATCTTGACGACTATCGTTCGTCCACGATGGATCGTTTGGTTTCTGTTGATACAATCGACGAAATTATGGGTGACGACGATCTTCGGGAGTTCGCTGTTGCAGCGGGCGAGGCGGTTTTTGGCGACAATTGTGCAACTTGTCACGGGGCGGGCGGACAAGGGTTTTCCGGATACCCAAATCTAAATGATGATGAATGGATCTGGGGCGGATCATTCGACCAAATACAAAAAACAATTCATCACGGCATTCGGTCGGACCATCCGGAAGCGCGCTTCAGCCTTATGCAGGCCTTTGGAAAAGACGGCGTTTTAAACCGAACACAAATCAAAGACGTTACCGAGTACGTTGTCGCTCTTTCAGGTGGTGACGCTGACAATGAAGCGGTGGGTCGTGGCGCCGTCATCTTTGAAGAACAGTGCGCCGCCTGCCATGGTGTGAGCGGTGAGGGCAGCCAGGACATGGGCGCTCCACAACTTGCCAATAAAATCTGGCTCTATGGCGGCGACCGTTCTGTCATTCAAGAAACCATAACAAATGGTCGCGGCGGCGTCATGCCGGCTTGGACCGACCGTTTAAGTAACGAACAAATCGTAGCTGTCTCCGTGTACGTCCATTCTCTCGGTGGCGGCGAGTAACCGTGTATTGATGTTTGTTAAGGCGATGACCGATGTACGACGAACCTTCGCCGATCGACGAGGCTGCACCAAATCTTCCCCAGCATAATGTAACGCCGGTTAATGCTGGGGCGTCCGTCGCGTTATACAAAAAACGCGAGGAGATCTATCCGAAAGCCGTCCACGGAACTTTCCGACGACTAAAGTGGATCGTTCTAGTCGCGACGCTTGGCGTATATTACCTGCTTCCCTGGGTTCGATGGCCACGCGGCGTCGGTGAGCCCGACCAAGCCGTACTCGTCGATTTTCCCGGACGGCGATTTTATTTCTTCTTTATCGAGATATGGCCCAACGAACTCTACTATGTCACAGGCCTTTTGGTGCTTGCGGCGGTCGCGTTATTTTTAGCGACAGCGCTTTTTGGGCGTATCTGGTGTGGATATGCATGTCCTCAAACGGTGTGGACGGACTTATATATACTGGTTGAACGGCTCATCGAAGGCGACAGAAACAAGCGAATTAAACTCGCGAAAGAGCCGTGGTCCCTCCTAAAAGCCCAGAAAAAAGTAACAAAACACGCCCTTTGGCTTTTGATCGCGATGGCGACTGGCGGCGCTTGGGTGTTTTATTTTCATGATGCGCCGACAGTCTTGCCACAGATCTTTACGGGCGAGGCCCCATCATCCGCCTATCTTTTCATCGCTCTTTTGACGTTCACAACCTACGCGCTTGCAGGTTCGATGCGCGAACAGGTGTGCACCTATATGTGCCCATGGCCGCGCATTCAAGCGGCGTTGACCGATAGCGACACCCTGCAAGTGACCTATAAAACAGACCGCGGAGAGCCAAGAGGTCGTCACAAAAAGGGGGGCAGCTGGGATGACCGCGGTGATTGCATTGATTGCAAGGCATGCGTTGCCGCCTGTCCGATGGGGATCGATATTCGAGACGGCGCGCAACTTGAATGCATAAACTGCGCGCTCTGCATAGACGCTTGCGATGAGATCATGCCGAAGGTTGGGCGTCCCACCGGACTAATTGGTTATGATACAGACGAGAATATAGCCCGTCGCTCGGCAGGTCATGCGCCGTCAGTGCGTTTAATTAGAAGCAGGACCATTTTTTACGGTGGCGTGCTTTTGATAGTGGCGGCGTTAATGCTTTTCGGCCTCGCGTCCCGGTCGACCCTGGAAGTCAATGTCTTGAGGGACCGCACACCCCCCTTTGTTCAGCTTTCGGATGGTTCAATACGGAACGCTTATACCGTTAAAATTGTGAACAAAGCGAATGCGGAGCGTCAGTTTTTTATCTCGGTTAGCGGCGCTGACGGATTTAGTCTATCGGCATTCGGTGAAGAAGTGCATGATGGCGCTATTCCGGTTTTGGTTCAGGGCGACGATCTGAGCGCTGTTCGGCTCTTTCTCACGGCGCCATATGCGGTAGCGCCGGAGAACACGATCCCCGTTACAATTTCAGTTCGAGCGACGGATAACGCCGAAACGGCTGATAATCCGACGGTCTTTATGGTGGCTAGAAAATGAGTACACAGCAGTTTACGATTAAAGGGTGGCATGTCCTCACGGCAATGCTTGCTTTCTTTGGGACAATTTCCGCTGTGAATGCAGTTTTTGTCACGCTTGCAATTAAGTCTTTTCCCGGAGAGCATGAGGAGAAGTCGTATCTCCAAGGACTTGCGTTTAATAAAACGCTTGCAAGCCGTGACCAGCAATCGGCGCTCGGTTGGGTGTCTTCGATTGATGCGCTTGAGTTGAGCGAAGACGGTGTGGCGACCATTACGCTGCGGTTTATGGACAGCAATCGCTCGCCGCTCGTTGGGTTATCAGTATCAGGAACGATGAGCCAACCGGTCGATGATAATTTCGATCAAGCGCTCCAATTCACATCCCTCGGCGCCGGTCAGTATCAGGCGACAGCGGCAAATATATCGCCAGGGGTATGGCGCTTAAAGACTGTTGCAACGGAGGACGGTCTTCAGCGTTTCGATGTTGACACGAAGGTATATTTTTGATGTCAGCAGTATCCGAAACCACTTCACTGCAGGGGTGCCCAAGTGCGCTGGCGCCGCCCGAGCAATCACCAGCAATCGACCCGACCCCCCATGTTCGCCGAGCAAATGGTGAGGAGCGGCTTGAGCTCGCCATTTTCGGTGCGAAATGCGCCGCCTGTATTTCGAAAATTGAAAAGGCGATGTTGGGGCTGGACGGTATCGTCTTTGCACGGTTGAATCTGTCAACCGGAAAGCTCGCGCTGCGCTGGCGCGAGGGCGCTGTTGACCCGCGCGAAGTTACAGAAACCCTTGCGGGCTTGGGGTATCGCGCCGCCGCTTTTGATCCAGAAACGCTGAAGTCTGACGCTGACGAAGAGGGGCGTCAGCTGCTCCGCTCGTTGGGGGTCGCCGGGTTTGCGCTTGCTAACGTTATGTTGCTTTCCGTTTCGGTTTGGGCGGGGGCTGGCGAAATGGGCGCGGGTGTGCGCGCGCTGTTTCACCTAGTTTCTGCACTGATTGCCGTGCCATGCGCACTTTATGCAGCAAAGCCATTTTTTAACTCCGCTACTGCCGCTCTGCGCGCGCGCAGCGCAAATATGGACGTGCCCATTTCATTGGCGGTTATTTTATCGCTGAGCATCAGTATCTACGAGTTCCTGCACGGCGGTGAGCATACATATTTCGATGCCGCTTTGATGCTTTTATTTTTTTTGCTGATTGGTCGGTACCTTGATCATCGCCTTCGCTTGAAAGCGCGCACTGCAGCGCGTGACCTCGTTGCTTTACAATCAATATCAGTTTCGAGACTAACGGAGAATGGCGTCCTCGAGCCGGTGCTTGCGCGCGAAATTCAAATTGGCGATCGAATTCTACTATCGCCAGGAGATCGGGCGCCAGTCGACGGGATTATTGAGGACGGTTTATCCGATGTCGATCAATCGATCATCAATGGGGAAAGCGCGCCAAAGCAAGTCGCGATCGGGGAAAAGCTTTATTCAGGCGTTCTGAATTTGACCTCACGATTGGTGATGCGTGCAGAGAAGATCGCCGACGATTCTCTCGTCGCGGAGCTAACTCGCCTTGTTGAAGCGGGCGAACAATCGAAGAGCCGATATGTTCGGCTCGCTGACCGTGCGGCGGCTCTCTACGTACCGATCGTACACTCGCTCGCGCTCCTGACGTTCGTCGGTTGGTTGACGCTTTCCGACGCTGGATTACGGGTCGCTGTCGTAAACGCCGTCGCGGTCCTGATCATTACGTGTCCGTGTGCGCTTGGCCTTGCTGCTCCTGCTGTGCAAGTTGTCGCAACGGGGCGACTTTTTAAATCGGGGATCCTCGTTAAATCCGGCGATGCGCTTGAGCGCTTGTCTGAGGTGGATCTATTCGTGTTCGACAAAACAGGTACACTGACATTTGGGGACATGCGATTAGCCAACAGCGAAAAGATCAGCGGTGAAGTTCTCCAGCAAGCGGCGCAATTGGCGCGTATTTCAAGGCATCCGATCGCGAAAGGTGTGGTCGCAAGCGTCGGTCCGGGGCTCGTTAGTAAGGATGCAGTCGAAGAAGTAAACTGCGGTGTATCGGGAATAGTTGATGGCAAGCCCGCACGGTTCGGAAGGCGTGAATGGGTGTTTGAACTCTCAGACGATACGTCAGCTCATCATGATCCGGATGAAACGCCGCCGGCGGCTGAGGCGTGGTTTTGGCGGGAAGGCGCTAGCCCTGTGCGCTTTATGTTCCACGATGCGCCACGGAATGATGCGATTGAAACAATTGAAAAACTGAAGGCGCAGGGTTTTGGGGTTGAGCTTCTTTCCGGTGACAGGCGAGAAATTGTCCAGCGGATGGCCGAAATAGTTGGTATAAAAAAATGGTCAAGCGGTCTTCGGCCCACGGATAAAACAGCGCGTTTGGAGAATTTGGCGGCGGACGGCGTTAAGTCGGCAATGGTTGGCGACGGTCTTAATGACGCCCCCTCGCTGGCCGCGGCGCATGCCTCTCTGTCGCCGGGAACGGCTGCGGATGCCAGCCAGGCAACGGCGGACTTTGTGTATCAAGGCGACGGAATTTCGCCAATTTTAGAGGCGCATATGGTGTCGCGCAAAGCACGCCGGCGCGTTCTTGAAAATTTTGGCTTTGCGGCGCTCTATAACATTTGCGCCGTCCCATTAGCGGCTTTTGGCTTTGTAACGCCGTTAATTGCTGCGCTCGCCATGTCCGGCTCGTCGATGGTCGTTACACTGAACGCCATGAGACTGGCGCGAAAATAGGGTCCGTATAAGCCTGTGAGCGCGTTATTATTCCTAATACCGATTGCGCTACTCCTCGGCGGCGTTGGGCTCGCGGCTTTCGTTTTCGCACTTAATAGCGGACAGTATGAAGATCTTGATGGCGCAGCGCAGCGCGTTTTAATGGATGACGATCTAGAGGGCGATGAGTAAGTATACGGAAGGGGTTTTGATTTCAGCTCTTTTCCTAAATTTGGCCTTCTGAAACTTCATTCCGTAAACTGAACTCAGACTTATTGAGTGCTCAATGATAGATCGCGATAAGCGCGCCAGCTCGCATAGCCAATAACCGGGAAGGCGACCGCGAGGCCGACAAAGAATGTTGCAATGCCAGCGGCTGTCATCATTGCAATCAGCCAAGCCCAAAGGAGCATGGGCGCTGTATTCTCCTT